>NZ_JBWGIO010000009.1:0-337901 GCF_057784215.1 Mesorhizobium sp. CNPSo 4661 | reverse complement strand
CTCTCTACGATAAGGCCCGCCAAACGGGATCCCGGGCCGCGCAAGCGGCCCTTTCATTTGGCGCCCTCTTGAATACGGTAAGCTCAAACTTACCTCTAAGCTCGCAAGCAAACGCTTGCTCGTAGTCGCAAGCAGACGCTTGCTCGTAGTCGCAAGCAAACGCTTGCTCGTAGGTGACGCGGGGTGGAGCAGCCCGGTAGCTCGTCAGGCTCATAACCTGAAGGTCACAGGTTCAAATCCTGTCCCCGCAACCAATTTTATCATAAATCAATTACCGTCCCGGTCTAACCGGGGCGGTTTTTTGCGTTTGGGAGAGCACGCAATCGTCGTCGTTGATGAACAGCCGGGGCCAAAGAGCCAGATCTTACGATAATGGGCGCCGGCGACGAGCGGTCGGTCATTTCTCCACGCCCGCGTCCGCGTCCATCATCCGCTTGGTAGTGCTGTCCGGCAGATGTTCGAACGGATTACCAGATGATGTCTACACGTGCAGCGATTTCGCTTATTGGCGGGGCCCAAAACCTCTATACGGTCGTAGGGGCACGATCGATACCGTCTCCTGCATGCCGCTTTGGAACAACGGAAGGGCGTTGAGCACCGAGCGAACCTCTTCTACCCCTTCGGCCTCCATGACAAGACAGGCGCCTCCCATATCGGCGCGATTCCAGATTTGTCGTACGGTGCCTGCCGTGTATAGCCGCCGAACGCCTTCAGCTTCGGATTCCAGTCTCTCGGGCGTGTAATGCGCGTCGTCGAAGCGTTCTGTTCGCCGACGTGTCAAGACCATGTACTGCATGAATGTCGTCTCCTGTTGGGGTGGAGGCCTTCTTAATTCGTTGCGAGGGCTCGAGTGTTTCAGCATGGCCATCTTTCTCTTCACCTGCGGCACGGAAATACGAGCGACGGTCCGTGCAAAAGACGGTTGACGATGCGCCTGCCTTTGGATGTGGCGAAGGTTGAACGAGAGCCGCCACGCTGGCGCTTCTATCTGTTGTCGGCCCGGGACGAGGCGCAGGTGAACTTGTCCTCCATTGCGGTCGACAATGTCCACGCGCGTAAGGCCGATATCTTGAAGCTGGGAGTCCGTAAGTTCCGTCAGCGTGCGATGGCTGCGCCGTCTTTCCAGTATCTCCTTGATCCAGCTGACGATTGCCGCAAGGCGCGTTAGCCGCATTCGCAGAAATTGGACTTTACATCGCGTGGAAGCGTTTGCACTCGGCACGCCATCCCGGATTGGCCGAGCTTCTCCTGCCTTCGCTTCGGTTCGCCGCAGTGTGTTGCTCGTTCGTGCCGGCCTGAAGGCGACTACTTTGGCGTTTGCATCCATGACATTTCTCCTTTCCGCCACGAGCCAATGTGTCGAAAACGACGGACGATCCCGCCGGTTTGAAGTTTCTAATGCCCGACAGTGGCGGTCAGTGGTTGCCGAAAAGATCCCGACGCCGCTCGGCCGCTTGGTCCTGGCCCGTGGCTGGGCTATCGCCTGGATTGAGCAGTTCGTAGCCCGCGCTGTGACGTATCGAGGAGGTGTGAATGTTGTCGACCTGCGCCTTGGCGATCGCGTTGATGTCAGAACCGCCGACATTCGGGTTTTCGGCGAATGCGCTGCTGCTGACGGCTAAAAGCGCGGCGGTGTAAACAGCGATCTTTTTCATGGAAGTCTCCTAACATTGAGTTCTGGTCTTGCCTCACGAACAGGTTCTCGCCCGTTCGCCAAGAAGAATGGATCTTCGGCTGGCCCGTGATAATCGTCCCAGATTGGGAAACATCATCCGCCGTGAGCGGATAATGTGCTCACGGACAGTCGCGCTGGTTCAACATCGGTCCAGGATGCTATTGCCCAAGGCGACCTCTCTTGGTGCCGACCGGCTTTGTCAGATGCTCTAGGAGATCCCGCGCGGGCGCCGTCAATTCCTCTTCATTGCGCACACAGACTGACAGCCGCCGTCTAGCCCATTCATCGGAAAGGGGAACGAACGCGATGCCTGCCGGCTTGGCGCAGCGGCGCGCTGCTGTTTCGGGCACGATGCCGAGACCAACGCCAGCCGCCGCCATCTGGCAGATGCCTTCGAAGGTGCGCATGCGCACCCGAGTCTTCAGCCTAGCGCCCATCCTTGCCGCATGGGCATGGATGTGATCCTGCAGCGCACCGCCCGCCAAGCCAACAAAGTGCTGATCGACGATATCGGCGAAGGCGACGCGCTTCTGCGCTGCCAAAGCGTGATCGCGCCAGAGCACGACTACCAGGCGGTCAATGGCGAAGGGACGCAGTTGCAGGTTGGCGGTGTCGACCGCGGTCGAAAGGATGCCGATCTCGGCCAGCCCGGCCGCGACGGCCCTCACGATCTCGAAGCTCTGTCGTTCTTTAAGTTCGATATCGATTGAGGGGTGCGCGGCCATCCATGATGCCAGCCGTTCCGGCAGAAATTCGGTGAAGGCGGCCGTGTTCACGCAAAGCCGGATGGTCGAACGCAAGGCGCTAGCGTGCTTGCCGAGTTCGCCGCGCATCTGCGCCATCTGACGCTGAATGAGGCGGGCGTGATGTGCCAGCGCTTCACCGGCTGGCGTCGGCAACACGCCGCGGCGGCCGCGCTCAAGCAGCTTGACCCGGCCAGCGGCTTCCATGTCGCGCAGACGCTCGCTGGCCGCGGACAACGAGAGCCCGACGTCCGCTGCGCCTTGAGTAATGCTGGCCGCGTCCACGACGGCCAGGAACAGGCGAAGGTCTGTTAGATCGAAACGCACGGGTGGGAGGCTATCCGATAGCCAGCCTTCGGACCAGCCGAAGCCTGACAGCGCATCATCCGCATTGTGTCTGTCGCCAAATGCTTTAGGCCAACGCCATGGACCATTCCACGTTGCTCGTCGTCGCGACAACCGCGACCTTCTTCCTCGCCGGCACCGTCAAGGGTGTCACTGGTATGGGACTACCGACGGTTTCCATGGCGGTGCTCGGTTCGCTAACGTCGCCGCTGAGCGCGGCCAACCTGCTGATCGCTCCTTCGTTCGTGACCAATGTCTGGCAGCTTCTGGCGGGCCGAAGCATCGGTGTCCTTTTACGCAGGCTCTGGCCGATGATGCTGGCGGTGGTCGCAGGAACGATTGCCGGATCATCAATGCTGGCCAGCGGCAGTGCCGCCGTCACGACGAGCGCGCTGGGGGGAGCCCTTGCGCTCTACGCCGGTTACACCCTCGTCTCTCGTCAGCTTCGCCTACCGGCGAGGTTGGAACCCTGGCTGTCGCCTGTCATCGGCGTCGCGACCGGCATGGTTACCGGAGGCACCGGCGTCCTGGTCATCCCCGCCGTGCCCTACCTTCACGCGCTCGATCTCGATAAGGACGAACTCGTGCAGGCGCTTGGCCTTTCCTTCACCATTTCCACCATTGCCCTGGCCGCCGGTCTGGCATGCCGGGGTGCCTTCCGGATCGACGAATTCGTTGCATCCGGGCTTGCGATCATTCCGGCGCTTGCCGGCATGTGGGCCGGTCAGATGATCAGAAAGCGCATCAGCGCCCAACTCTTTCGGCGTTGGTTTTTGATCATTCTCTTTCTCCTCGGCACGGAAATGCTGGCGAGGCCATTCCTATGAGTTCCTTTCCGTCGTCCACGCTTCAGTAGGTCATCTCCATCCATCTGCGGTGATCCGCAAAGCGCTCGGCCAGGAGATCGATGAAGCTTCTGACCTTGGCCGACACATGATGACGATGCGGATAGATCGCGTTGATGGCAAACTCGACTCCTGAATAGTTCTCCAGCACCCGGACGAGGCGCCCTGAACTAAGGTCGTCGGCCACGAGAAATGGCGGCGGTATGAACAGGCCGCGACCGTCAATTGCGAGGCGCCTGAGCGTTTCCTGGCTGTTGGTGAGCAGGTTGCCACTGATCCGGACAGACGCGGTCTCGCCGTCCGGGCCTTCGAAACGCCACTCGTCACCGAATGGGTACGAGGCATGCCGCATGCAGTTGTGACGCACAAGGTCACCGGGATGAAGCGGCGTCCCATTTCGTTCGAAATAGGCAGGCGAGCCGCAGACGATGTTGCGCCACGATGTCAGTCGCCGCACAATCAGGCTCGAATCAGGAAGCGGCAGCGAACGCATGGCTAGGTCGAACCCTTCCTCCACCATGTCGACCATCCTTTCGCCGACGGTCAGATCGACCGAAACGGTCGGATAAAGGTCAACGAACTCTGAAATAACCGGGGCCAGGAAACGGACGACGCTCATGCTGGAATGAAGGCGAAGCTTGCCTTGTGGCGTTGCCTGGAGCGCCCTGGCGATGCGGTCCGCCTCGTCGAGGTCGGCGAGGATCTGCGAGGAACGCTGGTAGTAAGCTTGGCCGATCTCGGTCAGACTTACCTTGCGGGTCGTGCGATTGAGAAGCCGAACGTCTAGCCGGTTTTCCAGGGCCTGGACGTGGTTGCTGACCATCGTCGTTGACATGTTGAGGCGTCGGGCTGCCGCGGAAAATCCGCCGCATTCCACAACACGGCCAAACACGATCAAGCTTGTGAGTCTGTCCATCGCGCCGATTGTCCCTTGTCAATGGATGATCCTTCCATTCGTGCGCTGATTATCACACCCATAGTGTTAACGCATACTCCTCCGGTGAACCGGCCATGCTCCCGCCGAAAAGGAGATCGCGATGAACGTCACCGTCAATCCAGCCATCCTGGAGTATCCGATCGAGGCAGGGGAAGCGCCGCGATCACGCCTGCAGATCATCAAGCGAGTTACAATAGGGATGGGCCTGTTGGCTGGCCTCACCGCCGCGGTATCCTATGGCTATGACTACTGGATGGTTGGCCAGTACCTCGAATCGACTGAGATGCTTATGTCAAGGCGGACTATACGATCGTGGCGCCAAAGACCTCTGGCTATATCGCCGAGGTGCTCGTGGAGGACAACACGCGCGTCAGGGCAGGGCAGGTCCTCGCCCGCATCGACGATCGCGATGCCAGGGCCGCGCTAGACCAGGCGCAGGCCAACGTCGAAGCGGCGGAGGCGGCGCTGCGCAATCTAGACGCTCAAATTGCCCTGCAGAATTCGGTGATAGAACAGCAAAGGGCGAATGTCGCCGCGACGCAAGCGAAGCTCACTTTCGCGCGACAGGAGAACGATCGGTACAAGACCTTGCTGAGCAGCGGGTATGGCACCAGCCAGCGGGCGCAGGAGGCTATGGCTGCACTGGGCGAGAACGAAGCCCAGTTGCGGCGCGATCAAGCCGCGCTGGTTGCGGCCGGCAAGGCGATCGACGTGCTCGCGACCGAGCGCGGCAAAGCACACGCAGAAGCGGACCGCAGCCGCGCAGCGATGCGCCAGGCGCAGCTTAACCTCTCTTACACCGTAATCACCGCGCCGGTCGACGGCACAGTCGGGGCTCGGTCGCTTCGCGTAGGCCAGTACGTGCAGGCCGGAACCCAACTCATGGCCGTGGTCCCCCTGGACGCGGTCTATGTCGTGGCGAATTTCAAAGAGACACAACTCGCCCATGTGCGCAGCGGACAGCCGGTTGAACTCGCAGTCGACGGCTTCCCCGGTGTAGCGCTCAGGGGGAATGTTGACAGCCTTTCGCCAGCAAGCGGGCTCGAATTCGCCCTGCTGCCCCCCGACAACGCCACCGGCAACTTCACCAAGATAGTCCAACGTATTCCAGTGAAGATCGCGATCGAGGGCGGCGGGCTCGCCGGATTACTACGGGCCGGCATGTCGGTCGAACCGACTATCGACACGAAATCAGCCTTTCGCGCCGCAGAGCGCGAATTGGACGGCGGTCGCCGGATCATCCTCAGCCGATGATCGGCACTGCTGAGCGGATCCTCCCTCCCGTCCGCTCGCCGGCCGCCGTCCAACATCTTTGCCCGTTGGTTCCCTAGAATCAAGGAGTCCGACCGTGCCTGCAACTCTAACCACCCTCTCCGCACGCGAGAAGACGCCGAGTCTGGCCCAGCTTGAGGGCCAGTCGGCATCTCTCAAATCCTGGGTCGCGGTCATCGGCTCGACGCTTGGAGCCTTCATGGCGGTCCTTAATATCCAGATTGTCAATGCTTCGCTGGCCGACATTCAGGGCGCCATAGGCGCCGGTATCGACGATGGAGGCTGGATATCGACTGCCTATCTCGTGGCGGAAATCGTCGTCATTCCGCTCACCGGCTGGCTGTCGCAGGTCTACTCGATCCGTATCTACCTTCTGGCCAATGCGATCTTGTTCCTTGCTTTTTCGGTCGCCTGCGCCTTCGCGCAAAATCTGCAGGAAATGATCGTCCTGCGAGCCTTTCAGGGCTTTTGCGGGGGCGTCCTGATCCCGGTTGCCTTCACAATCACCATAACTCTCCTGCCCAAGGCGAAGCAGCCAATCGGGTTCGCGCTGTTTGCGTTGTCGGCGACCTTTGCTCCGGCGATCGGACCGACGATCGGGGGTTATCTCACCGAGAACTGGGGTTGGCAGTACATCTTCTACGTCAATCTCGTTCCCGGCGCGCTTATGGTCGCCATGCTGTGGGGGTCCCTCGAAAGGACGCCAATGCAACTCTCGCTGCTGCGTCAGGGTGACTGGGCGGGGATCACCACAATGGCGATCGGGCTCGGGGCGTTGCAGACCGTGCTTGAGGAAGGAAACAAGGACGACTGGTTCGGCTCACCTTTCATCGTGCGGCTGTCGCTGATCGCCGCCGTCAGTCTTTCGCTCTTTCTGTGGATCGAGCTGAGAAGCAAAAGGCCCTTGCTCAACCTCAAGCTGCTCGCGCGTTGGAATTTCGGTTTCGCCATTCTGGCCAGCTTCCTGCTGGGAATAGCGCTTTACGGCGCGGTGTTCATCCTCCCCGTCTACCTTGCGCGCATCCAGGGCTATAATGCCGAGCAGATCGGCATGGTGCTGGCCTGGACGGGTTTGCCCCAATTGGTGCTGATCCCTCTGGTGCCCCGCCTGATGCAGCGTTTTGACCTGCGCATGATCGTCGCCATCGGCTTTGCGCTGTTTGCGGCGAGCAACTTCATGAACATCGAGATGACGGCGACCTACGCGTCCGACCAGCTTTTCTGGCCGAACACCGTGAGGGCCTTTGGTCAGGCCCTCGTCATGGTGCCGCTTTCCGCTATCGCTACTGCCGGGATCGAGCAGGAGAATGCAGGCTCCGCCTCAGCGCTCTTCAACATGATCCGAAATCTCGGCGGCGCCGCCGGCATAGCCATGCTCCAGACGTTTCTGACGAAACGCGAGCAATTCCACTCGAACGTGCTGGTTCAGTCGGTGTCGCTGTTCGAGCAAAGCATCCGCGCGCGCATCGACCGTTTGACTGGATATTTCCTGGTCCATGGCATCAGCGATCGCGCCGCTGCGACCCACCAGGCCATCGTCGCCATCGCAAGAGTTGTGCAGAAGCAGGCCTATATCATGGCGTTCAGCGACACGTTCTACCTGCTTGGGGCAGCCCTGGTGGCAGCACTCGGCGCCAGCCTGATGCTTCGGAAACCGGGCAAGACCGAGGGTGGCGGCGGTCACTGAGATGTCGAAAACCGGCATTGAGTGCCGACGACCCGGCGACGGGAGGAGGATGAGAATCATGCAACAGGGATTTGACTTCCAGACGGCGGAGAGCGCTTTCGATGCTGTGAATGCGATCCGGGCCCTGGAAGAGGCGGTCAAGAATTGCGGCTTCGAACAGAGCCTGATTGTGCTGGTGAAGATGCGTGCCTCCCAGATCAACGGCTGTGCCTGCCGCATCCATTCGCACATACGCAACGCCCGCTTGCATGGCGAGACGGAAGAGCGGCTTCGCGTGCTCCACGCCTGGCGTGATCCGGCAATGCCATTCAGCGCGCGCGAATGCGCCGCGCTCGCCTGGACGGAGGCTCTGACCGCGCTGTCCACGACGCACGTGACCGATGCCATCCACCAGCAAGCCCGGGAACAATTCGATCGCGACGAACTCGCCAAGCTGACCTTGCTCGTCGGCACGACCAATCTCTGGGATCGTCTCGCCATCGGCTTCCGATCGGTTCTCCATGCAGCCGGGGAGACGTGTTCCGACGCCCGCTCAACGGGTTGCACATGCAGCGCCACGATCGTCCTGTCGATGTGAGATACGCAGCGACGGTGAAAACAGCCCGCGCCAAGTCGTACATGAAGATCGGCCTGGACCGAGTGAGCGATCATTGCCCAACTTTCTCTTCGAATGAAAAAGGAGACCAGCCATGATTTCCAACCCCGAACTACGCCAGCGCGGGCTGGCTTATTTCGAGCGGCTGTTCGGAGCCGGAGCCGGCGAGGCTCTTGTGCGCGACATGGAAGACCTTTGTCCGGACTTCACGGACATGTCTATAGAATGGGCCATTGGCGGCATCACCACCCGCCCCGGTCTCGGTTACGTCACCCGTGAACTCGTGGTGATCGCTTCGTGCGTCACACTGGGGCACACCGTCACGCAATTGCGGGCGCATACTCAAGCCGCGCTCAGGGCGGGCGCAACGCGCGAGGAAATCGTCGAAGCGATCCTGCAACTTACTTTCTACGCCGGAGGGGCCGCGGTTCGAAATGCGCTGGTCCATGTGAAGGACATACTCAATGGCGCCGTCGATGATGCGGATGAACCGCAAGCGCTTCGCCCTTAAGCGTTCGCTCCATGGAGGTAATCGGCACCAGCTCTGCGAGAGCGGCGCGGTTGTTTTTCCAACCTGTTGTGCCAGCAAATAGAGAAGAAGAAAGGAAGGAGATAAGCATGCAATTCATAGTCCTGACCCGCCGCCGAACCGAGGCTTTCCACCAAGGCGAATACACCCCGAAGCGGCTTGAGGCAGAGGCGGAAGCAGTGCGCCGGCTATACATGGACGGCTTGGTCGTCAGATCTGGCCTCGCGGTGACATCGGCGGCCCATGTCTTCTCACGGAAGCCCCCCTCGAGCGAGGACGTGACCGCAGCCTTCAGCGGGCTGCCTGCATTTGCGGCAGGGATGCAGGAAGCGGTGGCGATCGTACCATTGCGGCCATATCGGGGCTTCAGCCCAAGGGTTGACCTTGGCGGATCTGGCAGCCCGTTGCAGCAGGATTGATATGAAGATCAGGGCGATGTCAGAACGGCCGCCCAGCTTATCCGAGGATTAGGTCAGGGAAGGCGCTGTCCCTCGGCTTGCTGATCGAGATAGGCGTTGCTATTTTTCCAGAAGGCACACGAACAGCTAAGGAGGTTGCCTATGTCACCGCGGGACGCCTGATCCGGCGATATCAAGACTTCTGCCTTTCAAAGGGCATCAATTTCACACGTTTTGAATCCGTACAGCCGCACGACGAAACCACGCTTTTCTGCAGCGCTGGAATGCAGCAGTACAAATCGTTCTTCTCGGATCCCTCCTACATTGGAACCGTCGCCAACAGCCAGGCTTGCTTGCGCATGGGCGACCTCGACGAGATCGGAGACGGAACCCACTTTCTCCATTTCAACATGCTCGGCCTTTTCTCCTTCAGGGAGATGACCGTCGGCGAAGCAATAGATTTCTGGCTCGAGTTTCTGGAAACGCTCGGGCTGGTTCCAGATCACGTGACCATTCATCCGGACCGACTGACCGAATGGAGCCCGCTCTATCGCGGGCGCGTGCCGATTATCCCGGATTCGGAATGCACGTGGAGCGATGGCAGTATCAGTGGATACTGCACGGAGTTCCACAAGGGTGTGGTCGAGATCGGAAACATCGTCAATCCGCTCGGGACCTGCATCGACGCCGGCTTCGGCCTTGAGCGCCTCGACATGATCGTCAACGGCATCCCGGCAGACAACGCCCTCACCACGTTGCGCGATACAGCGATGAAAGTGATCGAAAGCGGATATCGGCCTGGCAACAAGGAGCAGGGATACGTTCTGCGAAAGCTGCTTCGCCGCATTTACGTGATGGGCGGCATGCTGGAGCACCCCTTCTTTGAGGAAGAAATTGCACGCCAGAAGGGGTTTCGCGCCAAGTACCTACGGCTTCGTGATCGGCATGGCGACAAAAGTCCAGATTGGTGGTTCGACACGCACGGAATCGATGTTGCAGAAATGCGCCATTTGGATCGCGGGTGAAAGATTGACTGCACTTGGACGAATGCCGCTGCCTCGACAGAGGCGGCGGCATGATGACAAAAGCGGGTTGCCCTACAGGGGTTTTCCTTTGACCCAAAAGGAGAACGACAGAATGTTAGGAACGATGGTAGCGGGAGAGGGCTACCGCCAATACAGCGCTGCAACCGAGTTCGTCTGTTGAAAGGACTTCGCAAGCGAGGGCAGCAGATCGAAATCCGGTCCCCGCAACCAAACTTCAAAAACGGCCCGCCTCGCGCGGGCCGTTTTGCTTTGTGCTCCCAGGGCCGGCGATTTTATCCTGCATCAGCGGCCCGCAAGGAGGGCAAGCCGACGCCGTGCGACAAAAAGCCAATCCTGTCCCTAAAACCAAATATAACCCCCGCCGCGCGCCGGCGTTCTCGTAGCCAGCCCTGAGAGGCCAAGCCGGCGCCGGCCCCACAAGACAAAAACCAGTGCCGCTCCCCAAAACCAGCTTCCATTGAAAACGCCGGCAACTCAACGAGTTGCCGGCGTTTTGCTTTCGTGACGCGGTTCCGCTCAGACGAGATGTTCAGGCGGGCTTGTCGTCGGGGTGGCCAAGCTCGCAGAACCAGCCGCCGAGATATTTCACCGAGGGCTTGTTCGGATCGGGAACAGGGGTCTTGGCCTCGACCGCGGCGCGAAATGGCTCGGCGCTGTCCTGCGGGATGAATCCCAGATGGTCCGCGCCGCTGTTGTCGACCATCTTCAGCTTGTTGTTGGAAATGCCGAAGGAGATCGTGTGGCCGACACGCGGCGCGGTCAGCGAGGCCTCGACCAGGCGCACGCAGTCGGCGAAGGAAAGATAGGACCACAGCATGCGGCGATCGGCGGGTTCCGGGAAGGACGAGAAGATGCGCAGGCACACCGTCTCGATGCCGAACTTGTCCCAGTAGAGCCGGCTGAGGCTCTCGACGAAATTCTTCGACACGCCATAGAGGCTGTCGGGGCGCACTGGCGCGTCGACGCCGATATGCGCCTCGATCTCGTGATAGCCGATGGCATGCACCGAGGAGGCGTAGATGACGCGCTTCACGCCGTGTTTCCGGGCGCCTTCATAGATGTGGTAGGAGCCGCGGATACTGGAATCGAGGATGGTCTGCCATTCGCATTCGAGCGGCGCGCCGCCGAAATGCACGATCGCGTCGCAGTCCTTGGTGGCCGCGATCGTGGCTTCCATGTCGGCGAGATCGAACACCGCTTCCTCTTCGTGCGGCGCTAGATCGCCGAACGGTTCGCGTCCAGCCAGGCGAATCGTCTTGGCCAGCGGCGCCAGCCCTTTGCGCAGCTGCGAGCCGAGCCGGCCGGCGGCGCCCGTGATCAGGATACGTTCGTACTGCGGCATCACTTACTCCACTTGCGCGACGGCGGCATTGATCCGCGCGATCGCCTCGGTCAGCACCTCTTCGCTGGTCGCGGTCGAGATGCGGAAATAGGGTGATAGTCCATAGGCGACGCCGGGCACCGACGCCACCCGGCCTTCGTTCAGAAGGTAATTCGCCACGGCCGCGTCGTCCTCCAGCACGACGCCCTTGGGTGTCTTGCGGCCGATCACGCTGGCGCAGCCGATATAGGCATAGAAGGCGCCTTCCGGCGGCGAGAGCGTGAGCCCGTTGATCTTGCGGATGCCGTCCACGACAAGATCGCGGCGCCTCTCGAACGCCTGGCGGAAGCGCGCGACCTCATCCTGCGGGCCGTTGAGCGCGGCGACCGTCGCGGCTTGAGCGATCGAGCACACGGAAGTGCAGGACTGGCTCTGGATCGTCGACATCGCCTTGACCAGCGGCGCGGGCCCGGCTGCATAGCCGACGCGCCAGCCGGTCATCGCATAGGATTTCGAGACGCCGTTGACGATCAGCGTGCGGTCCTTGAGCTCGGGGCACGCCTTGCCGAAGGAAACGAACGCGCGTCCGTCGAACAGGATGTGCTCGTAGATCTCGTCGGACAGGATGAGCACCTGCGGATGCTTCGCCAGCACCGCGCCCAGCGCCTTGAGATCGGACTGAGAATAAACGGCGCCGGACGGGTTGCCCGGCATATTGAGGAACAGCCACTTCGTCCTCGGCGTGATCGCCTTTTCCAGTAGCGCCGGCGTCAGCCGGAAGCCGGTGGTCTCAGGGCATTCCACGACGACCGGCGTTCCGCCGAGAAGCTTCACCATTTCAGGGTAGGACACGAAGTAGGGCGCTGGCAGGATTGCCTCGTCGCCGGCCTCGAGCGTCGCCATCAGCGCGTTGAAGATGATCTGCTTGGCGCCGTTGGCGACGACGACGTCGTCGGCCGTGTAGTCCAGCCCGTTCTCGCGCCGGAATTTTCCCGCGATGGCTTCGCGCACTTCGGCCGTGCCGGCCGCAGCCGTGTAGAGCGTCTGGCCGGCCTTGGCGGCGAAATGAGCGGCATCGATGATATGATGCGGTGTCGGGAAATCGGGCTCGCCCAGGCCGAGATCGATCACGTCCACGCCTTTGGCGCGCAATGCCTTGGCGGCTTGCGAGGCCGCCATCGATGCCGAGGGCTTCACCACCGAGAGGCGCGAGGCAATGTAGCTCATCAGTCGTTCTCCGTGATGTAGCCCTTGGATCGGTCATTGGCTCGCGCGGCCGCGTTGCGTTCGGCCGGATCGCCATAGCCGCCGCCGCCCGGCAGTTCCAGGATCAGCCGGCGTCCCGCCGGCACATGCTGCCAGCCCTTGGGGCGCATCTTCGTGCCGTCGTCGAGCTTGACGACGCCGGCAACGCCTGGCCCGCCGCCCTCGCGGCCATGGGCCGGATGATTGACGCGATCGAACATGGCCGAAAAGTCGAATTCGTGGCCGTCGGTCGCGGCGATCTCGATGATCTGTCCCAGGCCGCCGCGGAATTCCCCGTCGCCGCCGGAATTGGGCCGCAGCTCCTTGCGCCAGATGACGATCGGGCCGGTATGCTCGGTCGCCTCGATCGGCATGGTGTGGACGCCGGATGGGAAGGCCGTCGCCGAGAGGCCGTCGAGCTCGGGGCGGGCGCCCATGCCGCCGGAGTTGAACATCAGCACCTCGGCGCGACGTCCGGATTCGCCGGCGACAGGACGCGCCGAAATATGGATGTTCCAGAGCGCGCCGGCGCCTTCGGCGAGAATCTTTCCGGGCAACGCCTTGGCGAAGGCGCCCAGCACGAGGTCGGGAACCATGTGGCCGAAAATATGCCTGAGCGCCACCGGCGCCGGCCGCACCGCATTCAGGATGTTGATCGGTGAGGACACGGTGAAGAAGGCGAGCGAGGCGGCATTGTTGGGAATGTCGGGCGCCACCATGCATTTCAGCGCATAGCAGGCATAGGCCTTGCTGTAGATGATCGGGCAGTTGATGCCCCAGCGGCTCATCGGATCGGTGCCGGTGAAATCGACCTCGACATGGTCATCGCGTACCGAGACCGTGGCTGCAAGCTTGACCGGCTCGTCATAGCCGTCGGTCACCAGCTCATTCGACCAGCTTCCCTTCGGCAGCGCCTCGATGCGTTCCAGCATGGCGTCGCGGGTGCGCGAGAAGATGAAGTCGCCGAGCCCGTCTAGCGAAGTCAGGCCAATCTCCTTCATCATGTCGGTCAGGCGACGGTGGCCGACCTCGTTGCAGGCGGCCAGAGAATAGAAGTCGCCGACGACCTGGTTCGGCTCGCGGACATTGGCGCGCAGGATGCGGACGAGGTCGAGGTTGACCTTGCCCTTTTCCGCGAATTTCATGATGGGGATCTGGATGCCTTCCTCATAGACCGACTTGCCGTCGGCGCCGAAACCGCGCCCGCCGACATCGACGACATGCGCCGTGCAGGCGAAGAAGGCGACGAGCTCGCCGTTGAGGAAGGACGGCGACACCATGGTGATGTCATGCAGGTGGCCGGTGCCGAGCCAAGGGTCGTTGGTGACATAGGTGTCGCCTTCGAACATCTCCTCGCGCGGTATTGCGTTCATGAAATGCAGCACGGCTTCGGCCATGGTGTTGACGTGGCCGGGTGTGCCGGTCACCGCCTGCGCCAGCATCTGGCCGCGCGGGTCGAACACGCCAGCCGACAGGTCGCCGGATTCGCGCACAGAGGTCGAGAAGGCAGTGCGCAGCAAGGTCAGCGCCTGCTCCTCGACCACCGAGATCAACCGGTTCCACATGACCTGCATGCGGATTTCGCCAATATCGCTCATGCCTGGCTGCCTTTGCGGATCAGGAGGATCGCGCCCTCGCTCTGGATGACGGCGTCGAAGCTGGTGGTGACGACGGTGGACGTCTCGCGCTCGACGATGACGGCAGGCCCCGCCACGCCGTCGCCGGCGCAGAGCGTGTCGCGCTCGACGATGCCATAAGTTCGCGAGGCGCCGCTGACCGGGTCGAAGATCTCGCGCGTCGTTGCCGGCTCGGTTGTCTTCTTGCCTTTGGTCAATTCATGCCTCGCTACGGCAGGCCGAACGTCGGTGGCCTTGACCGACCAGGTGACGATCTCGATCTCCAGCCCGTCGAGGCCTTCGATGGCGCGGCCGAAGAAGCGCTGGTAGTTCGTCTCGAACAGGTCCTTGAGCTTTGCCACGGCATCGTCGCCGAACGGCTCGTCCGCCAGCGGCACGGGGATTTCCCAGCCTTGGCCGGCATAGCGCATGAAGGCCGTGATCTCGCAGACGATTTTTCCGCTGGCGCCGGTGCGCACGAAGCCCTCGGCGGAGGCTTTGAGGTCGGCGAGCAGGGCATTCACGTCGGCCGCCTTGAAGCGGGACAGGCGCGTCAGCTTCGAGGCCAGCGCCTCGTAGCCGAACGGCGCCTTGAGGAAGCCGATCGCCGACCCGACGCCGGCGCCGCGCGGTACGATGCACTGGTCGATGCCGAGCTTTTCGCAGAGCCTCGCGGCGTGGAGGGGGGCCGCGCCGCCAAAGGCGATCATCAGATTGTCGGAAATGTTCTTGCCGTTCTCCACGGCGTGGACGCGCGCGGCATTGGCCATGTTCTCGTCGACCACCTCGCAGATGCCGAAGGCCGTCGCCATGGCGTTCAGCGACAGGCGCTCGCCGACATCGCGCAGGATCGCCTGTTCGGACGCCGCCGTGTCGAGCTTGATCGCACCGCCGGCGAAATTGTCGGGATCGAGCTTGCCGAGCACCAGGTCGGCGTCGGTGATCGCCGGGCGCTTGCCGCCGCGGCCGTAGCAGGCAGGGCCGGGTTCCGAGCCCGCGCTTTCCGGCCCGGTCTGGATGCGGCCCATGGCGTCGACCCAGGCGATAGAGCCGCCGCCGGCGCCGATCTCGATCATCTCGATCACCGGAATGGAGATCGGCATGCCCGAGCCCTTCGAGAAGCGATAGGTGCGCGCGACCTCGAAGGTCCGCGCCGTGCGCGGCGCATAGTCCTCGATCAGGCAGATTTTTGCGGTGGTTCCGCCCATGTCGTAGGAGACGACCTTTTCGAGCCCGAAGCGTCGGGCGATGTCGGCGGCGAAGATGGCGCCGCCAGCAGGGCCGGACTCGACCAGCCGTACAGGGAATTCCGAAGCGGTTTCCACCGAGATCAGGCCACCGCCGGAATGGATCATGAAGACCGGGCAGTCGGCGCCCATATCCTTCAGCCGCGTCTGCAGGCGGGCGAGATAGTCGGCCATCTGCGGCCGAACATAGGCGTTGGCGCAGACCGTGTTGAAGCGCTCGAACTCGCGCATTTGCGGCGAGACCTCGGCGCTGATCGATATCGGTATGGTGAGTTTGTGAGCGAGGATCTGGCGGGCGCGGCGCTCGTGGTCGGGGTTGGCGTAGGCATGGATGAAGCCGATCGCCACCGAGCCGAAATTGCCGGCAGCGATGCGATCGGCGATCTCCTCGAGCGCGGTCTCGTCGAGCGGCTGCAGTTCCTGCCCCTCGGCGCCGATGCGGCCCTTGACCGTGAAGCGGTCCTCGCGCGGGATCAGCGGCGTCGGCAGCTGCAGGTTCAAATCATATTGCTCGAAGCGGTTCTCCGTCCGCATCTCGATCACATCGCGAAAACCTTCCGTCGTGACCAGCGCGGTCCTGGCGCCGCGCCGCTCGATCAGCGCGTTGGTGGCGAGCGTCGTGCCATGAATGATGATGCCGATCTCGGCCGTCGAAATTCCGGCATCGCGGATGACCACGTCGATGCCGTCGAGGATCGCCTGCTCGGGCGCGGCATAATTGGTCAGCACCTTGGTCGAGAACATCGTTCCCCTGACATCGAGCGCGATGTCGGTGAAGGTGCCGCCGATGTCCGCGCCGAGACGGATGTCGTCTGATCTGGAGGTCATGCCTTGGCCTTCTGCGAAGCGAGCGCGGCGTCGCGCATCTGGGAGAGGGTCTGCCGGGGCGTCAGCGCTTCGGGCGAGATGGCGATGTCAAGCACGGCACCGGTCGCCGACTGCAGCGCCCGTTCGAACGCCGCCGCGAAATCCCCAGTGGTTTCGACGCGCTCGGCGTGAAAGCCATAGGCCTTCGCCAGCGCCACGAAGTCGGGGTTTTCCAGCGAGGTGCCGGAGACGCGGGCCGGATAGTTGCGCTCCTGATGCGCGCGGATCGTGCCGTAGATGCCGTTGTTGATGATGAGCACGATCGGCTGCGCGCCGGCCTGCATGGCGGTGCCGAGCTCCTGGCAATTCATCTGGAAGTCGCCGTCGCCGGCAAAGCAGACCACCGTGCGGTTCGGATAGGCAACCTTCGCGGCAACTGCCGCCGGCAGGCCGTAGCCCATCGCGCCGGATTGCGGGGCAAGCAGCCGCGCCTTCGGCCCGAACTTGAAGAACTTGTTCGGCCACACGGTGAAATTGCCGGCGCCGTTGGTGAGGATGATGTCGGCCGGCAAGGTCTCGCGCAGCCAGGCAGTGACCGCGACCATGTCGACGGGACCGGGCTGGACGGGCGCCGCGAACGTGCCTTCATAGGCCTTGCGCGCCGCCGCGCGCCAGTCGGCCCAGCCACCCTTTACCGGGGACAGGGCCTTGGCGAAGGCATTCGGGCCGGCATGGATGCCGATCGCGGGCACGTAGATCTTGCCAATCTCGCGGTCGGAGCCATGGACATGGATCAGCTTTTGGCGCGGCACCGGAACGTCGAGCAACGTGTAGCCGTCCGTCGTCATCTCGCCGAAGCGGACATTGACGGCCAGGATCACGTCCGCATCGCGGATCAGCGTCTTGACATGCGCCACCATGCCGACGCCCGCTTCGCCGACGAAGACCGGCGAATGATTGTCGAACTGGTCCTGGTAGCGGAAGGCGGCAATGACGGGGATGTCTGAAGCCTCGGCGAAGGCCTGGAGCGCGGCGCGTCCATCCGCCGTCCAGTTGGCCCCACCCATCAGCAGCACCGGCTTCTCGGCCGCGGCCAGCATATTCAGCGCCGACGCAATGGCATCCTGCGACGGAGCGGCTTCGAAAATCGAAGCAGGGCCGCTGAGCGGCGCGGCCTCGGTCATGGTCGTCAGCATGTCTTCGGGCAGTGCGACGACGACGGGGCCGGGCCGGCCGGTCAAGGCGGTGGTCCAGGCGCGCGCCACGATCTCGGGAAGGCGCGCGACGTCGTCGATCTCGACCGCCCATTTTGCGACGGTCCCGTAGACCGCCCGGTAGTCGATCTCCTGGAAGGCTTCGCGGCCCTTCATGTCGGTGCCGACCTGGCCGACGAACAGGATCATCGGCGAAGAGTCCTGCATCGCGGTATGCACACCGATGCTGGCATTGGTCACGCCCGGGCCGCGGGTCACGAAGCAGATGCCCGGCGAGCCGGTGAGCTTGCCATAGGCCGAGGCCATGAAAGCCGCGCCGCCTTCGTTGCGGCAAAGCACATAGTCGAGCTTGCCATGCGTGTCATGCAGCGCGTCGAGGACGGCGAGATAGCTCTCGCCGGGAACGCCGAAGCTCTTGGTGACACCCAAGGCAATGAGGCACTCGACAAGAAGGCGACCGCCATTGCGGACCATGCTTCGGCATCCTCCTGGATCAGGATGACGTTTCGCCATCCTGATCCAACTCTTTGTTGGAGCATGGTCTTCTCCGAAAACCGGTCCCCACTTTTCGGGATCATGCTCTAAAGCTGGCGGCAAACGGACCGGGCCTGCCCTTGAAACTATACCTGCACCGCGGCGGGCCGGCGCGAAATCAAGAAATGCGATCGATAGGAAAGTTTTTCTTTGCTATGGAGTCCGGACCAAGACACCGGGGTTCATCGTCCCTTGCGGATCGAATGCGCGTTTGAGCCGGGCCATGAGGGCCCGCTCGGTTGAGCTGCGGTTACGGTCGGCCATGGCGATCTTGGCGCGGCCGAGCCCGTGCTCGGCGGCAAAGCTGCCGCCCATGCCAGTGGCCAAAGCAGCCAGCGCCTCGGCGAACGCCGCGCCCTTGCCGTCGAAATCGGCGTGGCCTTCCGGCGGCGACAGATTGTAGTGGATGTTGCCGTCACCGAGATGGCCAAACGGGTTGATCCGCACGCCCGGAAGAATGTCGTGGCATAATTTCGCGCCGGCCTCGATGAAGCGCGCGATCGCGCCCGGCGGCACGGAGATGTCGTGCTTGAGCTGCTCGCCCTCCAGCCGCTGGCCCTCCGGCTGTTCTTCGCGCAGGCGCCAGAACTGCGCCCGTTGCGCGCCCGAATTGGCCAGCGCGCCGTCAACGACCATGCCTTGCTCCATGCCCCATTCCAGCGCCGAAGACAGGATCTCGTCGAGAGGGACGCGCGTCGAGCCCGACGCTATCTCGACGAGCAGATAGACGTCGCCCCTTGTCTCCAGCTGATAGGCAAGATCCGGCAGATGCTTGAGCGCGAGCGTCAGGCCGACATCCGAAAAGAACTCGAGGCTGGCGAGGAATTCTCCGGCCTCGCCGCGCAGGAAGGCGCCGAAGGACACGGCGGCGGCGAAATCGGACATCACCAAAAGCGCGCTCGCCTGCTGCTTTGGCGTGGGATAGAGCCTCAGCACCGCGCGCGTCACGATGCCGAGCGTGCCTTCCGAACCGCAGAACAGCTTGCGCAGCTGATAGCCGGCATTGTCCTTCTGCACCGCGCGAAGACCGTCCCACACCGTGCCGTCCGGCAGCACGACTTCGAGGCCGAGCACCAGATCCTGCATCATGCCGAAGCGAAACGCCTGGCTGCCGCCGGCATTGGTGCCGATCAGGCCGCCGATCCTGGCGCTGCCTTCGGCGCCGAGATGCATCGGAAACATCAGCCCATGCGGTTCCAGCGTCTCGTGCAGCGCGGCAAGCACGACGCCTGCGTCGACGATAATCGAGCCGCTGTCCAGGTCCGGTTCGCCGATCGCCGTCATGCGCGAAAGCGAGACGATCACCGCGTTCGCCTGATCGGCGACGGCGCCGCCGCACAGGCCCGTGTTCCCGCCTTGCGGGATCACCACTACGCCCGCCTCCCTGCATATGTTTACGACTGCCGCCACCTCAGCGGTGCTGGCAGGCCGGGCAACGCCAAGAGGCGCTACGCCGTAGCGGTCGAGCCAATCGCGG
Source organism: Mesorhizobium sp. CNPSo 4661 (assembly GCF_057784215.1). NCBI lineage: Bacteria > Pseudomonadati > Pseudomonadota > Alphaproteobacteria > Hyphomicrobiales > Phyllobacteriaceae > Mesorhizobium > Mesorhizobium sp. CNPSo 4661. The sequence continues at coordinate 318,368 of NZ_JBWGIO010000009.1, read as the reverse complement.
CGGTAGGGCTCGGCATCAGCGCCCGAAAGCCAGCCTTTCGGTCCGAGGATTGCCTGCAATGCGATAACGAGATCAGCCATCTGGGTACCTGAGATATCGGATGAGCCGCGTAATAGACAGTTGGGGCGTCCGGCTCAATGACCCAGGACCTGCGACAGGAATTGTCGCGTGCGCTCGCACTGTTGAGGTTGTTCCGTTTCTTGTTGTTGGAGCCCCGCAAGCGGTTGTCGGAGCCCGGTCTCGAAGCCCGCCTGTCAGTCGGAAAGCGGGGTCGGTTTCGGCAAGGAGAGCTTGAGGTCGCTGCGCCAATCTTCCTGGGCCAGCCATCGATGGAGCGCGGCCACCGCCTTGACGCGCAGGTGCCCGCGCGGGACGACGAGATAGAAGCCGGGGACTTCCTCCGGTTTCATATCGGCGATGGCGTCGCGGCCGATCGGCGCGACCAGCGCGCCGGAGCGGAAATCCTCCTCGGCGTCGATGACGGAGACCAGGCCGACGCCGATGCCTTGCAAGGTCGCCCGGCGCATGGTCGCCGCGTCGTCGAAGCTGATGCTGCGGTCGCCGTCGGTCAGCTCCACGCCGAGGTGCCGCAATATGTCCGGCCACAGGCGCTTCGACTTGACCGTGTCGAGCAGCGTGAACTTCGTCAGATCACGCGCCGAGTTGATCTTCTCGCCGATCGCCGGCGTGCAGCAGATGATCTTCGGGTCCGGCACCAGCAGCGTGACCTCGTAGTCGGGCCAGTTGCCGTAGCCCCACTGCACAGTCATATCGATGTCGTCGCGACCGAAGTCGGGCAGGTCGACCATTGTGGTCAGGCGCAGGTCCGCTCCCGGCAGCATTTCGCGGAACAGCGAAAGCCTCGGCAGCAGGTAATGCGTGGCGAAATACGGGCTCGCATTGAGGTTGATGCGGTCGCGGTAGTTCGACTTGGTGACGCGGCGCACGCCCTCGGAAAACTCGTCGAAGCCGGCCTTGACGTAGTGCGAGAGCAGGATCGCCGACTCGGTCAGTTCGATCGACCGGCCCTTGCGCTCGAACAGCGTCACTTGAAGCGTGTCTTCCAGGAGCTTGATCTGCTGCCCGACCGCCTGCGGCGTGACCAGGAGCTCGTCAGCCGCCTGCCGGAAGCTCTTGTGCTGCGCCACGGCGTGGAAGACGCGAAGCGCATTCAGCGAAGGAAGGCGAAGCTTGCCGGTCATGGTAGTTCCGCCCCCTTTCGTTCGAGCTCCGTCAGTCATGCACTGCCACATGCCGGCGCCGTCAGGCCGCCGAGACGCTACGCGTAGATGTAACCGCCTGAAACAATTACATTTTCGCCGGTCATGTAGGTGTTCCTGGGGCCACCCGTCATCAGCACCCATTCGGCGATCTCGGTGGGCTCGGCGCCGCGGCCGAGCGGGCTTGCCTTGGCCAGTTCCTCGAGGAAGCCGAGGGCCTTGGCCTTCTCGGTGGCCATGCCGGCCGGCGCCACGGAGTTCACCAGGATGCCGTCCTTGGCGACGTAGTGCGCGAAGGACCGCGTCAGGCTGACGACGGCTGCCTTCGTCGCGGCATAATGGGCGTTCTGCGGATGCGCCTTGAAGGCGTCGACGGAGGTGAGGTTCACGATCCGCCCGCGCACATGATCCTTCGGCTCTTGCGCCTGCATGTGGCGGACCGCCGCCACCATCATGTGGTAGGTGCCCTTGATGTTGATGCCGTTCGAGGCGTCCCAGTCGGCGTCGGTGATTTCGAGCAACGGTCGGCGCGGATAGATGGCGGCGCAGTTGATCAGCGTGTCGACGCGCCCGAGCTTGGCCACGATGGCGTCGAAGGCGGCATGGCACTGCGGGCCGACCTGGATGTCGCATGTGGCCGCCGCGGTCGGCAGGCCCTTGGCCTTCGCCGGCCCAAGCGCGCTCTCCGCCGCCTGCTGGTTGATGTCGATGATGCCGATCTTTGCCGCCCCGGCCTCGACAGCCATCTGGGCCAAAAGCGCGCCGAGGCCGGCGCCGCCGCCAACGATCAGAACGGAAAGTTCCTTCATTCCTGTTTTCCCTACTTGGTGCCGCTGGGCGAGGTCGGCCAGGTCGGCATGATGTCGAAACGGGTGACGTCGGCCCATGCCGGCAGCGCAAGCACGGCGACGACCATCCTGGCCACGTCGTCGGGCTGCACCACCTTGCTGGCGTACATGGCGGCGCGCGCCTTGGCGTCGAGGATGTCCTGGTAGAGCTGCGTCTCGACACGGCCGGCGACGATTTCGGTGACGCGCACGCCGGACGCGGAAAGGTCGGCGCGCAGCGCGCCGGCAAAGCCGGAGATTGCCGCCTTGGTGGCCGCATAGACGGCAATGTTGGAGAATGCGGCATGGCCCGCGACGGAGCCGGTGAACAATATGTGTCCCGACTGCCGCTCGCGCATCTGCGGCGCGACGAGGCGGGTGAGCAGGATCGCGGCGCTGAGATTCACCTCCAGCGTGGCGTCGATGTCGGCGATCTTCATGTCGGCGAAATTGCCGAGCGGCGGCATGATGCCGGCATTGTTGATCAGCACATCGATGGTGAGGTCCGCCAGCACCGATTCCAGCGCCTCGCGATCGGTGACGTCGACGGCGATGGGGACGATGCCCGGACGCTCGCCTTGCAGGGCTTTCAACGCCGCCTGGCTGCGGCCGACCGCATAGACCTCGTAGCCGGCGTCGCTCAGCGCGATCGCCATCGCTCGCCCTATGCCGCTCGTCGCTCCGGTGATGAAGGCTGTCGTCACTTGGGTTTTCCCATTTGCGGCTTCCCCATTTGCCTGGTTTTCAGTGTGCGGCGCGGGCCGGTGCCGCGAAACCAAGAAAACCAGCAAAAAGGAAAGATAAACTTTCGAAAGCCTTGCTGCCGACCGGAATATTCCAACATGCCTGCGCGGCGGCAAATGCAGACAACCCAAGGAAAACAACGCCTTCGGCGCGCGAGAGCGGGCCGTTGGCCGCAAACCGGGAAAAAACATGGCTTTCGCAAACGGCCGGCGGGCACGCAACGCCAGAGGCGAGCGACATCCAAGTCGGCCGAACTATCCGGCTGTCGGCAAGGGCTTTCTCAGCTCGGTGAAAAGCGAGGCGGCGGCTGCTTTCTGCTCGGCCTCGGTTGCCTCGATGCCGGAGGCTTTCGCCAGCGCGCGCACGCGCCCCAGGCTGTTCTGCAGATGCTTGCGCATCGCCTGGCGGGCCTTGCTTGCGTCCTGCCTTTCGATGGCATCGACGATCGCTTTGTGCTCGCTGTGGATGCGCGCGTAGTAGCTGTCCTTGAGCGCGGGCTCGACCACATAGCCGAGCTGGAATCGCGGCACGATCATCGGCCCGAGATAGCTCAGGAAGCCGTGGATGAATTCATTGCGCGCGGCCTTGGCGATCGCGAGGTGGAAATCATAGTCGTAGTGGATCTGGACGGCGGCGGGGTCTGCATGCTGGGCATCAATCTCATCCATCATGGCGCGGATGTCGCGTGCCTCCTTGTCGGTTCGCCGTTCCGCGCAGAGCCCGGCGGACTCGATTTCCACGCTCAGCCTCAATTCGAGCAAAGCGATGGTCTCCGGCAATGTCCGCAGAGCCTCGTCCGGAATCGAGAAATTGCGCGGCGCGGGCGTTTCGCTGACGAACATGCCGCGCCCCTGTTGCGGCACGACCATGCCCTCGGAGCGCAGCCGCGCCACCGCCTCGCGCACGACGGTGCGACTGACGTCGTATTCGGCGCAAAGCTCCGCCTCCGTCGGCAGTTGCGCGCCGGGCAGCAGCGATCCGGAGCGGATCTTTTCGGACAGGCTCTCCGCCACGACGGTGGAAAGCGGCTTGCGCTTCGTCATCAGTCTCCCCGCGAGCAATTCCAGGAAAAGTGTGTAACGGCTTTCCGTCCGGAATTGCGTAGAAACAAAGAGATAGAGCGGTTCGGCGTGTCCGTGAAACGCTGAAACGCTCGACCCAGATTCGGGATGATGCCCGAACCGACAGGACCATTCAAACCGCCGCGGTGACGATCAGTTCGACCAGCATGCCGGGCTTGGCCATCCGGCCTTCCCCGGAGGACCGCGCCGGCGCGTGCTCCTTCGGCATCCAGGCGTCCCAGACCGTGTTGACCTGGTCGAAATCGCGCACGTCGTCCAGCCACATCTGGACGTGGAGAATGCGCGTCTTGTCGGTGCCTGCCCTGGCGAGCAGCGCGTCGATCTTGCCGAGCACCTCGCGCATCTGGTCGGCCGCGGACTGGCCCGGTCGGGCGACCTGGCCGGTCAAATAGAGCGTGCCGTTGTGGATGACGCCGTGATGGATGCGGGTGTCGAAGTCGAAGCGTTGGATGTCGCTCACTTGTTTTTCTCTCAGATTGCCGGCGTCTGCCGGATGGGATTGCCTTGCAGGTACTGCGCGTAGGGCGCCTGCACGAGCCAGCCGGCATCGACCGGAAGCGTGACGCCGGTGATCGATGCGGCGCGGTCGGAGCAGAGGAACAAGGCTGCCTCGGCGACGTCGCGCGGTTCGACGAAGCGACGCAGCGCGGTGGTGGCCTGGATGGCTTGCGGGTTGCGCTCGCCCTTCTCGATCTTTGCTTTCAATCCATCCGACAGCGTGTAGCCAGGCGCCACGGCGTTGACGCGGACCCCATGCGGGCCGAGCTCGGCGGCCAGCATCTGCGTCAGCGCCAACACCGCATGCTTTCCCGGCGTGTAGGCCGGCAGCGACAGCGGCGCGAAGGAGGCGAGCGAGCCGACATTGAGGATCGCGCCGCAACCGGCGGCCGACATCAATCGGCCGAACACCTGGCAGCCAAGCAGCGTGCCGCGATAGTTGATGCGCCACATCCGCTCGTCTTCATCGAGGTCCTGGTCGAGGACGTGCTTGCCGCTCTGCAGGATGCCGGCGCAGTTGACCACGACATGCGGCGTGCCGAAGGCATTGCTGACATCTCGCGCCAACGCTTCGACCGAGGCGGGATCGGCGACATCGGTCTGCACGAAGATGGCGCTTGGCGCGCCGGCGCCCTCGCAAGCGCCTGCCGCTTCCTTGCCCCGAACGGCATCGCGGCCGGCGACGACCACCTGGTAGCCATCCCCGGCGAAGCGCTCGGCGATCGCGCGGCCGATGCCGGACGTGCCGCCGATGACGACGGCGGTCGGTGCGTCAGCCATGGCGGCGATCCTTCCGCTCTATGTCGAAGAATTCGGCCATGGCCTCGACCTGGAAATCCATCATCGGGCGTCCCGGCTGGATGCGGCAGCCAATCTGCTTCGCCGCCTTGAGCAGCGCCGTCTCGGCCGGCTCCATGATGATGTCGACGACAGTCATTTCCGACGTCAGCTTGCTCACATCCATCGGCAGCGGGTCGGCGGCCTTCAGCCCGGACGGCGTGGCGTTGATCGCCATATCCATGCCGGACGGATCGGGTTCCCCGACTTCGATGCGGCAGTTGGGGAAAGTCTTGTTGACCAGCGAAGCGAGCTTTTGCGCGCGTTCCCTGTCGATATCGGCCAGCCGGATTTCCGACGCGCCTTCCTCGGCAAGGCAGTAGGTCAGTGAAGCGCCGGCGCCGCCGGCGCCGACCTGAAGGATGCGCTTGCCGGCGATCCGGTGTCCGCCGGCCTTCAGTCCCTCGATGAAGCCGACGCCGTCGAAATTGTCGGCATACCAGGTGCCGTCCGCCTGCCGGCGCACGGAATTCGCGCTCTGCACGCGCGCGGCGCGGTCATGGGCGGCGGCGCATTTGTGGAAGACCGGGACCTTGTAGGGGACCGAGATGATTACGCCCCGGATGTTCTCGGCCGCCGTGATGCCGGCCCAGAACGTGTCGAAGTCCTCCGGGCGGCAGCTCAGCGGCACCATCAGGCTGTCGAGCCCCTTCTGCTCGAAGATCTCATTGAAGATGCCGGGGCTTTTCGCATGGCCCACGGGATGGGCCAGCATGACGAAAACATCGGCCTTGCCGGTTCCGCGCATCGGTTATTCCTTTCCGGTTGAGAGGTCGTGATGACTGAGGATTTCGAGGGCTCGAACGAGTGAAGAATGGTCGGCCTCCGCGCTTGCCCGGCATCGAGGAGATGCCGGCCATCGGCGCACCCATGACGCCAAGTCCGATGAAGCCGATTCTCATTAAGCAACTCCCATGCGGCGTCGGAACGCCTTGCAGCTCAAGTTCGACGTATGATATAGGACATCATACAAATTTCAATGCACCTTCTTCTCGGCTGGAGACCGATCGCAAAATGCAGGAGCGCGTCAATTCGCTGAAGGCGGCCATACAGGCCGGCCGGGCTCATATCGGCATCTGGTGCTCGCTGGCCTCCGCGCTCACCACCGAAGTCGTCGCAGGCTCCGGAGCGGGCTGGCTGCTTGTCGACGGCGAGCACAGCCCGAACGACCTGCGCAGCATCATGGCGCAGCTGCAGGTCGCGGCGGCGTTCCCCTGCGAGGCCGTGGTGCGCTTGCCATCCGACGATCCCAATCTGATCAAACAGGCGCTGGATGTCGGCGCCCGCAGCCTGATGATACCGAATGTGCGCACGGCCGAGCAGGCGCGCGCCATCGTCGCCGCGATGACCTATGCGCCGGACGGCTTTCGCGGCTTTTCGGTCGGCCACCGCGCCAACGCGTTCGGCCGCATCGCCGGTTATCACGCCAAGGCGCGCGAGCAGCAGTTGCTGGCGGTGCAGATCGAGGACGAGACCGGCGTGGCGAACGCCACCGAAATCGCAGCGGTGGATGGCGTCGACGTCCTGTTCGTCGGGCCGGGCGACCTTTCGACCAATATGGGCGCGATGGGCAATCCAGGCGCGGGCCATGTGCAGGAAGCGATATCGTCGGTGCGCAAGGCCGCCGCCTCGGCAGGCAAGGCCGGCGGCATCCTGGCTCCCGTGAAGGCCGATGCGGACCGCTACCTTGCCGACGGCTTCACCATGGTCGCGGTCGGCTCCGACATCGGCCTGCTGGCGCGGGGCTCGGACACCCTGGTCGCCTCGTTCAACCGGTAGGAACAGTCATGGCAATTCCCCCTTACAAGGCACCGTCGCGCAACGCTTATGACATCGTCATCGTCGGCGGCGCGGTCGTCGGTTCGTCGACGGCCTATTGGCTGAGCCAGGCTCTTGGCGACAAGGTCTCGATCCTCGTCGTCGAGCGCGACTCGAGCTACACCTTTTCTTCCACCGCCCTCTCAACCAGTGCGATCCGCCAGCAATATTCCAATCCGATCAATGTGAAGATCAGCCAGTTCGGCATCGAGATCATCCGTGGTTTTGCCGAGCGGATGGCGCCCTTCTACCCGAATGAGCCGGCGCCCGATCTCGGCTTCAAGGAGCACGGATATCTCTATTGCTGTTCCCCCGAGGGCGTGGAGGCGGCGCGCGAACGGGTCGACCTGCAGCGCAGCCTCGGCGCCCACACCGTCTTCCTCGAACCGGGGGCCTTGAAGGAGCGGTTTCCGTGGCTGAACGTCGACGATCTCGGCGGCGGTTCGTGGGGCTCCCGCGAAGAGGGTTGGTTCGATTCCATGGGCATGTTGAACGGCTTCCGCCGCGCGGCGCGCGGCAGCGGGGTCGAATATATCGACAATGCCGTGACGGCGCTGGATGTCGTTGACGGGCGGGTCGCCTCCGTCCGCCTCGCGACAGGCGATACGGTCGCTTGCGGCACGCTGGTCAATGCCGCCGGCCCGAGAGCGCAGCAGGTGGCCAGCATGGCCGGGCTATCCATTCCGGTCGCGCCCTACAAGCGCTACAGCTTCGTCTTCGCCAGCGCCAATCCGATCCCGGGCCGCATGCCCAATGTCATCGACCTTTCCGGCACATTCGTGCGACCGGAGGGCGAGCTCTTCCTGACCGGCAACACGCCGCAAGGCGACGGGCCGGCCGACTATGACGACTTCGAAATGCATTTCGAGGAGTTCGACGATTACATCTGGCCGGCGCTGTGGCACCGCATCCCAGCCTTTGACGCCTTGAAGGTCCAGACGAGCTGGACCGGCCATTACGAATACAACATGCTCGACCACAATGGCATTGTCGGCTTCCATCCCGAGGTGAGGAACTTCATGTTCGCCAACGGCTTTTCGGGGCACGGCTTGCAGCAGTCGCCGGCGGTCGGCCGGGCGGTGTCGGAACTGATCGTCCACGGCGCGTTCCAGACGCTGGACCTTTCGCCCTTCTGCTACGAAAGGATCCCGCGCAACGAACCGTTCCTCGAGGAAGCAGTGATCTAGAATCTTGGATATCGTTGCGTCAGATAACGGCTCGGGCCGTCGCCCTCTCCATCAATTTATGGCGGCCCATCTGTTGGCACACCTCAAACACTCTCGAGATAGGTCTCGATCTCGAAGTCGCTGACGTTGAGCGCGAACGTGTTCAGCTCCTGGCGCTTGCAGGCGATGAAGGCGTCGCGCAGCACATCCGGGAAGATCTCGGCGACGCGCGGACCCGCCTCGAAGGCGGCGATTGCGGAGGCCCAGTCGGGCGGCAGCTTGGCGAGCGTCAGTCCCTGGCCTTCGCCGCCGGTCGGCTCGCCTGGCGAGAGCTGGCGCTCGATGCCGATCAAGGCCGCGCCGAGGATCGCGGCCAGCACCAGATAGGGATTGGCGTCGGCGCCGGAAACGCGATGCTCGATGCGTCGCGCCGCCGACGGGCCGCCTGGAATGCGTATCGCCACCATGCGGTTCTCATAACCCCAGGCAACGGCGGTCGGCGCATAGGAACGCGGCCGCAGCCGGCGGTATGAATTGAAATGCGGCGCGAACACCAGCGTGCTCTCGGCCATCGCGGCAAGCAGGCCGCCGACCGCATGGCGCATGGTGTCGGAGCCCTGGTCCGAACCGTCGTCGAAGATGTTGCGGCCGTCCTTGTCGAGGACGCTGAAATGGACATGGAAGCCGTTGCCGGCGCGCTCGCCATAGGGCTTGGCCATGAAGCAGGCGGCGAAGCCATGCTTGCGGGCGATGCCCTTGACGGTGCGCTTGAAGAGCACGGCGTCGTCCGCGGCGCGCAGCGCGTCGGGGACGTGATTGAGGTTGATCTCGAACTGGCCGACACCGTTCTCGGCGATCGCGGTGTCGACCGGAATGTCCTGCATGCGGCAGGCTTCGTAGATATCGTGGATGAAGGCTTCGAAATCGTCGACCTCATCGATCGAAAGTGCGGCGTCGGAATCGAGACGCCGCCCGGTCACCGGCGAGACCGGCCCGACAGGCCGCTGCGACGTTGGATCGACAAGGTAGAATTCGAGCTCGGTCGCGGTGACGGGCGTCAGGCCGAGCGCGGCGTAGCGGTCGAGGATGCGGGCCAGCGCGCGGCGCGGGTCGCCGAGGTAGGGGGCGCCGCTATCATCGGCCAGCCAGAGCGGCAACAGCGCCGTCGGGTGCGCCGTCCAGTCGACCGGCAGTATGCCACGCCCCGTCCAATGGCAAAGCCCGTCGGCGTCGCCGGTCGAGAACACCTGGGCGTTGCCTTCGATGTCCTCGCCCCAAATGTCGAGGCCGATGGCCGAATAGGGCATGCGCAGCTTGCCTTCGAGCGCCTTGCGCGCCTGCTCGACCGGGATGCGCTTGCCGCGCATGATGCCGTTCAGGTCGCACACCGCCGCCCGCAGGCTCTGGATGTCCTTCCTGCTGTCCAACCACTTCAAGACGTCCGCAGTCGCATCGCTCAATTTCCAGCCCCTTTTTCTCTGGGTGCTGTAGCCCTGTCGGCTACGATATCCAATTTTCAGCTTGTGAGTTCGTGAAGGCCAGCGCGGCTGACGCCGGGCGGCTTTCCTTCATTTTTTCAAGTCACTAGCTGGGATATCGGGCGGCATTTCGGGTCCATATTGTGCGATCTGCGATCGCAACATAGCGGCCCGATCGACGAAAGCCAAGCCGGATTCGAAGCCGGCTCGCCTGTCAGTGCCGCAGTTCCGGGAACTTGACCTGACCAAGGATGTGGGTCGCGCCTTCGGTGATATCGCGCACGATCGCGGCCCGCGCCCTTTCGCCGTCACCGGCTTCGATCGCCGCCACGACCTCCTCGTGGTAGTCGATGCCGAGAATGCCGGCCAGGTCGTCCTCGAAGCCGATGTGCAGATTTCGCAGGAAAGGGCCGACCTGCATCCATACCGTCTCGATCAGGAAGATCATCTGCTCGTTGCCGCAATGGCGGTAGATCGAGAATTTGAAGTCATAGTTCTTGCGCAGATAGTTATCGATCCCGCCGCCGCGGGCGGCTTCGGTAAGCTCGGCGCAGCGGCGCCGGATCGCGCGCAGATTGTTGCCGTTGATGAGCTTCGTCGCGAGCTCGGTGGCCGTGCCTTCCAGGATCGTGCGCACGGCGGTCAGCTGCTGGAAGCGGTCGGCCGAAATCAGCGGCACCTCGACGCTGCCGTTCGGCATCGGACTCAGCGCCCTGAGCGCCTGCAGCCGCATGAAGGCGCTGCGCACCGGCATGTCGCTGGTGCCGAGCTCCTTGGCGAGCTTGCGCGAGGTCAGCTTCTGGCCAGGTTGGAGCTGCCCCGACATCAAGGCCCGCACGAGCTCCAGATAGACTTTCTCATGCAGCGGAACGGTATCGACAGCGGTCAGTCCGAATTGCGATTTGGCGGCCATTGGCGATGCGTTGCTTCACTCGTCCCGAAATCTGTTTCGTCACTCTATCCGCGATACGCGGAAGGCGGTTCTGGCCGCCGCACGATAGACGGTCAACGCACGCCGTCGCAAGCGAGAGCCCGCTTAATCGAGACGATGACGCTATCTCCCGCGATCGACGCCATTGATCTGATTTGACGGCCATTGTCATCCAACAATATGGTCGGTCGCAATCGCACGAAAGAGGCAGTCATGGAACAATGCTGGCGCTGGTATGGGCCGAACGATCCGGTCACGCTCGATCACATCAAGCAGGCGGGCGCTACGGGCATCGTGACGGCACTGCACGACATCTATGACGGCAGCGCCTGGCCGCTCGACGCCATCCTGGAGCGCAAGCGCATCATCGAGGCGGCGGGCCTGGCCTGGTCGGTGGTGGAGAGCATTCCCGTCCACAACTCGATCAAGACCGGCACGCCGGAACGGGAGCGCTACGCCGGCTGGTACAAGGACACGATCCGGGCGCTGGCCAAGGCCGGCATCTCCACCATCTGCTACAATTTCATGCCGGTGGTCGACTGGACCCGCACCGATCTGATGTACCGGCTGCCGACCACCGGCTACGCGCTGCGCTTCGACGCGCTCGACTTCGCCGCCTACGACGTCTTCGTGCTGAAGCGGCCGAACGCCGAGGCGGGCTACAGCCCGGCGCGGCTCGAGGAGGCGGAAGCGCGGCTCAGGACCTTGAGCAGCGAAGACATCGACAGGATCGAGCGCAACCTGATCGCCGGCCTGCCGGCCACCGAGCGCACCTACAATCGCGAGACGATGCGCGACGCGCTCGCCGACTATGCGGCGATCGGCCCGGCGGAACTGCGCGCCAACCTCGCCTGGTTCCTGAATGAGATCATCCCGGCGGCCGAGGAAGTCGGCGCGCGCCTGTGCATCCATCCCGACGATCCGCCCTTCTCGCTCTACGGCCTGCCGCGCGTGGTCTCCACCGCCGATGACGCGCGCTTCATCCTGGGCACGGTCGACAGCCCGTCGAACGGGCTGACCTTCTGCACCGGATCCTACGGCGTGCGCGCCGACAACGACCTGGTCGTGATGATTGAGGAATTCGGGCCAAGAATCCATTTCGCGCATCTGCGCAATGTGACGCGCGAAAAGGACGGCTCCTTCTACGAGGCGGAGCATCTGGAGGGCTCGACCGACATGGCCGAGGTCATCCTGGCGCTGATGAAGGAAGAGGCGCGCCGGCGCAAGGAGGGCCGCTCCGACTGGCGCATCCCGATGCGGCCGGACCATGGCCATCTGCTTGCAGACGATATCGGCAAGACGAAGATCAATCCCGGCTATTCGCTGATCGGCAGGCTAAAGGGCCTTGCCGAATTGCGCGGCATCATGCGGGCGATCGAGCGGTTCGAGCTGGCCTGACGCGGACCGGCGGGCCCCTGCTTCGAAATGGGCTTCAGCCCGCTTGGCGGCCCGAAGCGAGCCCTGGTCAATTGGAGGGAAGGCTCTCCAATTGTCGTTGAATCGCATTCGCCCCGCTGACGTAGCTGCGCCAGCCGCCATAAGCCGAGATGTCCGTTGCCGCCGCCAGGCCGGCTGTCTCTGCCAGGAAACCTTTCGCCGAGGTGCCGTCGTCAAGCTCGATGGTGCCGATGCCGAGCGGCGACGGGATGGCCGCTACGAAACGGCCGAAGGCGTCGGCGCAAAGGCGCCAGACCTCGATCTCGATGGCGGCGCCGCCGCTGCCGACCCGGACAAGCCCGGGCTTGGGCGGTGTCTGGCCGGCGAGTTCATAGAGCTTATAGGCAGGGGCCGTCCGCGCCGACCTGCAGAAGCGCGCGCCGGCCTCCTTCAATTGGCCGTTGAGCGGCATTCCCGAAAGATGCGCGCCGACCACCACTAGTTCTATCGTGCCATCCTCGGCCGATGCGCCGACAGGCCGCGCGCTCGACTGCCGCCATCCGGTCGCGCCGAGGGTGAGGCCGCTCGCGGCATGCAGATCGCGCGCGACCGCCGCGACGAGACCGTCCCGCCCGGCGGCTGCGAGCAGGGTCACGCTCATCGGCAGGCCGTCGTCGCGCGTGCCGGCCGGCACGGCGATGCCACACATGTCGAGGAGATTGACGAAATTGGTATAGGTGCCGAGCCGGCTGTTGGTGGCGATCGGATCGGCAAGCACGGCATCGACGGTATAGTGGGTCGGCGCGGTCGGCACGCAGAACAGATCGACGGAAGCGATAACTGGAGCGAGGCGCGCCTTGTAGGCCTGCAAGGCATAGAACCCGCGGAAGGTGTCGGCGGCCGACAGGTTCCTGGCGCCGCCGATGATCTTGCGCGTCACCGGATGGAGCGCTGCTTCATTCGCCTCGAAGAAATCGCGGATCGCGGCATAGCGCTCGGCCACCCAGGCGCCTTCATAGAGGAGATCGGCGGTGGCGTAGAAGTCGCCGAACGGGATTTCGACAAGCCTGGCGCCGAGCGCCTCCAAGGCGGCGAGGCCGGCCTCGAATCCGGCCCGCATCGACGCGTCGCCGAAGAACTTCAGGTCGGGCTTTGCCGGGATGCCAATGTTCAGCACCGGCGGGCGGGTCGCGAGAGGCTGGGCGGCGACCGCGCGCGAATAGGGATCGGCGGCATCGTGCGCCGCGGCGACCGAGAACACCGCATAGGCGTCGTCGACCGTCAATGCGAAGACCGAGACACAGTCGAGCGTGCGGCAGGCCGGTACGACACCCGTCGCCGACAGTGCGCCGACCGTCGGCTTCAGCCCGACAATGTTGTTGAGGCCGGCCGGAATGCGCCCCGAACCGGCGGTGTCGGTGCCGAGCGCGAAGGAAACGATCCCGCGCGCCGTCGCCACCGCCGAGCCGGATGAGGAGCCGCCGGGCACCAGTTTCGGATCGATCGCATTCCTTGGGATCGGCCAGGGCGTGCGCGCCCCGACGAGGCCGGTGGCGAACTGGTCGAGATTGGTCTTGCCGACGACCAGGGCGCCCGCGGCCCTGAGCCGCGCCACGACCGTGGCGTCTCTGGCAGGCGCATAGGCAAATTCGGCGCAGGCGGCCGTGGTCGGCATGCCGACGACATCGATATTGTCCTTGACGGCGAAAGGTATGCCCCAGAGCGGCTTGGCCGCGGGATCGAACGGGCCGAGCGCTTCAGCCTGCGCCAGCAACACCGCCCTCGTCGCCAGGTGGATGAAGATGCCGGGATCGCTGGCCGCCTCGACGCGGGCCAGCACCGTATCGATCACCTCTGCTATGTCGGTACCGGCCCGGTAGGCTGCGTGCAGGCTGCCGATGTCGAAGCGGATGTCGCTCATTTCGTGTCCCCCAGAATGATCACCGGCAGGTCCCATTGAATCAGCACGACACAGCCTCCATCGGTCCATACCGAATGCTCGGTGCCGACCGGATTGAGGATCACGCTGCCCGCAGCATAGTTCCCGTTCTCGTCGCTCTGGATGCCGTCCAGCACGACGATGGTTTCCAGCCCGGCATGGCGATGGCGCGGCACGCCGGCACCCGGCTGATATTTGAGGACGGCGACCGATGGTTCGACCGGCCCGCCCCTGAGCAGCCAGTGGACCGTGACGCCGTCGCGGAAAGGCTCGAACGCCAGATCGCGCCAGCCGCGGTCGGCGAGGCCAGCAAAGGCAAGATTAGGCATTCGCAATTCCCTCGAGCACCTGGTCGGCCGTCGCCGTCCAGCCGACGATCGCGCCCTGCGCCCTGATCATGGCAAGCGCGGCCGCCTTGAATTCGGGAAAGTAGCTCTCCGTCGCATCCTCGGCGACCAGGCATTCGTAGCCGCGGTCGTTGGCCTCGCGCATCGTCGTCTGCACGCAAACTTCGGTCGTCACGCCGGCGAAGACCAATTGGCGGACGCCGATCCGCTTCAGGTCGTCGCCGAGTCCGGTCGCGTAGAAGGCGCCCTTGCCGGGCTTCTCGATGACGATCTCGCCCGGCAACGGCGCGAGCTCGTCGAGGATCGCCGTGCCCGGCTCGCCCGCGATCAGCACGCGCCCCATCGGGCCGGCATCGCCGATGCGGATCGATGGATTGCCTCGGTCGCGCTTGGCGGGCGGCAGGTCGGAAAGGTCCGGCCTATGGCATTCCATGGTGTGGATCACCGGCAGGCCGGCGGCGCGAAAACCCTCGATCAGCCGCTTCACCGTCGGCACGATCGCCGTGACCCGGCTGACATCGTTGCCAAGGCTGGCGCCGAAGCCGCCCGGCTCGGCGAAGTCGCGCTGCATGTCGATGACGATGAGCGCCGTCGTCTCCGGCCTGAAGGCGAAGGCGAACGGCAGTGCGTCGATTTCCGCCATCAGTGGTGCCCCGCCATGTGCTCGCCGATCGTCTGCACGCTCGCCTGCGCGATCGGCGTCTCGTAGACGAGCGCGCCGTCGGACATGACCAGGATGCGGTCGGAGAGCTCCAGGAGCTCGTCGAGGTCTTCGGACATCAAAAGCACCGCGGCCCCCGCGTTGCGCGCCTTCATGATGCGGGCGCGGATTTCGGCGACTGCGGAGAAATCGAGGCCGAAGCAGGGGTTCGAGACGATGAGCAGGTCGACCTCGCCGGTTAGCTCGCGGGCGAGCACGGCGCGTTGCACATTGCCGCCCGACAGCGAGGCGATCGGCGAGGAGAGCGATGCCGTCTTGACCTTGAACTGCTCGACCAGGCGGGCGCTGAAGGACTTGATGGCGCCGGCGCTGATCCAGCTCACCGGCCTGCCGTTGCCGTCCACGTCGAAGGTGCGGAAGGCGATGTTCTCGGCGACCGTCATCCTCGGCGCGCAGGCATTCTTCAGCGGCTCCTCCGGGATGAGGCGGACATTGAGCGCGCGCGCCTCGGCGCGCGTCGCCGCATAGACGCTGCCGCGCACCATCACCTCGCCGCCATTGCGGGGGCGCTGCCCGGCCAGCACTTCGAGGAATTCCTTCTGGCCGTTGCCTGAAATGCCGGCGATGCCAACGATCTCGCCCGAACGCACGCCGAGATCCGCGATGTCGATCGACTTGAGGCCGGTGCGGTCCGGCGCCTTCAGCGCCTTCACCTTGAGAACGATCTCGGCGTCCGGCTTCGGCTCGGCGCGGCTGTCGAGCGCCGCGATCGGTTGGTCGCCGATCATCATCGCCGCCATCTCCCTGTGCGAGAGATCGGAGACCTTGCCGGTTCCGGTGAGCCTGCCCTTGCGCAGCACCGTGATGTCGTCGGCGAAGGCCGTGACCTCGTGGAACTTGTGGGAGATCATCAGCACGGTGAGGTCGCCGGCCTTGGTCATGCCGCGCACAAGGCCAAGCACTTCCTGCGCCTCGCCCGGGGTGAGCACGGATGTCGGCTCGTCCAGCACCAGGAAATTGCGGCCGAGATAAAGCTGCTTGATGATCTCCAGCTTCTGCTTCTCGCCGGCGGCAAGCTCGGCCACCTTGACGTCGAGCGGCACTTTGAACGGCATGCCGCTCATGAAGGCGGCCAGCGCGCCGCGCTCTCTGCGCCAGTCGATGACGCCCGGCACCGTCTCACGCGAGATGACCAGGTTCTCGGCGCCCGTCAGCGACGGCACGAGCGTGAAATGCTGATAGACCATGCCGAGGCCGAGCGCCGAGGCATCCCTGGGGCTGGCGATCGCGACCTGACGCCCGTCGACCAGCATGTCGCCCGACGTCGGGTGGTAGAAACCCATCATGCATTTGACGAGCGTCGACTTGCCGGCGCCGTTCTCGCCGAGCAGGGCGTGGAAGGAGCCCGCCGGCACCTTGATGGAGACATCGTCCAGCGCCGTGAAGGCGCCGAAGCACATGGTCATGCCGATGGTCTCGACGCCGATCGCCTTTCCGTGGAGGCTACTGCTCATCGCCGGCCCCTCAAGGCAGCTGCGCGACGAGCGCCGCGGAATTCGACACCGCGCCGAACACGCCGCCCTGCATCTTGATCATCTTGATGGCCGCCAGATGGTTGCCGTGGTCGGTCGCCCCGCAGCAATCCTCCAGCATCACGCATTCGAAGCCGCGATCGTTGGCCTCGCGCATGGTGGTGTGCACGCACACATCGGTGGTGATGCCGGTGAGCACGATGTTTTCGATGCCGCGCTGGTTGAGGATCAGCTCGAGATCGGTGGCGCAGAAGGAGCCCTTGCCCGGCTTGTCGATGATCGGCTCGCCCTCGGCCGGATAAAGGTCGGGGATGATGTCCCAGCCCGGCTCGCCGCGCACCAGAATGCGCCCGCAAGGGCCGGGGTCGCCGATGCCGGCATTGATGCGGCGCGAGCGCCAGCGCTTGTTGGCGGGCAGGTCGGCAAGGTCGGGGCGGTGGCCCTCGCGCGTGTGGATGACGGTGTAGCCCTTGGCGCGCATCGCCGACAGCACCGACTTGATCGGCTCGATCGGCGCGCGGACCAGCGACAGGTCATAGCCCATATGGTCGACATAGCCGCCCGGTCCGCAGAAATCGGTCTGCATGTCGATGATGATCAGCGCCGTGTTGTCCGGCCGCAGGTCGCCATTGTAGGGCCAGGGATAGGGATCGGCGTCGATGTAGCGCTGGGTGATCTCGGCTCTGGCGTTCATGGCAAAGACTCCGGTCTCGCGAGCGGTTTTGATGGAATGGTCACTTGGTGATCGACAGTTCGCCGGGCGCGCCGGCGAGCGTGCGGCTCGGCGACGAGGTGGCGATCATGATGACGAGGGTGAGGATGTAGGGCGCGGCGTAAAAGAGGTAGTAGCCTTGCGTGACGCCCACGGATTGTAGCGCCGGGCCGAGTGCCCCGGCGCCGCCGAACAGCAAGGCCGCCGCGAAGCAGCCAAGCGGGTTCCAGCGCGCGAAGATGACCAGCGCCACCGCCATCAGCCCCTGGCCGGACGAGATGCGCTCGGTCCAGCTGCCTGGATAGTAGAGCGACAGATAGGCGCCGCCGATGCCGGCCAGAGCGCCGCCGGCGCCGGTGGCGAGCAGGCGCACCGTGTTGGGGTTGAGCCCCATGGCGCGGGCGGCATCGGCGCTGTCGCCGACAACGCGCACGATCAGGCCGACGCGGGTGTTGCGGAAGGCCCACCAGAGGAAGACGGCAAGCGCTGCGCCGATCAGGAACAGCACGTTGACGTTGAGCGCCGCCTGCACCTGCGGGATGTCGGACCAGGCGCCGAAGGGGATTGCCGGCAGGTCGGGCGCCGAGGGCTGGATGAAGGGCTTGCCGAAGAAGAAGGCGAGGCCCGTGCCGAACAGCATGAGGGCGATGCCGATGGCGATGTCGTTGACCTTCGGGAATTTGCAGATCCAGCCTTGGAAGAGGCCGAAGCAGAGACCGGCGACGGCCGCCGCCAGCAGGCCGGGCCAAGGCGAGCCGGTCATCACCGCGACCGCGTAGGCGCTCATGGCGCCGAACACCAGCGTGCCCTCGAGGCCGAGATTGATGCGGCCGGAGCGCTCGGTGATGGCTTCGCCGAGCGAGACGAAGATGAAGGGGGTGGAGACGCGGATGGCGCCGCCCAGCATGGCGAGCGGCACGCCCCATAGCCCGATGTCGGTCGTCTCCATCAGGGGGTCCTCCGCCAGAGATCGGGGTTGAAGAGCTTGAAGCGGCCGTAGAAGGTCTCGCTGAACAGGATGACGATGAAGAGCATGCCCTGCAGCACCAGAACGGTCGCGTCGGGCAGGTCCATGCGGCGCTGTATGAGTCCGCCGGACGCGTCGATGCCGCCAAGCAGGACGGCGACGGGGATGATGGCCAGCGGATTGTGGCGGGCAAGGAAGGCGACGAGGATGCCGGTGTAGCCGTAGCCTGCGGCAAGCGAGCCGTTGGCGCTGCCCTGCACGGCCGCGACCTCCAGCATGCCGGCGAGGCCGGCAAAGCCGCCGGCCAGAGCGGTGAAGCCGACGATCAGCGGCCCGACGGCCAATCCCTGCACCTGCGCCGCCCTGACATTGCCGCCCGCGATACGGGCGGCGAAACCCCAGCGGGTCTTCTCGATCAGCAGCCAGGAGAGCACGCAGGCGAGGACGCCGACCACGAGGCCCCAATGCACTTCCATGCCCGGTATGTTGCCGACACGGTAGATGTCGGCGAGCGGCTGGGTCGAGGGCTTGTTGAGGGAGGCTGGGTCGCGCAGCGGCCCTTCCACCAGATGGTTCATCACGGCGATTGCGATGTAGGCCATCAGCAGGCTCGAGATGGTTTCGTTGACGGCGCGGTAATGACGCAGCGCGCCGACGACACCTATCCAGATGCCGCCGGCGGCTGCGCCCCCCACGCCCATGAGAGGGATGACGAGAAAAGCCGGCGCGCCGTTCAATGCCACGCCGATGGCGGCCGCGGCGACGCCGCCCAGCACGATCGCGCCTTCGCCGCCGATGACCACCAGGCCGAGGCGCGCCGGCAGCGCCACGCAGAGCGCCGACAGCAAGAGCGGCGCGCCGCGCGACAGCGAGTTCTGGATCGAGAACCAGGAGCCGAAGCCGCCCCGCCACATCGTCTCGTAGAGCTGGACCGGCGACTTGCCGACAGCCAGGATGAACAAGCTGAACAGCACCATGCCGGCGACCAGCGCCGCGAGCGGAATGACGAAGGCCTCGGCCCGCCTGGCGATCCATTCGAGCGCCGGCCGATATCCCCTCGCGTCGAGGATGGTCCGCACGTCCGGGCCACTCACAGTGTCCGCCATATCCCGTCTCCCTCGGCGCGCGCGTGGCTCAGGCCGTCGAGCCGACGACGCCCTCGACGAGATAGTCCATGCTTTCGAGTTCGATGGCGGTCTCAATGAAGGCCTGGCCTTCGGTCGCGACGACGGCGCCCTTGTTGCTCTTCAACGGTCCCTTGATGACGGAGAAGCCGCCCTTCATCATTTCGGCCAGCGTGGCGTCGAATTGCTTGCGCGCCGCTTCGCCGACGGCCGGGCCCAGCGGGCTCATCTTGACGAAGCCGTCGGCCAGTCCGCCGCGCGTGAAATTGGGCAGCGGCTTGCCGGCGATGAGGTCGTCGACGAACATCTTATAGACCTTGGCCCAGTTCCATTCCGCGCCGGTCAGGTATTTTTCCGGCGCCAGCGGGCTCTGGTTGGCGTGGTAGCCGCAGACGAAGGCGCCGCGTCCGGCGGTCGTCTCGACCACCACCTTGGGGCTGTCGACATGGCAGGTGACGACATCGGCGCCCTGGTCGATCAGCGCATTGGTGGCCTCGGCCTCTTTGACCGCCAGCGACCACTCGCCGGTGAAGATCACCTGGCAGGTGATCGCCGGATCGACCGAGCGGGCGCCAAGCAGGAAGGAATTGATGTTGAGCAGGACCTGCGGGATCGGCTTGGCGGCGACGAAGCCGAGTTTCTTCGACTTGGTGGTGTGGCCGGCGACGACGCCGTTCAGGTACTGGCCCATGCCGATATAGCCGAAATAGGAACCGGCGTTCATCGGGTGCTTGTCCTTGTTCCACATGCCGCCGCAATGGCGGAACTGCACGTCGGGGAATTTGGCGCACATGGCCAGCATATGCGGATCGAAATAGCCGAAGGAGGTCGGGAAGATCAGCGAGGCGCCGTCGAGATTGATCATCGATTCCATCGTCTTCTGGACGTCGACCGTCTCGGGGACGTTCTCTTCCTCGACGATGGAGATGCCCTCGATGCCCTTCAGCGATGCAGCTCCTTCGGCATGCGCCTGGTTGTAGCCGTAGTCGTCCTTCGGACCGACATAGATGAAGCCCACGGTCGCGGCGGCGGCGCGCGCCGCGCGGATCGGAAAGGCTGCCGAAGCCAGACCGAGCGCCGCTCCGGCGGCGGAGGTCTTGAGCAGGTCGCGGCGGCTAAGCATGAATCGGTCGGTCATATCGAATGCTCCCCTTTCTTGGACCCGGTCGGGGTCGTTTGACGTGCTGTCAAGAAAGTGCATGCAATCGCCGTGCCAGTTCCCTTCCGTGATTTTCTGTAATAAAATCAATGCAAGACTTTAGAGCGGCTGCATAAACCAAAGGCAAGTGCATGCACTTTTTGCCTGAAAAATGCTCAGTTTGACATTGAGGTCAAAATCTAGGCATACAGGGATGCGGCCTTGAGTCGAAATAACCCGTGGGCCGTCCACCTTGCGGGCCGTCCGCGATAAACTGGACGGGAGGAGACGTGTCGGGAAAGCGCAGCTTGGTCAGGTCGGGAACGACCGTGGATCAGATGGTGAGGGCGATCGCGGATCGCATCGTCACCGGCTATCTGCGTCCCGGCGAAAAGCTCGATGAGGCTTCGCTCGCGGCCCGCTTCGACGTTTCGCGCACGCCGGTCCGGGAGGCGCTCGGCCAGTTGAGTGCCATCGGGCTGGTCGAGAGGCGGCCCAACCGGGGCGCCATCGTCGCCGTGGTCACGCAGGAGCATCTGGCCTCGATGTTCGAGAGCATGGCCGAGCTGGAGGCGATCTGCGCCCGCTTCTCCGCCGAGCGTATGACCGGAGCCGAGCGCCGCTCGCTGGAGAGCGAGCATCAGGCATCGGCGCGCATGGTGCAGCTCGGGGCCGAGGAGGACTACGAGTATTTCAACACCGAATTCCACAGCAGGCTTTATCGCGGCGCCCACAACACGCATATCCATGATCTGACCGTGGCGACCCGCAGCCGGCTGGCGCCGTTCCGGCGCGCGCAGTTCATGCTGCCGGGCCGGCTGGCCAAATCCTGGCAGGAACACGATATGATCGTTGCCGCGATCATGCGCGGGGACGCGGCGGCTGCCGGCAAGGCGGCCCGGGATCATGTCTCGATCGTCAGCGAGGCAAGCGCGGTGTTTGCGGCCGTCGACCCGGTGGAGTCGAGACTCACCCGATACGCGCGTCGATGATCTCGACGAAGCGGGCGAAGAGCCCGGCCTGCGACTTGATCTTCAGCTTGCGGTAGATGTTGCGGCGGTGGACCTTCACCGTCCCCGGCACGATCCTGAGTGCCCTGGCGATCGATTCCGTGGAATGGCCCTGCAGCACCAGGTCGACCACCTGCTTTTCGCGCGAGGTCAGCGACAGGCTCTTCCAGATATGGGCGCGGTCGAGCTCGTTGGTCACGGCGGTGGTTTCACCCGCCGGCGGCAGCGCGACCTGTTCGGCGGGCAAAGACGGCCAGCGCTGCCTGCAGAAGCCGATCACCGCCGGCGCCATGTCGCGCAGCAGCCTGGCATCCGCCGTTCCGAACGGCCCGGTGGCGCGCAGCCGCATCAGCGAGAGCACCAGCGCGTCCTTGCCGGCCAGAGGCACGAAGAAGCCGACCTCCTCGGCGAGACGGGTCTGGCTGTAGTAGGAGCGGTAGTATTCGCTGGCATAGAAGCGGTCCGGGGCGAGCTCGCGCATGCGCCAGAAACCTTCCTTGCGCTCGACCGCGGCGTGGTGGAACGGGTCGAGCAGATAGGGACCCTCCTGGTAAAGCGCGACGAAGATGTGGCTCTCCGCCGGCGAGAAGGTCTCGAACAGGAGCGGCGGCCGCGCAGCACCCCGATAACCGAAGATCACGCAGTGGTCGAAACGGACATGGC
The DNA here is from genome assembly GCF_057784215.1 of Mesorhizobium sp. CNPSo 4661. Lineage (NCBI taxonomy): Bacteria > Pseudomonadati > Pseudomonadota > Alphaproteobacteria > Hyphomicrobiales > Phyllobacteriaceae > Mesorhizobium > Mesorhizobium sp. CNPSo 4661. Next base: position 296,297 of record NZ_JBWGIO010000009.1, on the reverse strand, counting down.
CGCGCAGCCAGCCGACGATCGCCTTGCCGAAATGGTCGCCGCCGGTCTCGCGCGCGGCGGCAATCACGGCGGCAAGCGCGTTGTAGTCGTCACTGCGGGAGGCGGCCAATTCATACCCCTCTGAACGATAAAATCGGCTAAATATACCACCTGCGAGGTATATACTAGGTGCTGTTGGCTCTGCTAGCGTCACGACATTGCCTCACGCTGTCGCTGGAGCTCGTGGCTTGACTGCAGTGCCCGATATCGAATTTCGCGCGGTCACGAAGCGCTACGGCGCGGTCACCGCGGTGAGCGGCATCGACCTTGCCATCCCGCCCTCCGCCTTCGTCGCGCTGCTCGGCCCCTCCGGCTGCGGCAAGACGACCTGCCTGCGCATGATCGGCGGCTTCGAGCAGCCCAGCGAAGGCCAGGTGCTGATCCGCGGCCGCGACATGGCCGGCACGCCGCCCTACCGGCGGCCGGTCAACATGGTGTTCCAGCAATATGCGCTGTTCCCGCATCTCGATGTGGAGGAGAACATCTCCTACGGGCTGCGCCAGGCGAGGCCGCGGCTGTCGTCGCGCGAGATTTCCTCGAGGGCGGGCGAAGCGTTGGCCATGGTGCAGCTCGCCGGCTACGGCCGCCGCAAGATCCATGAGCTCTCCGGCGGCCAGCAGCAGCGGGTGGCGCTCGCCCGCGCGCTGGTCAACAAGCCGGCGGTGCTTCTGCTCGACGAGCCGCTGGCCGCACTCGACAAGAAGCTACGCACCGATATGCAGATCGAGCTGCAGAACCTGCAGCGCGAGATCGGCATCACCTTCGTGCTGGTCACCCACGACCAGGAGGAGGCGCTGTCGATGAGCGACTTCGTCTGCGTCATGAATGGCGGCCGCGTCGTCCAGCTTGGACAGCCGAGCGAAATCTATGACGAGCCCGCCGACCTGTTCGTCGCCGACTTCGTCGGCAAGACCAATCTGTTGAGCGGTGAGGTGGCCGGCCTTTCGGGCGATCTGGTCGATGTCGCGCTTGCCGACGGCACGGTGATTTCCGCGCGCAAGCGGCTGCCGCTCAGCCGGGGCGAGGCCGTGTCCGTCAGCCTGCGCCCGGAATCGCTCAGCCTCTCGGCGCCCGGAGGCGGCAGCCTGAAAGGCATCGTCCGCAACCGCATTTTCCTGGGCTCGACGGCCGAATACGCCATCGAGGTCCAGGGCATCGGATCTTTGCTCGCCAAGGCCGACCACGTGATCGGCCAGGGCAACCTCTTCAAGCCGGGCGAACCCGTCGCCATCGGCTTTGCCGCCGGAGCGCCGCTGGCGTTTCCGCACGCCAAGAACAACGGGACCAACCAGAGGGAAGACCAAAATGCCGAAATCCTATCGTGACGGACTGCCGATAAGCCCCGATAAATTCGTCGACCAATTGATGCGCCTGAAGCGCGGCTCGATCAGCCGGCGCGACTTCCTCGGCCTCACCGGCCTCGGCGTAGCGACCGCGGTGATGGCGCGCGAGCTCGGCATCATGCCGACGCCGGCCTTCGCCGCCGAGAATCTCGGCGACCGCATGTCGATCGCCACCTGGCCGAATTATCACGATCCGCAAACCTTCGAGAACTTCAAGGCCGATACGGGCGTCGCCGTCGAGGTCAACGTCTTCGGATCGAACGAGGAGATGCTGGCCAAGCTGCAGGCCGGCGGCTCGGGCTGGAGCCTGTTCGTGCCGACCAACTACACCATCTCGACCTACAAGAAGCTCGGCATCATCGAGCCGCTGGACATGGCCAAGCTCGGCAATTTCGACGGCAAGTCGGAAGACGCGCGCTTCACCGCGGAAGGCACGATCGACGGGACGATCTACGCGGTGCCGAAGAACTGGGGCACCACCGGCTTCGCCGTCAACACCAAGAAGCTCGCCAAGCCGATGTCGAGCTGGAAGGAATTCTGGGACACCGCCATGGCGGAAGGCGACGGCCGCACCATGGTGCATGACTACCAGCTGACCACGATCGGCAACGCGCTGAAATATTACGGCTACTCGTTCAACTCGCTGAAGCAGGACGAGCTCGCCAAGGCCGAGGAGCTGCTGCTCAAGGTCAAGCCGCATCTGTTCGCCGTGTCGAGCGACTACCAGCCGGGAATGCGCGCCGGCGACGCCTGGATGACGATGTGCTGGACCAATGACGGGGCTCAGCTTCATCGCGACATTCCCGATATCGCCTATGTGCTCGGCAAGGAAGGCGGCGAGATCTGGACCGACTTCTACGCCATTCCGAAGGACGCGCCGAACAAGCCGGCCGGCTATGCGCTGCTCAATTACCTGATGAACCCGAAGGTGGCGGTGAAGGAGCATCTGGCCAATGGCGCGCCCTCGACCGACGCGCGGGTCAACGCGCTGCTGCCCAAGGAAGTGCTCGACAACCCGATCCTCTATCCGGCGGCCGACCTGTTGAAGCCGCTGGAATTCGGCGCCGCCGCGACGCTGACCGATCCGGGCCGCGCCGAGCTGATGGCGCGCTTCAAGTCGGCTTGAGCGAGACCGGCAACAAACCCGACCAAGACAATGCGGCCGGCGGACGAAAGTCCGCCGGCTCCCAACCGGCTTTCCCGATGCGCGGCAGTCTCTTTCGCAAAAATCTCGTGACGGCGCTGCTGCTCGCCCCGGCGGCGCTGTGGCTGGTCGTCTTCCTGGTGCTGCCCTTCGTCGCCATCGCCATTTTCAGCGTCGGCGAGCGGGCGCCGGAGGGCGGCTATCAGGCCGCGCTGACCTTTGCGCAATACGCCAATCTGCCGGCGCGGGCGACCGCCTTCTGGAACACGATGGTGCTGGCGCCGATCGGCGCGCTGGCCTGCCTGCTCGTCGCCTATCCCGTCGCCTACTACCTGGCGCTGCGCGCGCCGCCGCGCTGGCGGCTGATCCTGCTCGCGCTGATCGTCATCCCGTTCTGGACCAGCCTTCTGATGCGCACCTATGCCTGGATGTATATCCTCGGCGGGCGCGGCATCCCGGCTTTGCTCGCCTATGCCGGCATCGAGGATCTCAGATTGATCAACACGCCGGGGGCGGTGCTGCTCGGCATCGTCTACGGCTACCTGCCGCTGATGATCCTGCCGATCTATGTCAGCCTGGAGCGGCTCGACCGCCGGCTGCTTGAGGCTTCCGCCGATCTGGGCGCAACGCCGCTGTCGACCTTCCTCGGCGTGACGCTGCGGCTGTCGCTGCCCGGGGTGATGACCGGCTTCTCGCTGGTGATGATCCTGCTGCTCGGGGAATATCTGATCCCGACGCTGCTTGGCGGCGGCAAGGTGTTCTTCATCGGCAACGCGCTGGTCGATCTCTTCCTGCAGTCGCGCAACTGGCCGTTCGGATCGGCCATCGCCATCACATTGGTGCTGGTCTCGGTCGTGGTGCTGATCGTCGCCAACCGCGTCTCGACCCGGGTTTCGGGCGCACGCCGGGTGGACCTGATCTGATGCGCGCCTTCGTCGTCGCCGTCTTTGCCTTCCTCTATCTGCCGATCGCGCTGGTCGTGCTGTTCTCCTTCAATGCCGGCCACCATGCCAGCGAGTTCACCGGCTTCTCGGTGCAATGGTACGGCAAGGCGCTGTCCAATCCGTTCCTGGTGGAAGCGCTGAAGAATAGCCTGTTCATCGCCACGACCAGCGCGCTGCTCGCGGCCTTCTGCGGCACCGCCGCTGCGCTCGGGCTGCAGCGCGTCGGCGCGCGCACGCGGGCGCTCTTCGACGCGCTGCTCGGCGCGGCGATCGTCGTTCCTGGCGTCGTCATCGGCATCTCGACGCTGGTGGCGCTGGTGCAGCTTTTCGCCGTCGTCAATCCGTTCCTCGCTTCGCTGTGGCCGACCGACCAGCCGCCGCGGCTTTCGCTCGGCTACGGCTCGATCATCGCCGCGCACGGCCTGTTTTCGATGGCACTGGTGACGATGATCGTCGGCACGCGGCTCGCGAGCCTCGACCGCAATCTGGTCGAGGCCTCGAGCGATCTCTACGCCACGCCGCTGACGACGTTCCGCTCGATCGTGCTGCCGCAGATCATGCCGGCGGTGATCGCGGGCTTCCTGCTCGCCTTCACCTTCTCCTTCGACGATTTCATCATCGCCTTCTTCGTCGCCGGCGCGCAGACCACACTGCCGATCTACGTCTTCGCCTCGATCCGGCGCGGCGTCACGCCCGAAATCAACGCCATCGCGACGATCGTGCTCTGCGCGTCGGTCCTGCTCGTGCTTCTCGCCCAATGGCAGCTCGGGCGCCGGAAGCCATCGCCTTGAAAGACAGATTCATGATCCTGAAAGACCGTATCGCCGTGGTGACGGGCGCCGGGTCGGGCATAGGCCGCGCCGGGGCCATGATCATGGCCAGGGAAGGGGCGCATGTGGTCATCGCCGACCGCGATCCTGCGGCTGGCGAAGCCGCGGCCTCCGACATCCGCGAAGCCGGCGGCCGCGCCGAGGCCGTCGCCACCGATGTCGGCAACGACACGGCGGTCGAAGATCTGATCGAGGGAACGCTCGGCAGGCATGGCCGGATCGACATCCTGCACAGCCATGCCGGCATCCAGGTCGGCGGCACTCTGACGGAAGTGGGCACGGACGGCATGGATGCCTCCTGGCGCATCAATGTGCGGGCGCAGTTCCTGGCGGCGAAGACCGTGATGCCTTCGATGATCGCGCAGGGCGGCGGTGTCATCCTCAACACGGCGTCCAATTCCGGCGTCTTCTACGATCGCGAGATGATCGCCTACGCCACGTCCAAGCATGCCGTGGTGGCGATGACCCGGCAGATGTCCCTCGACTACGCCAGGCACAATGTGCGCATCAACGCGCTCTGCCCGGGCTGGGTCGACACCCCGTTCAACGAGCCGTTCATCACCCAGATGGGCGGGCGCGACGCAATCGAAAACTATGTCCGCACCAAGATCCCGATGGGGCGCTGGGCGAGCGCGGAGGAGATCGCCGAAGCCATTCTTTTCCTGGTCTCCGACCGTTCGTCCTTCATGACCGGGCAGGCGCTGGTGATCGATGGCGGCGAGAGTATCGGCTGATCTGGTCCAGCAGAGCGGGCTTGCGCCGGCGGCGATGATCGGTCAAACCATAACTCCATCTTAGTGGGACCCGTCATGCAAGCTGCAAAACAGCAATACCGCGCCAGGCATTCGGTTGCCGACGGTATTTCGTTTGCGCGCGCGGGGTATCGCTGATCATGCGCTGCTGCCGCTTCGAGAATCTGCAGCGCGCGGAGGAGACGAAAGTCGGCTCGCATGTCGTTCGCGACGGCTGGACCGAGGGGGTGTGAGGCGTGCTCCACCCGGCCCTTGAGCCGGCCATCAGGCGGGCGTCCGTTCTCGGATAACGCAGCTTAGATAACGCCCTACCCGGAACGGACATGCCCGCCGAAGCGATTTCTCCTTCGTACGGACATGACCAATGCCTGACAATCAAGACTCCTCATTCGCCGGCGCGGACACACAAAGCTGGCTGAAAACGCATGCGATCAACGAAGTCGAGTGCCTCGTGCCCGACGTCAACGGCGTGCTGCGCGGCAAGACCTTGCCGGCGGCCAAATTCCTCAAGTCGCTCGAGGACCGCGCGCTGTATCTGCCGAGCAGTGCCTTCCTGGTGGCGATCGACGGCCGCTATTCCGGCTCCATCGATGAGGGTTTTGCCTATTCGGACCCGGACATGCGCATGGTGCCGGACATTTCCACGCTGTGCGTAGCGCCCGGCAGCGCCGGCAGGGCCTATGTTTTCGCCGACGCCTTCCACATGGACGACCGGCCCTGGATGGCTTCGCCGCGCCATGTGCTGCGGGCGGTGCTCGACCTCTATCGCAAGCGCGGCTGGCGCGCGGTGATGGCGCCGGAAGTCGAATTCTATCTGACCGCGCCCAACCCCGATCCGGACCGGCCGCTGACCGCGCCGGTCGGGCGCAACGGCCGTCCGGAAAGCGTGCAGCATCCCTACGATATGCAAGCGCTTGAGGAGTTCGAAGCGGTGACGCGACGCCTCTGCGAGCATGCCGCCACCGCCGGTCTGCCGCTCGACACACTGATCCACGAATCCGGAACGGCGCAGCTCGAGATCAATCTCCTGCATGGCGATCCGCTGGCGCTTGCCGACAAGGTGCTTTTGTTCAAGCGCCTGGCGCGGCAGATCGCGCAGGCGAATGGCATGCACGCCACCTTCATGGCCAAGCCGATCGCCGCACAGGCCGGCAGCTCGATGCATCTGCACATGTCGATCGTCGATAAGGCGGGCGAACCCTTGTTTGCCGGCAAAGATGGCGAGGACACCGCAATGTTCACGCATTTCATCGGCGGCCTGCAGAAATACATTCCCGAAATCATGCCGCTGTTTGCGCCTAACGTGAATTCCTACCGGCGCATCCGGCCAAACCACAGCGCCCCGGCCAACATCGAGTGGTCGCACGACAACCGCTCCTGCGGACTGCGCGTGCCGATGGGCGGGCGCGCCGCACGCCGCATCGAGAACCGGCTGCCCGGAGCGGACGCCAATCCTTACCTTGCCATGGCCGGCTCGCTGATCGCCGGCTATCTCGGTATCGAGGAGAAGCTTGCGCGCTCGCCGGAAGCCTTCGGCAATGCCTATAAAAGCAACAGCACACTGCCAAAGACGATGGAGGAAGCGCTCGACCGCTTCGCCGCCTGCGAGCCCGTGCGCGCGCTGCTCGGCGAGGATTTCTTCCAGACCTATCTGCGCGTGAAGAGCGTCGAGCTCGACCTGTTCCAGAGCGTCGTGACGTCCTGGGAACGCGACCATCTGCTGCTCAAGGTGTGATCATGGCCTCGCGTTCGACAGGTTTCAATTCCGGTCTCGATATCGGCAAATCCTATTATGCCGCCACCGCCAATCCGGCGCCCGACCATACCGCGCTTGCCGGCGATGTCGAGGCCGACTTGGTGGTGGTGGGCGGCGGTTGCACGGGTCTGTCGGCGGCGCTGCATGCGGCCGAGCGTGGCCTCAAGGTGGTGCTGCTCGAAGGCGGCAAGATCGGCTGGGGCGCCTCGGGCCGCAATGGCGGCCAGATGATCCCCGGCCTGCGCAAGGGCGCCAGGGGGCTGGTCAAGACGTTCGGTCCGGAGCGGGCAAAGGCGCTGTTCGACCTCGCCTTCGAGGCGCGCGGGCTGGTCCTCGACATCATCGAGCGTCACGGCATCGAATGCGATTTGCGCCAGACCGGCCATCTGGTCGGCGCGGTCAGCGCTTCGGATGTGCGCGACTTCGAGGACGAGGCCGGGTGCCTCGCCAAGGTGATGAACTTCACCGATGTCGAGATCCTGTCGGCTTCGCAGGCGCGGCAAAAGGTGGACACGCCCTATCAAGGCGCGGTCTTCGAGCCGCTCGGCGGCCACATGCATCCGCTGAACTACACGCTTGGGCTTGCCCGCGCCGCTTCCGCCGCAGGCGTCACCATCCATGAGAACTCGGTGGCCGTCCGGCTGGAGCGCGAGCCGTCCATCCGGGTGTTCACCGGCAAGGGCTCGGTCCGCGCCAAGCACGTCGTGCTTGCTGGCGATGCGCTGCTCCAGGGATTGGAGCCGCGTGTCAACAGCCGCATCATGCCGGTCGGCAACTATATCGTTGCCACCGAGCCTTTGGGCGAACGCAATGTCATCCCGGCGAATGTCGCCGTCTCGGACACGCTGTTCGTCGTCAACTACTACCGCATGTCGGCGGACGGACGCCTGCTGTTCGGGGGCGGCGAGCGCTACACGCCGTCGCCGCCGGCCGACATAGCGGGCTTCGTGCGGCCGCACATGGAAAAGACCTTCCCGCAGCTCAAGGGCTGCCGCATCGATCATGCCTGGGGCGGTCTGGTGTCGGTCACCACGTCGCGCCTGCCGCATGTCGGGCACTATGGCGAGGTCTATTTCGCGCATGGCTATTCCGGCAAGGGCGTCATCCTGTCGACGCTGTCCGGCAAGCTGTTGGCCGAAGCGATCACGGGCGATGCCTCGCGGCTCGATTTGTTCTCGACGCTGACGCCGCTGCCGTTCCCGGGCGGTACGGCGTTGCGCGGCCCGCTCTATGTGCTGGGCATGCTGTGGTACGCCATGCGCGATCGGTTGCGGCACTAGGGTCTGTTGATATTCAGGTGAGCCCGGCCTGCAAATGGCGGCTTCCTCCGCTTCCGGTGCTCACGTACTTTAAGTACGCTCCGCTCCGGTTCTCAGAAACCACCATTTTCGACTCGGCCTGACCTGAATCTCAATAGACCCCGGGCTGGCTTTCCCGTTCCCGGCGTGGCTAATGTCCTGGCGCCGGGAGGGAAATCCGCGGGAAGGAAGAGCGATGAACATCGAGCCTGACCGGCTGACGAAGAAAGAACGCCATGAGCTGATCCTGTCGGAGGTGCGGCGCTCGGCCTCGATCCGCATCTCGAAGCTTGCCCGCCGCATCGGGGTCGCCGGCGAGACCATCCGCCGCGACCTGATCGAGCTCGGCGAGGCAGGGCTGATCAACCGCACCTATGGCGGCGCCACGATTTCGCTGGTGACGTCGGAACCGGTGATCGCCGAACGCGGCCTTACCATGGTCGAGGAGCGGGCCCGCGTCGGACGGGGTGCGGCCGGACTGATCGAGAAAGGCAGCATCGTGATGATCGACGGCGGATCGACCACCTACGAGGTGGCGCGCAGCCTCTCGCAGCTCGGCCGGGACCTGACGATCATCACCAACTCCATCGGCGTTGCCTCAGTGGCCGGCGCCAATCCCGGTTTCCGCGTCATCCTTTGCCCCGGCACCTATGACAGCCGCGAGGCCGCAGCCCTCGGCGAGGACACTGTGGAATTCGTGCGGCGCTACAATGCCGATATCGCCATCATCGGCGCGTCGGCACTGAACGCGGAGGGACCGAGCGACATGATCTCGGGCGCCGCGGCGGTGAAACGCGCGATGATGGGGCGATCGCTGTCGACGATGCTGGTCGTCACCAACGACAAGTTCGGCCGCAGCGGCCTCGAACGCGTCTGCGCGCTGAACGAGATTTCCGATGTCGTCACCGACAGCGAGCCGGCAGCGGCGCTGCGCGCCGCGATCGACGAAGCGGGCGGCGAGCTGCACGTCTTTGCCGAATAATTCTCCGGCTAAGCGTCACGATTGGTCAGCGCGATGTGACAGCAGCCGGAGCCGTGGCCCGGCGTCCAAGTGACATTGGCAAAGCGCACGCCGGTCGCCTCGAACAGGCCACGGTCGAAGGCGCCGGCGATGCGGCAGAGTGTGGCGAGTTTCTCCTCGCCGACGCCGGCCTCGACCCAGGCATCCTTCAGCGGGCAGCGCTTCACCTTGAAGGCGATGCGGTCCTGGCCTCGCTCGATGTCGGCGGGGTACATGCGCCCGCCATCCGGACTGACGGCGAGGAATGCTTCACCGATCGCCGGCGCGTCATTGGGGCCGAAGCCGGCGAAGGCCGCGGCCGCGACTTCCTGGCCGCGCTTCTCGATGCTGCGGATCATCACCGCCTCGGCCTTCTCGGCGCCGAGCTCGGCGGTCAGCTCGTCGAGGAAGAGGCGGTAGAGGTCGGCGCGGTTGCGGAAGGCCAAGTCGAGCTCACGCGACAGTTTCTCGGCTCTGGCTGCTTCGGGATCGGTCATGGCGTGTCCTGATTTTGTTGTTTGACCATGATCTTGTCCGCAAACCGGTTGCCACTTGCGGGATCATGGTCGGTTCCTGGTCAATCTTGGCGTTGCCGCCACCAACGCCTTGCCAATCGCCGACTGCGGGTCGGCGATGACGGCGCGGGCATCGCCGCTCTCGGCGATCCGGCCGGCATCGAGGATGATGACGCGGTGCGCCACGGCGCGGATGACACCGAGGTCATGGGAAATGAACAGATAGGCGATCCGTTCCTGCCGTTGCAGGTCGAGCAGCAATTCCAGGATCTGCCCGCGCACCGATACGTCGAGCGCCGACACCGCCTCGTCGAGGACGATCAGCGACGGTTGTGTGGCGATGGCGCGGGCGATCGCGACGCGCTGACGCTGGCCGCCGGAAATCTCGTGGACGGCGCGCGTGGCTAGGTTGGCGTCGAGGCCGACGTGTTCCAGCAGCGCCGCGATCCGGCGTGGGCGCTCGGCGCGCGAGGCGATGTTGTGGATGCGCAACGGATCGTCCAGCACGCGCGCCACCGTGGCGCGCGGATTGAAGGCGGCGAGCGGATCCTGGAACACCATCTGCAGGCGGGCGCGGCGAGCGCGCAGCGCGGCGCCCGACAGCGCGAGGAAGTCCGCACCTTCGAATGCGATTCGACCGGCATCGGGCTCGGTCAGCCGCAGCACCAGCCTGGCGATCGTCGATTTGCCGCTGCCGGACGGGCCGGCGAGCGCCAGCGTCTCCGCCGGGCCGATCTCGAACGAGACGTCGTCGACCGCCGCGAAGGGCTTGCCGCCACGATGATAGCGCTTGGCGAGACTGGAGACGGCAAGCATGCTCATGCCGAGGCGCCTTGCCGGTCAAGCAACGGCTCGGCCTCCAGGCCGAGGTGAGCCGCGAGCAGGGAGCGCGTATAGGCATGGCGCGGCGCGTTGAGGGTCTGGCTGGTCTCTCCGAACTCGACCAACTCGCCGTGACGCAGCACCGCGATGCGATCGGCAAGCGCGGCTGCGAGCGCGATGTCGTGGCTGATGAAGAGCATCGTCATGCCGTCCTCGCTGACCAGCCGGCGGATCAGGGAAACGATCTCGGCCTGGACGATGGTGTCGAGCGCGCTGGTCGCTTCGTCGGCAATGAGCAGCTTCGGCCCGGCGGCGATTGCGGCGGCGATGGCCACGCGCTGCTTCTGGCCGCCCGAGAGCTGGTGCGGGTAGGCGCGGAGGGCCGAGTCCGGATCGGGGAGACGGACGCGTTCGAGGAGGGTTGCGGCCTTGGCGTAGGCTTGTGGCCAGCTCAGGTTGAGATGGGTGCGGGCGACCTCGACGATCTGCTTGCCGATCGGCATCACCGGATCGAGGCTGGAGGAGGGGTCCTGGAAGACGAAGCCGATGTCGCCGCCGAGGCGGAATCCTTGTCGGGGTTCGCCAATCGCCGATGATCGGCGTTCTGTCGCCCCCCTCTCTGTCCTGCCGGACATCTCCCCCTCAAGGGGGGAGATTAGCTGGTGATCTCCGCTTTCGCCAATTTTCGAGGCCGCAAGGTGAGCGCCAGCGACGGAACTGCCAATCTCCCCCCTTGAGGGGGAGATGTCCGGCAGGACAGAGAGGGGGGCCTTGGCGCCAGCGCTTGCCGGCAGGGACCAGTCCATGCGCCCGCCAGTCTTGGCGCCCCGGGGCAGCAACCCCGCAACCGCCAGCGCCAGCGTGCTCTTGCCCGAGCCGCTTTCGCCGATGATCGCGAGGCGCTCGCCGGCCTCGATATCCAGACTCACGCCCCTCAGCGCTGCCACCTCGACGCTGTCCCGTCGATACCGCACCGAAAGATCCCGGATCGAAAGCAGCGCCGTCACGACAGGCTCCTGCGCACAGCGGTGCCTTCCACCACGCCTTCGCCAGTGAGGTAGACGCCGAGCACGGTCAACACGAGCGCCACGCCGGGAACGATCGACAGAAAGGGCGCGGTGCGCAGCACCGTGCGGCCCTCGGCGATCATGCCGCCCCAGGTGACGCGGTTGGGATCGCCGAGGCCGAGGAAGGATAGCGCTGCCTCGGTCAGGATCGCCGCCGCCACGATCACCGAAGACAACGCCAGCACCGGCGGCAGGGCATTGGGCAGCACCTCGCGAAAGGCGATTTCGAGCGGGTGCATGCCGATGACGCGGGCGCCGGCGACATAGTCGCGCTCGCGGATCGAAAGCACCTCGGCGCGCGCGACGCGCGCGGGCCCGGTCCAGGCACTGAGCGCGATTGCCGCGACGACGACGCCGAGCGAGGGGCCGACAATGCTGACGAAGGCGAGCGCGAGCAGGAAGCCCGGCACGGTCTGGAAGGCGTCGGTGATGCGCATCAGCACTTCGTCGACGAGGCCCCCGGCAAAGCCGGCCAAATTGCCGACCACCGCGCCGATGAGGAGCGCCGCGGCGGCCGCCGCCAGGCCGACCGCCAATGATGTACGAGCACCATGAAACAGCTCGGCCAGCACGTCGCGGCCGAGCCGGTCGGTGCCGAGCGGCAGCGACCAGTCCTGGAACGGCGGCAGCAGCGCCGGGCCGGCGATCGCCTGCGGGTCGCCGGGAAACAGCAGCGGCGCCGCAAGCGCCATGACGACGAGCAGGGTCAGGATGATTGCGCCAGCGACAGCTTCCGGCGTGCGCAAGAAACGGCGTAGGCGGTTCATGCGCTTGCCTCGCCGGCGCCGACGCGCGGATCGAGGACAGCGTAGGCGAGGTCGACCAGAAGGTTGATCACGACGACCAGGACGGCGCTGACCAGGATGATGCCGAGCAGCAGCGGCGTGTCGCGTCCGGCGACGGCTTCCTGCGCCAGGCGGCCGAGGCCGGGCACGGCAAAGACGCTTTCGATGACCACGCTGCCGCCCAGCATCTGCGCCGATTGCAGGCCGAGCATGGTGACCAAGGGCAAGAGCGCGTTGCGGGCGACATGGGCAAGCACGATGCGGCGGCGCGTCAGCCCCCTGGCGCGGGCGGCAAGCACGAAATCCTGCCGCCAGGCCTCGGCCATGCCGGCGCGCATCATGCGCAGATAGAGCGCCAGATAGATGAAGCCGAGCGCCGAGACCGGCAGCACGAGATGGGTGGCGACGTCGGCGGCGCGGGAAAACCCGGTTTTATCGGAGGCGATGGTCTCGATGCCGCCGATCGGCAGCCAGCGAAGGTCGACGGCAAAGACGACGATGAGCACCAGGCCGAGCCAGAAGCCAGGCACGGCATAAAGCGCCAGCGAACCGATCGACAGGAAGCGGTCGCGAAAACTGCGGGGCCGGGCGCCGGCATAGATGCCGAGCGCCGAGCCAAGGCCGAAGGAAAGCGCGGTGGCGCTGCCCATCAGGATCAGCGTCGTCGGCAGGCGTTCGAGGATGACGTCGCGGATCGGCCTGGAAAACGTGACGGACTGGCCGAGGTCGAGATGCAGCAGCGCCCAGAGGTAGTTGGCGAGGCGGGTGAGCTCCGATTGGTCGAGGCCCCACCGGTGGCGCAGCAATTCGATCATGCCGGCATCACCGCCGGTCGAGACGATGTAGGCGTCGACCGCGTCGCCGGGGGCGGCTTCGAGCAGCAGGAAGCTGCCGATGACGACGACCAGGAGCACGAAGACGCTGCCGACGAGACGGCGGCGGAGGATGGTGAGGGCGCGGGTCATGCGCGCCTCGAAGGGGCGGAATGCTGCAAAAAGGAGATGCCGAGCCCAGGCCCCCCTCTCTGTCCTGCCGGACATCTCCCCCTCAAGGGGGGAGATTGGATGTCGCCATTGGTTTCGCCAATCTCCATCGTTGCAGAATTGGCGGTACAGACAAGCTGCCAATCTCCCCCCTTGAGGGGGAGATGTCCGGCAGGACAGAGGGGGGCCTCGTAGAACTCAGCTTCTACGATGATCTCGCGTACTTTCATCCGCGCGAGTGTGTCACGATTCCAAATAGGTGTCCGCCCAGTTCGACACTGCCCAGCGCGGGTTGTTGGCGATGTTGCCGACCGTGTCGCGGGCGACGGAGATGAAGCTCCATTCGGCGACGTTGATCAGCGGCAAATCGGCGGCCACCTTCTTCTGGAACTCCTTGTAGAGCTCGGTGCGGGCCGACGCATCGAGCGTCTCCGAAGCCTTGGTGATCAGCGCGTCGAGGTCGGCATTCTTGTAACCGCCCTGGTTGGAGAAGGGCACGCCGTCCGGAATGCCGCCCTGCACCAGGATGGTGGTCGAGATCGCCGGGTCGCCGCGGAACACCGGCGGGCCGACGGCGAGGTCGAAGGCATGGTCGGTGTAGACCGCCTTGATGTGCGCAGCGGAGTCGTTGTTGACGATCTCGGCGTCGATGCCTATTGCCGCGAGCGCCTGGCGCAGATAGTCGCCGAACTGCTTTGTCTCGTTGAAGTAGGGCGCCGGCAGCAGCTTCAGCGCAAAGCGCTTGCCGTCGTCGGCGCGTTTGTAGCCGGCTTCGTCCAGCAGCGCATTGGCCTTGGTGACGTCGAAAGGATAGGTCGGCACGTCGGCGGTGTAGAATTGAGGATCGTTCTTTGGCACCGGGCCTGTGGCCGTCGCGGCATAGCCGAGGAAGATCGTCTTGACGACGAAATCCTTGTCGATGGCATGCGCGATCGCCTGCCGCACCTTCAGATCGGCCAGTTCCTTGCGGCGGTGGTTGATCTCGACGACGAGCTGGTAGGTCAGCGCCTCATAGCCCTTGGTGATGACCTTCAGGCCGGGCACCTTCGAGATGCGGTCGAGATCGGCGAGCGGCACGGCGGAGAAGGCGGCGAGCTGGATCTCTCCGGCTTCCAGCGCCGCTGCGGCCGAGGTGCGATCGGGCAGCACCTGGTAGACGATCTCGTCGAGATAGGGTTCGTCCTTGCCCCAATAGGCGTCGTTCCTCGCCAGTCGGTAATATTGGCCGGCCTTGTATTCGGCGAATTTGAACGGGCCTGTGCCGACCGGCGCGTTGTTGGCCGGATTGTCCTCGATCTTGCCCACCTCATAAAGGTGCTTCGGCACGACGCTCGACAGCGCCGGCAGCGCGTTGCGGATCAGCTGGAACGGCGTTGGCTTGGCGAATTTGAAGATGGCGGTCAGCTCGTCCGGGGTTTCGACGGCTTGCAGATCCTTGAACACCGTGCGGCCGAGATTTTGCAGCGGCTTCCAGATCTGCAGCGCCGAGAAGGCGACATCGGCCGAGGTGAAGGGCTTGCCGTCATGCCATTTGACGCCGTCGCGCAATTTGAAGGTGACCGAAAGGCCGTCGGCCGCGCCTTCCCAGGAAAGCGCCAGGCGCGGCGTGAGCCCGTCCTTACCGTTGAAGGAGGCTTCGGCCAGCGTCTCGACGATCTTGCTCGAGATGAAGAAGACGCCGTTGGAGGCGACGATCGCCGGGTTGAGGTTGCGCGGCTCGGAATCGGCGGCCAGCACCAGCCGGCCGCCCTTCTTCGGCGCCTGCGCGAAGCCGATGGTCGGCAGCGCGGTCGAGGCCAGCAGCAGCGCCGAGCCGGCCAGCAGGCCGCGGCGTGAAATCGTCAATTCGGACATCGCTCACACTCCCCTCTTCGCGCCGTGACAGGCGCGGCAATCCGGCGATTATGGCGCTTGGCAAAGGTTTCGCCAGAGACGGATTTGGCGCATCATGGCTTGGCTTTGAAATTTCCGTCCGCTGGACCACCCGGCCGAATGAGGCTCCGATTTCTCTATCTGGTAGGACCAGATCATAGAGAGGCCGGGTCAAGATTCCGGATGAAACCGCCTTTGGCGCGAAAGTGATCAATTCTGGCTGGACCAGAGCGGTCAAAATGATGCAGATTTGGCCGACAGCCATAAATCATGACGTTCGGCGCTCCTGCGGCCGATGAAAAACAGGGAGAGGCAGATGAACATCGCTCCGGGCAAAACCGAGGTCAGCAGCATTCCGTTCGACCAGGCGCGGGTGGACCGGCTGATGGAAGAGGCTGGTATCGACGTTCTCTTCGCCACCTCCAAGCACAACACCCAATATCTGCTCGGCGGCTACAAGTTCATCTTCTTTGCGGCGATGGATGCCATCGGTCACAGCCGCTATTTGCCGATCGTGCTTTACGAGAAGGGCGGGCCGGAGCATGCCGCCTATATCGGCAACAAGATGGAAGGCGGCGAGCACCAGAACCATCCGTTCTGGACACCGACGCTGCATGCCGCCTGCTGGGGCACGCTCGACGCCGCCAATCTTGCCGTGGAGCATCTCAAGCAGATCGGCAAGTCGGCGGCGCGCATCGGCATCGAACCGGGTTTCCTGCCGTCGGATGCCTATATGCTGATCCGCAAGGCGTTGCCGGATGCCAAGCTGATCGACGCGACCGATATGCTGGAGCGCATGCGCGCCATCAAGACCGAGGCCGAGCTGGAGCAGCTGCGCATCGCGTCAGAGCTCATCACCGATTCCATGCTGGCGACGATTGCCTGGGCGCGGGAGGGCACGAGCAAGACCGACATCATCGAGCAGCTCCGGCGCGAGGAGACCAATCGCGGCGCGCATTTCGAATATTGCCTGCTGACGCTGGGTTCCAGCCACAACCGCGCGGCGTCCAGCCAGGCGTGGAAGACGGGCGAGGTGATGTCGATCGATTCCGGCGGCAATTATCACGGCTATATCGGCGACCTCTGCCGCATGGGCGTGCTCGGCGAGCCAGATGCCGAGTTGGAGGATCTTCTGGCCGAAGTGGAGACAGTGCAGCAGGCGGCTTTTTCCAAGGTCAAGGCGGGCGTACTGGGCGGCGACATGATCGCGCATGCGGAGAGCGTGCTGAAGGCCTCCAAGGTCGCGGCCTACACGGACTTCTTCGCGCATGGCATGGGGTTGATCACCCATGAAGCGCCGTTCCTGATGACCAACCACCCCGTCGCCTATGAAGGCACCTATGCGGCCAAGCCGCTGGAGAAGAACATGGTGCTGTCGGTCGAAACGACCATGCTCCACCCGACGCGCGGCTTCATCAAGCTTGAGGACACGGTGGCGGTGACCGATGCCGGCTATGTGATGTTCGGTGACCGCGGGCGCGGGTGGAACAGGGGAGCTTCATAGAGCCTGGAGGCCGGCGCTGCCCCTCATCCGCCCTTCGGGCACCTTCTCCCCGTAGAACGGGGAGAAGGAAAGGCTGTCAGTGACCCGCCGGCAGCAGCTTGAAATCCGGTAACTCGCGCAGCACCAGCTCCGGTCCGGCCGGCGAATAGACGACGAAAAGCTGCATCGGCTGGTCGCCGGTATTGAGCGTCGAGTGGAAGCGGCTTTCCGGCACGTAGATGGTGCAGCCGGGGCCGACCTTCGCCACCACCGGATTGCCCTTCTCGTCCTCGACCATCTGCTCGCCATGGCCGGAGATGACGAAGATGATCTCCTCGGCGCCCGGATGGTTGTGGCGGGTGTGGCCCTTGCCGGGCGGCAAGTCGACGACGCCGCCTGAGAAGCGCTCGGCGCCGTTCACTTCCGGCGCGACCGTCAGCGACAATTTCCCCCAGTCGAAACCGAAGGCGCTGACATCCTTCGGGTAGACGAAAACCTTGCTCCTGTCGGCCATAGCCTCATCCCTTCTTTTTCGTGATCGCGACCGCCTTGAAATCCGCCGTCTGCCTGGCGATTGCCGCTTCGGCCGGCAGACGCTCCATCGAGCTCGCGCCATAGAAGCCGTGCAGCCCCTCGCAGCGCTCCAGGATGTAGCGCGCATCGTCGGGCATCGAGATCGGCCCGCCATGGCAAAGCAGGATGATGTCCTTGCGCACCGAGCGCGCGGCGTCCGCAATGGCGTCGATCTCCTTGACGCAGGCATCGAGCGTTTTCGCCGATGTGGCGCCGATCGAGCCGCCGGTCGTGACGCCCATATGGGCGACGACAATGTCGGCGCCGGCCCTGGTCATGGCGCGCGCCTCGTCCGGATTGAAGACGTAAGGCGTGGTCAGAAGGTCGAGCTTGTGCGCCTCGGCGATCATGTCGACCTCGAGCCCAAAACCCATTCCGGTTTCCTCGAAGCTCTGGCGCATGGTGCCGTCGAACAGGCCGACGGTCGGAAAGTTCTGCACGCCGGAAAAGCCCATCGTCTTCAGTTCGGCCAAAAGCAGCGGCATGATGACGAAGGGGTCGGTGCCGTTGACGCCGGCCAGCACCGGTGTCTTCTTCACCACCGGCAACACCTCATAGGCCATCTCCTTGACGATCTCGTTGGCGTTGCCATAGGCGAGCAGGCCGGCGGCCGAGCCGCGCCCGGCCATGCGGTAGCGGCCGGAATTGTAGATGATGATCAGGTCGATGCCGCCGGCTTCCTCGGCCTTGGCCGACAGGCCGGTGCCGGCGCCGCCGCCGACGATCGGCAGGCCGTCGGCGATCATCTTGCGAAATTTTTCCAGGATCGTTTTGCGCGGAATGGCGGCCATGCTTGTCGTCTCTCACTTCCTGGCTATGTCGAGGAACGCCTCGGCGGCGGCCTTGGCGAAGGCGGGGTCGTTGATGTGCAGCGGCAGGCGCGTCACGTTGCGGTCCCTGGCCGGCTGGATCGTGCGCTCTATAGCTTCGAACAGCGCCGCATCGGCTTCCGGATCGAAGAAGGCGCCGCCTTCGATATCAAGCGCCGAGACGCCCTTTTCCGGGATCAGGAAACGGACCGGGCCGTCGCATCGGGCGAGGCGGCCGCCGATCCATTCACCGATCTTGCGGCATTCCTCGGCCGTGGTGCGCATCAGCGTGACGTTGGGATTGTGCTCGTAGAACAAGCGTCCGCGATAGCGCTCGGGGATCGTGGGCGGCGCCCAGAAGTTCACCATGTCGAGCGCGCCGACCGAGCCGACATAGGGCAGTTTCGTGCGGGCAATCGCGCCGAACCGATCCTCGGTCGCGGGCAGCACGCCGCCGAACAGGAAGTCGCAGACTTCGGTCGTGGTGATGTCGAGGACGCCGGCCAGCAGGCCGCTGTCGGCGAGCTTCTCCATCGAGCGGCCGCCGGTACCGGTGGCGTGGAAGACCATGCAGTCATAGCCGGCGCGCAACTGGTCGACGATCGCGGTCACGCAGGGCGTGGTGACGCCGAACATGGTGAGCCCCAGCGCCGGCTTGCCGGCAGCGGCCGGGGCGGGCTTCGCGGCCATGCCGGCGATGGCCTGGGCGGCATTGTGCAGCACCGTGCGGGAGAGCCTGTTCAGTCCCGCCATGTCGGTCACCGACGGCATCATGACGATGTCGGAGACATCGACGTAAGGCGCGGTATCGCCGGAAGCCAGTGTCGAGACCATGAGCTTCGGCAGGCCGAGCGGCAGCGCGCGCATGCCGGCGGTGACGATCGAGGTGCCGCCGCCGCCGCCGATGCCGATGACGCCGGCGATGTCGTGACGGGAGCGGATGAAGTTGGTGAAGGCGGCGCCCATGGCGGTAACGGCGGCGCCGCGATCGTCGACGCCGAGAACCGCGCCGGCTCCCTTGGGGTGATGCGCGGCGACCTCGCTTGCGGGAATGTCGACCGGGACAGTCGCGCCGCGCGTGCCGATGTCGACACGCGTGACCGCGCCGCCGGCCCTGGCGATAGCATCGGCCAGGAAGGCGAGTTCCTCACCTTTGGTGTCGGCGGTGCCGACCACATAGATGCGTCCCATCCGTGGTTTCCCCGTCATCCGGCATGTCCGGCATCGCCGTCCGCCTTTTTTGCCCCACCTTTAAGCTCCTCGGCGAAAGCCTCGTCGCTGGTGGGGGTCAATTTTTGCCCCACCCTTAAGCTCCTCGGCAAAGCCTCGTCGCTGGTGGGGACCTCATTATTGCCCGGCATTGCGCCATTGCAAATTTTTGAGACGCGCGTATCGTATTGATATGGATGTCTCACGTCAACAAGCTGTCTCCGCCGACGATGCCGCCCACGCGCCGGCCGTCGAGAAGGGGCCGCGCGCCCGCACCAGGCGGCTGATGCTGGAAACGGCGACGAGATTGATGCAGTCCGGCATGACCCCTTCGGTCAGCGAGGTCGCGGAGGCAGCGGAAGTGTCACGCGCGACCGCGTACCGGTATTTCCCGAGCCAGGCGGCGCTGGTGCAGGCCGTGGTCGACGAAGGGCTCGGCCCGATACTCACCTGGAAGTCGGCGTCCGACGATGCCGAGCGGCGCGTGGCGGATCTGTTCGCCACCGCGATGCCGCGCATCGAAGCCTTCGAGGCGACGTTCAAGGCGGCGCTGAAGCTGTCGCTCGATCAATGGGCGCGGCGCCAGGCGGGCACCCTCGGATCGGAACCGGCCTTCAAGCGCGGCCATCGCGTCGACTTGCTGAAGGATGCGATCGCACCGCTCAAGGGCCGCTTGAAGCCGCGCCAGTTCAAGCGCCTGGCCCAGGCGCTGTCGCTGGTGTTCGGCGTCGAGGTGGTCACGGTGCTGAAGGATATATGGGGGCTGGACAGCGCCGAGATGATGTCGGTCGCGCAATGGGCGGCGGGCGCGCTGGTTCGCGCCGCAATGGCGGAATCGGAGGCGCAATCGGCAGTGTCCAGGGCGACAATGGCCTAAATCTGGTTCGACCAGATTGCGACGACGGTTCGGAATGTTAATTGCAGTGGGCAGTCCATGGCAAGGGTCCTGCGTATCAAAGAGTAGGAAAAACAAGGGAAAACAGGCAGATATCGTAATGCTTCCCTTTTTCGGCTGCTGCCGGCCACTCAAGAAAGCGCTTGACGCCAAGCTGGAATTGGTAATACCAGATCAAGACCGATAAAGCGGATCAAATAGTGAAGGCCGAGATCCATTTCCGGCAGGGCGAGGAGGCCCGGAACCGGAGAGGTGCCGTCACAGGAGGAACTACCAGGGCCGGCTTCGTTGCCGGTCCACATGACGCGGTAGAATGCGCACAAGGGAGGAAAACTATGCGCAAGATAGTGACCAGCGTGATTGCTGGTATCGGGCTGGCGCTTGCCTGCGGGACATCCGTCCGCGCGCAGGACAAGGAACTCACCATCTTCTGGGCGGAATGGGATCCGGCGAACTATCTGCAGGAACTCGTCAACGAATACACGGCCGAAACCGGCGTGAAGGTCACGGTGCAGACCACGCCATGGCCCGACTTCCAGACCAAGGCCTTCACCGAATTCAACGCGCATGGCGACGCCTACGACCTGGTGGTCGGCGACTCGCAATGGCTCGGCGCCGGTTCGACGCAGGGTCACTATGTCGACCTCACCGACTTCTTCAACAAGCACAAGCTCAATGACGTGATGGCGCCCGCGACCATCAAATACTATGCCGAATACCCCGGCGGTTCCGGCAAGTATTGGGCGATCCCGCTGGAGGGCGATGCGATCGGCTGGTCCTACCGCAAGGACTGGTTCGAGGACCCGAAGGAGAAGGAAGCCTTCAAGGCGAAATACGGCTACGACCTCGACATTCCGAAGACCTACGCGCAGTTGCGCGACATCGCCGAGTTCTTCTACCGTCCGGACCAGAAGAAATACGGCGTCGCCATCTACACCGACAATTCCTATGACGCGATGGCGATGGGCGTCGAGAGCGCCATATTCAGCTATGGCGGCGATCTCGGCGACTACGCAACCTACAAGGTCGACGGCGTCATCAATTCGAAAGAGGCCGCTGCCGGCCTCGACATGTACAAGGAACTCTACAAGTTCACGCCTCCGGGCTGGGGCAAGACCTTCTTCGTAGAGGACAACCAGGCGATCACCGGCGGTCTCGCCGCGATGAGCATGAACTTCTTCGCCTTCTTCCCGCCGCTGGTGAACAAGGCCACCAACCCCTATGCCGACGTCACCGGCTTCTTCGCCAACCCGGCCGGGCCGGACGGCAAGCGCTTCGCCGCTCTCGGCGGCCAGGGCATCTCCGTCATCTCGTACTCGAAGAACAAGGACGAGGCGATGAAGTTCCTCGAGTGGTTCATCAAGGACGAGACCCAGAAGAAGTGGGCCGACCTCGGCGGCTACACCTGCAGCCAGGCCGTGCTGAAGTCGGAAGCCTTCCAGAACGCCACGCCATACAACAAGGCGTTCTACGACACGATGTTCATGGTCAAGGACTTCTGGGCAACGCCTGAATATGCCGAAGTGCTCGATCAGCTGAACCAGAACATCTATCCGTTCGTGGTTGGCGGCAAGGGCACCGCCCAGGAAGCTCTCGACAAGACCGCCGCCGACTGGAAGGCGACGTTCACCAAGTACAATCGTTACAAGTAAGCACCGCAGTCAGAATGCCGGAGGAGGGTTTCCCCTCCGGCATTCCTGTTTTCAGGGAGACATTCGTTGGCTTCGGTAGCCCTCACCAATCTTGATCCGGCCTCCAGGGCCGCCGCGCGCGGCTGGTCCGATCTGACCATCCGCAACCTGTTCATCATCCCGACGCTGGTTTTCCTGATCGTCTTCAACATCTTCCCGTTGATCTATTCGCTGGGCTATTCGTTCACGAACTTCGCCGCAAACCGGGGCGATGCCTGGCAGTTCGTCGGCTTGCAGAACTACCGCGAACTGCTCAGCGACGACCACATCTGGTCGAACTTCATCATCACGGCGAAATACGTCATCGTTTCGGTAGCGGGACAGATGATCGTCGGCTTCGGCCTTGCGCTTCTGCTCAACCGCAGCTTTCCGATGAAGGGGCTGATCACCACGCTTTTGCTGTTGCCGATGATGATGTCGGCGGCGGTCGTCGGCCTGTTCTGGCAGTTGCTCTACAGCCCGTCCTGGGGTCCGATCAACTATGTCTTCGGCCTTGGCGACTTCGCCTGGCTCTCCAATCCCGACAGCGCGCTCTACGCGGTCGCGATCACCGACATCTGGATGTGGTCGCCTTTCGTCATGCTGCTGTCGCTCGCCGGCCTGTCGGCCGTGCCGCAGCATCTCTATGAGGCCGCCGCGATCGACCGCGCCGGATGGTGGTACACGTTCACCCGCATCACCTTGCCGCTGGTCTCGCCGATCCTTTTGATCGCATTGATCTTCCGCACCATGGAAGCCTTCAAGACCTTTGACATCGCCTACACGATGACGACCCAGCCAACCGCCGAACTGATCGCGATCCGGCTCTACAAGCAGGCCTTCCAGCAGTGGGATACGGGCAAGTCCTGCGCGCTGGCCTACATCGTGTTGATCATGGTGCTGGCCATCACCAACCTCTACGTGAAGTATCTCAACAAGGTGAAGGAGCGCTGACATGGCCGCCGTCCGCACTTCTTCCGAGGTCGCATTCAACCGCATCGCCATCGCCGCGGTGCTGATCGCGACGCTGATCTTCCTGGCGCCGATCTACTGGATCGCCTCGACGGCGTTCAAGCCGAAGGAGCTCGCCGTCAGCGTGCCGCCCACCGTGCTGTTCGAGCCGGAGGTGACGCCGTTCGTGCGGCTCTTCACCAAGCGCGTGCAGATGCAGAAGGCCGTCGATCCGCAAGTCTACGATGCCGCGCCCTGGTGGGAAAAACGCATCTATGACGGCGGCGAGCGGGTGCTCAAGGTCGGCAAGGACGTGCAGCTTTCGCAATATCCCGACCGGTTCATGAACAGCCTGATCGTGGCTGTGATCAGCACGGTGCTCGCGGTGGGCATGGGAACCTTCACCGCCTACGGCTTCTCACGCTTCAAGGTGAAGGGCGAGGCAGACCTCCTTTTCTTCATCCTGTCGACCCGCATGCTGCCGCCGGTGGTGGTCGCCATTCCGATGTTCCTGATGTACCGGATGGTCGGCCTCAACGACTCGCATATCGGCCTGATCATCCTCTACGTCGCCTTCAATCTTTCGTTCTCGGTCTGGCTGATGAAGGGCTTCATGGACGAGATCCCGAAGGAATATGAGGAGGCGGCGCTCGTCGACGGCTACACACGCATGCAGGCCTTCTTCAAGATCGTGCTGCCGGAAGCGGCGACCGGCATCGCCGCCACCGCCGTGTTCTGCTTCATCACCGCGTGGAACGAATACGCCTTCGCGCTGATCATGACCAACCGGCGCGCCCAGACGGCGCCGCCCTTCATCCCGTCGCAGATCGGCTCCGGCCTGCCGGACTGGACCACGATCGCGGCGGGTACTTTCCTGTTCCTGTTGCCAGTCGCGATCTTCACCTTCCTGCTGCGCAACCATCTGCTTCGCGGCGTGACGTTCGGAGCAATCCGAAAATGAGTTTTCGCGCCATCAACGAGAAGTACCTGCTGCCGGCCTCGCAAATCCTCATGGTGCTGGGCATCGTAGCGCTCTGCCAGCCATGGAGCCTCAGCCTGCATTCATACGGTGTGACGATCATCCTGGTCGGGCTGATCGGCTTCAACATCACGTCCAAGATTGCACCGGAGCAGAGCGAGGAAACCGGCGCCGCGATGCATGAGGGAGCCCGGCAGTGACGCAGATCGAACTTCGCGGCATCGAGAAATTCTTTGGTGCCGTCCAGGTCATCCATAATTTGAACCTCGCCATCGCCGACAATGAGTTCATCGTGCTGCTTGGACAGTCGGGCTGCGGCAAGACCACGACGCTGCGCGCGGTGGCAGGGCTGGAGACGATCGACCAGGGCGACATCCTGATCGACGGCAAGCCGGTGCAGCACCTCAAGGCCGCCGACCGCGACATCGCCATGGTGTTCCAGTCCTTTTCGCTCTACCCGCACATGACCGTCTTCGAGAACATCGCCTTTCCACTGCGCGCCACGCGCATGAGCAGCGGCGAGGTCGACACGTCGGTGAGAGAGATCGCCAGGGTTCTTCGCATCACCGATCTGCTCGACAAGAGGCCGTCTGCGCTCTCGGGCGGCGACATGCAGCGGGTGGCGATCGGCCGAGCGTTGGTGCGGCGGCCGAAGGCGATGCTGATGGACGAGCCGATCGGCGCGCTCGACGCCAAGCTGCGCGAAGAGATGCGCGCCGAGATCAAGCGCCTGCACGTCAAGCAAGGCTCGACCACGATCTACGTCACGCACGACCAGATCGAAGCGATGAGCCTGGCCGACCGCATCGTCATCATGCATGAAGGCTTCATCCAGCAGGTCGGCACGCCGGACGATGTCTATTCGCACCCGGCCAACCTGTTCGTCGCGCAATTTGTCGGCAGCCCGGTGATGAATATCGCCGAGGCCAGCGTCGCGGATCAGGCCGGTGCAGCAACCGTCACCATCGGCGGCGCGCCGTCGGGTTTCGAATTTCCGCGCGAGCTCCTGTCCAGGCTCAACGGGCATTCCAACGGTGGCTTGACGCTCGGCATCCGACCGGAGGGCGTGCTCGTCCGCCGCGACGCAGCGCCCGGCTACGTGCCGGTCGAGGCGAATATCATCGAGCCGCTGGGTTCCTTCGACATCGTCGACCTCAAGGTCGGCTCCAAGATGCTGCGCGCCCGCACCAAGGCAGGCTACGTCTCGGGCCCCGGTGAGAAAGTCCATGTCCGCATCGATCCCGAGCAGGCGCATTTTTTCGACACCGCAAGCGGTAAGTCGCTGGGAGTAAGGCTGTAATGGCCCATATCGAACTGAAGAACATCACCAAGAAATTCGGCAGCCACACCGCGCTCACGGGTCTGAACCTCGACATAGCCGACGGCGAGTTCTTCGTGCTGCTCGGCGAGACCGGCGCCGGCAAGACGACGACGCTACGCCTGATCGCCGGACTGGATAAGCCGACTGACGGCCAGGTTCTAATCGACGGCGTCGACGTCGCCGACTGGGGCGCGGCCGAACGCGACGTGGCGCTGGTGCTGCAGCAATATTCGCTCTATCCGCGCTACACGGTGCGGCAGAACCTGGAATTTCCGCTGAAGCCGAAGATCCGCCGGCTGCCGGATGCCGAGATCAAGGACCGCGTCGCGCGCGCGGCCCGCACGCTCAGGATCGAACATCTGCTCGACCGCAAGACCGACCGGCTTTCCGGCGGCGAGATGCAGCGCGTCTCGATCGGCCGCGCCATCGTGCGCAAGCCGCGCGTGTTCCTGATGGACGAGCCGCTGTCGGCGCTCGACGCCAAGCTGCGCGAGGCGCTGCGCACGGAGCTGAAGAACCTGCAGATGCAGCTCGGTGCCACATTCCTGTTCGTCACGCATGACCAGATCGAAGCCATGTCGATGGGCGACAAGGTCGGCGTGCTCAACCATGGCCGCATCGTCCAGATCGGCACGCCGCATGAGATCTACAACAATCCGCGCGACACCTATGTCGCGAGCTTCGTCGGTTCACCGCCGATGAACCTCATCGACGGCAGGCTGGTCGACGACCGCGCGGTGATGGCGCCGGTGAATTTCGAACTGCCGCTGTCACCTGGGGCCAAGACTTTTGGCGGGGGCAGGACGAGTGGCGCGACCGACGGTCGGCCACTCGTCTTCGGCATCCGTCCGGAGGACGTCTACCTGGAGAGCGGCGCGCCGGTCGAGGCACGCGTCCACGATGTCGAGAACCATGGCGTGGAGAAGATCCTGACGCTCAGGGTCGGCGACACGATGCTGCGGGCAACCGTGCCTGCCAGGACCGATGTGACAATCGAGCAGCCGGTGCGCTTTGCCTGGAACCCGGACAAGGTGATGCTGTTCGACAAGGGCAGCGGCGTCAGCCTGAAGCACGCTAGCTGACTAGAGCAATTCGTCCGGAATTGCGTAAAAACAAAGAGATAGGGCGTTTCGCCGTTTCCGTGAAACGGTGAAGCGCGCTAGCCCGCCGCTTCGCCCACAGAGATTTCGCCGGTCGGTTCTTGCGCTATTTCGGCAGATAGGTCTCGTAAGGCGTGTCGTTGATCAACAGGATCACGCATTCGGTGTCCGACAGGCAGGCATCGTCATGCATCTCGTCGGCCTTCTGGGTCCAGTAGGAGCCGGGCGGCAACTCGACCTTGGTGGCTTCGCCGCCCTGCATCTGCCAGTGCGCCCAGAGGCCTTTGATGACAATCGCGCGGTAATCGGCGGTGTGGGCATGGACAGGCGCGCGCCAGTTGCCGGGGACCTTCAGCAGCGTGCCGGCCGGTCCTTTCGCCCGTTCGCCCCATAACGCGCCGAGGCGCTGCGGCTGGCCCGGCGCTTCGACGGCGTAAGGGATCTTGTCGGCGGGCAGGTAGCTGTCTTCGAGCGCCAAAGCCGGGCTCGGCAAGACGGCAAGTGCGGCAAGCGCAAACGGTGCGAGATGGTTAGGCATGGCGGTTTCCTCCGCCCTTGAGCTTATGCCGTCTCGACTGACGGGGAATGACACGGTGTCCAAAAGACTTGGCAATTCCTCCAGCCCTGCAGCTGGCGATCAGGATTGTTCGTCGGCGCCGGCGTGACGGAAATGACTCGGCGCGACGCCCATCACCCGCTTGAAGGCGCGGCTGAAGGAGGCTTCCGAATCGTAGCCCAGCCTCGACGCCGCCACCGAAACCCGCATGCCGTCGCGGCCTAGCCATTGCCGGGCCTGGTGCATGCGCACGCGCAGCACATATTTGGCCGGCGTCTCGCCGACCACGGTGGCGAAGCGCTGCGCGAAGGCGGAGCGCGAGGCGCCCATCCTCCTGGCCAGCGCCTCCACCGTCCAGTCGCGCTCCGGCTGCAGATGGATGGCGGCAAGCACCTTGCCGACATCCGGATTGCGCACGGCGGCGATCCATCCGGTGGCGTCGCCGCAGCCATTCTCCACCCAGGAGCGGATGATGGTGGCGGCGAGCACGTCGGCCAGACGGGCCAGGATGCCGCCGGAGCCGACGCGGTCCATCGTCACCTCGCCGGCCATCGCGTCGAGCAGATGCTGGATGCCGGGCGCGTTCGCCATCAGCTTATGCGCCTGCATCAGGTCGGGCATCATTTCCAGCAGCGGATGCGAGCCGTCGAGGTTGAAATGCATCGAGCCGCAAAACAGCAAGGTCTTGCTGCCGTCGCAGCCATTCGAGACGTCGTAGATGTTCTCGCAGACCGGCTCGATCGTGTAGCGGCCGATCGGCACCGGAGGCACGCCGGGCGCGCTCGCGAGCACGTGCGCGTCGCCGCGCGGGATCAGCAGCGCGTCTCCGACGGAGAGTTGGGTCCATTCCTTCGCCGGCGTAAACAGCCAGCAGCCCTGCTGTCCGATGAAATGGAAGCGCGCCGCCTTCTGCGCGGGGAAGGAAACGGCCCAGGGCTCGCCCAGCACGCAGCGGCCGTAATCGACGCCGTCGAGGCGCAAGCCGCGCAGCATGTCGGTCAGCGGGTCGCCGGAAGCCTGCAGAATGGTTTTGGACGAATTGTAATTCATTTCGGCGTTTCTAGCATGGAAACTCCAGCCAGTCACTCCCTATGTTGCACTGCAGCCAAATATTGCGCCGCAACCAGATCGAACTGACACAGCCGCCTGCCGGCATGTATCGGGTGGAGTCCGATCGGGTCATCTCCTACGTGGCGCCGCAAACAGATCGGAGATTTTGCCATGACCGAACCCGCCACGGGCGTCGTCGACGCCGCCGATCTCGACGGAAGCGAAGCCGAGGAGCGAACAGAGCCGGCATGGGGCGCGGTGGTCTCGCTGGCGCTCGGCGTTTTCGGTCTGGTGACTGCCGAATTCCTGCCCGCCAGCCTGTTGACGCGGCTGGCGCAGGACCTTGGCGTCAGCGAAGGCGCCGCCGGCCAGGCGGTGACGGCGACGGCCGTCGTCGGCGCGATCGCGGCGCCGACCATGGCGATCGTCACCAAGTGGCTCGACCGCCGGCTGGTGATGTGGATCCTCTCGGTGCTGCTGATCGTCTCCAACCTCGTCGCCGCCTTCGCCTCCTCGCTCACCATGCTGCTTCTTGCCCGCGTCGTGCTGGGCGTTGCGCTCGGCGGTTTCTGGTCGATGTCGGCGGCGATGGCGCTGCGGTTGGTGCCGATGCGGCTGATGCCGCGCGCCATGTCGATCATCCTGACCGGCGTCTCGGTTGCTACCGTCACCGCCGCCCCGGTCGGCGCCTATGTCGGCGATATCTGGGGCTGGCGAACCGCCTTCATGATCGCGGCGGTCGTCGGCGCGCTGGCGCTGCTGGCGCAGCTCGCCACCCTGCCCAGCCTGCCGCCCACAACCGTTGCAAGCTTCCGCACCCTGCTCGCCGTGTTGAAGCGGCCGATGATCCGCGTCGCGCTGCTGGTCGTGCTGCTGGTTGCGTCCGGACAGTTCGCCGGCTTCACCTATGTGCGGCCGTTCCTGGAGACCGTTCCGGCGATGCCGATCGAGACGATCTCGCTGGTGCTGCTTGCCTATGGCATCGGCGGCTTCTTCGGCAATTTCGCGGGCGCGTTCCTGGCCGAGCGCAACCTTAAGATGGCCGTCGGCCTGGCGCCGCTGCTGATCGCCCTGTCGGCGGCGACGCTGCTCGTGTTTGGCGCTTCGCCGATAACGGCTGCAGTCGCAGTCACCGCCTGGGGCTTTGCCTTCGGCGCCGTCCCCGTCGGCCTGCAGACCTGGCTGGTGCGCGCCGCGCCCGATCAGGCCGAGAGCGCCGGCGGCTTGATGGTCGCGACCTTCCAGGTGGCGATCGCGCTCGGCGCCATCGTCGGCGGCCTGCTGGTCGATCATGCGGGTGTGGCGAGCGCCTTCGCCTATGGCGGCGTGGCGACCTTGCTCGCGGCGCTGGTGACCTTCCTGATGGGGCCGAAGCAGGCTGATTAGCCTGGTCGGGACCATTTCTGCCGCATCGACCCAGGCCTTCAGGCTCCGGCCGATGCGCCGTGCCCGCCTGGTGGGAGGTGTCGGCAACATGGCTGAAGGATCAACCGCCTCGGGCCATGTCAGCCCTCCACGCCATCATGTAATGACCGAAGCCACCGGCCTCCTTGGCGAAAACGGCAAGGCAGGCCCATATCCGAAGCGCATTACAATATCCGGCCTGCGGGTCTCGCCGACGATCGCCGCGAGGTCCGCGCGCAGGCGGGCGACCTCGACAGGCTGATTGATGAAGGCGATCTTGAGTCCCAGGCTCGTCGCGGCCAAAGCGAAGCGCTGGCATGCCTGGCCGACCCTGATCCAGTGATCGTGGTCCGGCCGCTCGCCAAAGAAGATCGCCACCCCGGCTGATGAGTCGATCTGACGGGCGTACTTCTGATTCTCCTGAGCGATGCTAAACAGCCGATCCAGGGCGATCCGGCCCAGGCTGGTCGGCAGCACCGGGCGGCCGCTAGCGGCTGAGAAGAGCCCATCTCCGCTTGCCGTCGCGCTGCGTGGGTTGAAGCGTATCCACTGCTTCAGCTCATGCATGAATGCGGGGTCGTTCATCTGGTCTTCATTGCCGGCAATGACAAGATCCCGCACCTGCTTCATCCGCGTCCGATCCGTGATGAGCGCCAGGCTCACACCCGGTATCGCTGCTGCCCGCTCAAGCTCGGCGAGATCCGCCGCGGCGGTGGCGCGGCCATCATATTCGGCACGAGTCGATTGGCGTTTCGGAATGGCGTCGGTCAACGGGTCCGCTTTCGGCGCGCCCATAAGGTAATTGTAACGGATTCCGTTGCCGTCAGCCGTAAGCGAAGCCTCGCCGGTACGGCCAGTTGCCGCCGCGGCGAGCGTGAGATTGGCCGCGG
Organism: Mesorhizobium sp. CNPSo 4661; assembly: GCF_057784215.1. Classification (NCBI taxonomy): domain Bacteria; kingdom Pseudomonadati; phylum Pseudomonadota; class Alphaproteobacteria; order Hyphomicrobiales; family Phyllobacteriaceae; genus Mesorhizobium; species Mesorhizobium sp. CNPSo 4661. The sequence continues at coordinate 266,257 of NZ_JBWGIO010000009.1, read as the reverse complement.
CGCATCCCAGGCTGACATAGAGATGATGGTCGTCGGGGTCGACGACCGGAGTCCGCCTCTGAAGGTCGGGCCGGATCTCGATTGCATGCCCTTCAAGCTGGAACCGCCAGGGCTGCGTATTGTGGCTATTGGCCGCCAGGGTTGCATAACGGACCACGGCCTCAAGATCGGGCGTCAGGCGGTCGCGCAATCCGGCGGCGAAAGCTTCATATTCGGCCATGGACCCGACCGCTGATCGCCAGGCGGCGGCACCGGCGCCGGCCGCCACAAGCGCGGCGCCTGCGCCCACGAGCATCGTTCGCCTGTTCATCGCGCCCTCTCGGATAAGCTTTAGGGAAGATACCGCCGATCGGAAAATTGTCTTTTGATCTTCGTCAACGTCATCTCGCTGACCAGGCGGCCTACATTACGGCCCCGAATCGTCCCTGACTGATTTGGAAGATCGATCTTTACCCTGACTTCCGCATTCGGCCAGCAGGCGACCTGCAGGTCGACCATGCCGGCGTGGTGAGCACCTTCGCCTATAATGGCGCGATGATGCCCGTGGCCCTGATGACCTTTACCATTGGGCCGATTCAGGCGGAATAGTTAACTCCACATCGTTCTCCGGCGGAACTTTCAAGGGTTTCGAGCCAACGTTGTCGTGGCGGATAGGAAGCGCTTCAGACTGTGCTCGACATAGGCAGTAAGGTCCATGTCATCGGGATCGAAGCTCCACCACAGCAGCGAGCCCTGCCAGTGAGTTGCCATCAGCAGGCCGATGTCGTCCGGAATGCCGCGGACGCCGGCGAAACAATCGGCGAGCATCCTGCCGAGTGCGGCCTTCCAGGCGGCGCCGCGCACCCTGAGAATCGGATCGCGCAGATCCTCGCGCAGGACGAGCAAACCTTCGGCATAGGACTCGATGTCGCCATAGCCGCTCGAGAGAGCGACCAGCAGCTCGACGGCGCCGGCCGGCGTCCTGGGGACGGAGCCTGCCACATCCTCGGTCTTTCGGTCGAGCCCATCCCAGGCATAGAGCAGGGTGCGCTGCTTCAGCAGCGCCTTGTTCTTGAAGCGCTGCACCAGCGTCGAGCCTGAAAGGCCACTGGCTCGCGCCAGCCTTTCGAAGGTCAACGCTTCCGGGCCGTCGGCATGCATCAGCCGGTACGCGGTTTCCAGCACCTTCTCGTCAGATTGGGTCTTTGGCCGGGTCATCTTGACTCTTATTCATAAACGAATGATCATTTATAAATGAGAGGCGCGGCAAAAGCCAGCCCTCGTTGTGCTGAGTTCAAGTTCGGAGGTTTCAATGACGCTTCAAGGCAAAGTCGCTCTCGTCGCCGGCGCGACGCGCGGCGCGGGCCGCGGAATTGCGGTCGAGCTGGGCGCCGCCGGCGCCACCGTCTATGTCACGGGCCGTACGACGCGCACCCGGCAATCGGACTATCAGCGCCCCGAGACCATCGAGGAGACGGCCGAGCTGGTTGCCGCGCAAGGCGGCAAGGGCATTGCCGTGCAGGTCGACCATCTGATCTCCGAAGAGGTGCAGAAGCTTGTCGCGCGTATCCGCGCGGAGCAGGGCGGCCTCGATATCCTGGTCAATGATGTCTGGGGCGGTGAGAAGCTGTTCGAATGGAACAAGTCCGTCTGGGAGCACAATCTGGACAACGGCCTGCGGCTGCTGCGGCTTGGGATCGACACGCACCTGATCACCGCGCATCACGCGCTGCCGCTGCTGATCGAACAGCCGGGCGGGCTCCACGTCGAGGTCACCGACGGCACCGCCGAATACAATGCCGACCACTACCGGCTGTCGCCCTTCTACGATCTCGCCAAGGTGGCGGTGAACCGCATGGCATGGGCGCACGCCAAGGATCTTGAAAAGCATGGCGCGACGTCTGTCTCGCTGACACCGGGCTGGATGCGCTCGGAGATGATGCTGGAGACATTCGGCGTTTGGGAAGAGAACTGGCGCGACGCCACAGCCAATGTGCCGCATTTCGTCATATCGGAGACGCCGCGCTTCGTCGGTCGCGCCGTCGTGGCGCTTGCCTCGGATCCGAAGCGCTCACGCTGGAACGGCCAGTCGCTTTCCAGCGGCGGGCTGGCGCAGGTTTATGGCTTTGCCGATCTCGACGGCTCGCGCCCCGACGCCTGGCGCTATGTCCCGGAAGTCCAGGACGCTGGCAAGCCGGCCGATGCGACCGGCTACCGATAGAGAAATTCCAGGAAAAGTGCGTAGCGGTTTTCCGTCCGGAATTGCGTAAAAACAAAGCTTCAGGCCGAGCGGCCGTCGAACTCTAAGACTTCGATGCTGGCGATGTCGACATCGTCCAGGCAGTTGATGTTGACATAGGCGGATCGCTCGTCGCCCTGACTGACATCCTCGGCAAACGGATGCATGCCGCAGGTGCGGCAGAAGCGATGCGCGATTTGAGCCTTGCCGAAGGTGTAGCGGCCGAGGTCGTCGCCCCAGGCAACCAGATTGAGCGTCTCATGCGGTACGGCCCACAACAGCGCGCCCTTGCGCCGGCAGATCGAGCAGTTGCAGCGCACGGCCATGCCGAGCTCGCCCTCGACCTCGAACGCCACCTTGCCGCAGTGGCAGCTGCCTTTGTACAGCATCAGCATCTTCCCATCGCTGGCAGGGTGCAAAGGCACGCTTGCCGGTTTATCTCTTGGGCCGGCCCAACATCAGGCCGCGCCTAGAAGACGTTGCAACTTTGCAAGGCCCGACATCGAAAATGCAATCCGTCCGCGACCGTCTTGAAACCATCCTGTCACGTCTTGCCAATCGCGCGGCCGACGAGAAGGTCTACACGAAGCTCTACACCGAGGCCGCGCGGGCGGCGGCTGACGCATCCGATGCCCGCCGCAAGGCCGGCATCAGCCTTGGGCCGCTCGACGGTCGGATCGTTTCGGTCAAGGACCTGTTCGACGTCGCTGGCGAGCCGACGACAGCCGGGTCGCTGATCCGCGCCGGCGCCGTGCCGGCGACGCGGGACGCGGCGATCGTGCAAAGGCTGCGCCAGGCGGGCGCCGTCATCCTCGGCAAGACGAACATGACCGAGTTCGCTTTCACCGCTATCGGCGACAATCTTCATTACGGCACGCCGGGGAATGCGGCCGATCCCAGCCTCATCCCGGGCGGCTCGTCATCGGGCGCGGGCGTGGCGGTCGGCGAAGGCACGAGCGAGATTTCGATCGGTTCGGACACCGGCGGCTCGGTCCGCATCCCGGCTTCGCTCAACGGCGTCGTCGGCTTCAAGCCGACGGCGCGGCGCGTGCCCTTGGCCGGCGCCTTTCCGCTGTCGATGACATTGGATTCGATCGGCCCGCTTGCCCGCAACGTCGCCGATTGCGCGATCACCGATGCGATCATGGCGGGGCAAGAGCCGGCTGCGCTTCAGCCAGCCTCGCTCGCCGGCCTGCGCATCGGCATTGCGCGCGGCGTGCTGTTCGGCGAAACGCAGACCGAGGTCGCCAGAGCTTTCGAGTCCTGCATCGACAGGATCAGCCAGGCCGGCGCCCGTGCCGCCGACTTGTCCATCGACGATCTCATCGCCGAGATGCGCCTTGCCACCAGGCGCGGCACGATCGCGTCGATGGAAGGCGCCGAAGTGCATGCCGACTGGCTGAAGAGCGACACGTCCGTGCCGGTCGATCCGCATGTCACCGGACCATTGTCGCGCGCGCTGGCCGTCCCCGCCTCAGCCTATATCCGCACGATCCGCCGTCGCGGCAAGCTTGCAGCGGCCATGGCGGAACGGCTGGAGACGGTCGACGTGCTGGCCTTGCCGACCGTGCCAATGGTCGCGCCCTCCATTGCCGCCATGGCCGGCGACGAAGCGCTGCGCGACGGCACGGAAGGGCTGCTCTTGCGCAACACGCAGGTCGGCAACCAGTTCGACCTCTGCGCGATCTCGCTGCCGATGCCCGGCACCAGGCTGCCGGCCGGGTTGATGCTGGTGGGCAAGCATGGAGATGATCACCGGCTGCTGCGCATTGCCGCCGCGGTCGAGACGCTGCTTGGCCGTTGAGAGAGGCGCGCCGCGAACCGAGGCAAATTTGGCGTCAGGGAAATTTGCCGTTGCGTTCCTTCGCGCCCCCGCTGGCCTGCCGGACAGAGGGGGCGCTGTCCCGCTGTCATCTCTGGCTGCACCGTCGCGATGGTCGCCGGTACTAGAGCGTTTCACCGTTTCACGGAAACGGCGAGCCGCTCTATCCCTTTGTTTTTACGCAATTCCGGACGGAAAACCGCTCACACTTTTCCTGGAATTGCTCTAACCGTTGACCGGAAAGCGTCGCCGGTAGTGCTCGATAACTTCCGGATTGCGCAGATTGACCGGCAGTTTGCCGGCCAGCACCAGCAGCGCCTCGCCGGCGGCGCCGACGCCCATGCGCATCATCGATTCCTCGGTGATGCCGGCCATATGCGGAGTGACGATGACGTTGTCGAAGCCGAAATAGGGATGGTTCGACGGCAGCGGCTGCGTGGAAAAGACGTCGAGCGCGGCACCGCCGATGCGGCCTTCTCGCAAGGCTTCGATCAGCGCGTCGTCGTCGACCACCGGACCGCGCGAGACATTGATCAGCAGCGCGTTGGGCTTCATGCGGGCGATGCGCTCGCGGCTGATCAGGCCGCGCGTCTCCTCCGTCAGCGGGCAGCAGAGCACGATGATATCGCTCTGCTCGACAAGCGCGTCGATCGACAGGAAGCCGACGCGCTCGGGCGCCGGGCGCAGGCTGCGCGTGGTCGCCACGACATTGAGGTCGAAGCCGTGCGCGGCGATATGGCCGACCGCTTGGCCGACCGCGCCGAGGCCGACAATGCCGATCGTCTTGCCGGCAAGCTCGCTTGTCGAATTGGCATGCTCGCGCCCGGCAAGCCAGCCCTTGGCGCGCAGGTCGCGGTCCATCATGCGGAAGCGCCGCGAGAGCGCGAGGGCAGTGAACATCACATGCTCGGCGACCGAGCGGGCATTGACGGCGGGCACGTTGGCCACCAGCACGCCGGCGGCGGTCGCGGCCTCGACCGGGATCATGTCCAGCCCGGCGCCGTGGCGGATCGCGGCGCGCAGGCTCAAAGCACCGGCAAACAGCCCCGGCGGCAGCAGCGCGCGCACGATGACGATGTCGGCGTCCCGGGCCTCAGCGGTCAGCGTCCTGGGATCGAGCGCGGAAGCGACCACAAGCTGGCCGGCGCCGGCCAGCATGGCCGTGGCGCGAGGATGCAGCGGATGCGTCGACAGGATCTTGCGCATGAGCTCAAGCTTTCTCGAGCGCCGCGCCTTTCGGCTCCATTCCGCGGCCTTCGATGATCCCCTTCCAGTAGCTCTCGGCGCCCTGCAAATGAGCATTCATCAGGGCCTGGGCGAGATTGCCGTCGCGGCGCAACAGCGCCTCGTAGATCTGGATATGCTCGGCATGCGAGCGCACGCTGCGTTCGGGATCGTTGAAATAGATCGGCAGGCGCTGCTCGCCCATCAGGTAATAGACGCTGCAGATGTTGTGGAAGACGCTGTTCTTGGTGGCGCGCACGATCTCGAGGTGGAACTCGCGGTCCTCTTTGGCGAGGCCTTCGCCGGCGGCGATGCGCTCTTCCGAGGCTTTCAGGATCTCGCGCAGGCGTTCGAAGTTCTCTTCCGTGGCGCGCGAGCAGGCAAGCTCGGCCGCCTTGATCTCGTGGATCTTGCGCAATTCGACCGTCTCGTAGATCTGCACCGGATCGAGCGGCAGGCCCGCGCGCGCGAACAGGGCCAGCGCCTCGACACTCGCCTGCTTGGTGTCGATGTAGATGCCGGACTTGGCGCGCCGCTCGACGATGCGCATGGCTTCCAGGATGGCGAGCGCTTCGCGGATCTGGCCGCGGCTGACGCCGAAATGTTCCGCCAGCTCGCGCTCCGAAGGCGTGCGGCCGGACTCCTTGTCCGAGTTGGAGAAGAGATAAGCGGCGAGTTCCGCGAGAAGGTTCTTTTCTTTCATCGTCAAATACGTTGCGCGTGCGCCTCCAGGAATCGCTCGGAGATGGTGAATCCCAATCCAGGCTTTTCAGGGATCGCTATCATACCGTCCTTCGCTTCGACAGTCTCCTTGACAAGGTCGTGGATCATTGGATTGGCGCCGAGCGAATATTCGATGATGAAGGAGGCGGGCGATGCGGCACACACGTGCAGCCCGGCAAAGAAGCAGGGCGCGCCGGCCCACAGATGCGGCGCGAAGCGCAGGTTGAAGGCGCTGGCGATGGTGCCGATCTTCATCGCCTCGCTGATGCCGCCGCAAAACGCCGGGTCCGGCTGGAAGATGTCGGCGGATTTCAGCACCGCCAGATCGCGGAAGGCGTAGCGCGTCGCCTCGCTTTCGCCGGTGGCGATCGGCGTAGAGCCGGAGGCGCGCACTTCGGCCATGCCCGGCTTGTCGTCGGCGATCACCGGTTCCTCGAACCAGGCAAGGTCGAGATCGGCGGTGAGCTTGATGAAGCGCTTGGCCTCGGCGACGGTGTAGGTGCCATGCGCGTCGACCATCAGCTCGACATCCGGGCCGATCGCCTGCCTTGCGGCGCGCACACGTGCGGCCGAAACATGCGGGGCGCCGTCCATGGCCCCGACGCGCATCTTCAGCGCCTTGAAGCCGCCCTTGGCGATGTAGGATTGCAACTGTTCGCCGATCGCGTCGGCGGCGGCCCAGCCGCCCGAGGCATAGGCCTGCATGCGTTCGACCTTGCGGCCACCGAGCAGCCGCCACACCGGCTGCCCCAGCGACTTGCCGAGAATATCCCAGAGCGCGATATCGACGGCGCTGATCGCCGCCACGCTCATGCCGCGCCGCGCCAGCTGCGGCATGGCATGGCCGGCATGCGCCGCCGTCTCATGCCGCACGCCGTTATAGAGCATTTCCCAGATGATGCCGATATCGGCCGGATCGCGGCCGATGAGCTGCGGGCCGACCTCGTGGTTCAGCATATGCACGAGCGCGCCATAGCTGCCGGCGCTGCCGGCGGCGTTCTTGCCCTCGCCCCAGCCGACCACGCCGTCACCGGTCTCGATGCGCAGAATGGCGGCGTCGAACGTCGTCACCTGACCGAAGTCGCTGCGATGCTGCTTCGCGACTTCGATCGGGATACGAACCCACCAGGCCTGGACGCTTTTGATGCGCATGTGTTCCCTTCGGCCCCTCCGCCCGCCGGGCGGAAGGATTTCAATCGGAGGTCTACTTGATCAGCGGCAGCAGCGTTTCAGCGGTGATGCGCATCTGGTCGGTGTAGAATTTCTCCGTGAGCACGCTGGAGCCGTGGTCCTGGATGAATTTGAGCTGCTCGGGCGAGATGTCGACCGGATTGCGCTCGACCATCTCCGGATAGGGCGCGGCCGGCGTGCGGTCGACGGGCGCGACGAATTCGTTGGTCAGCGCGCCGTCATAGCCGACTTCCTTCAGCGTGCGCACGATCTTCGGCCAGTCGATCTGGCCAAGGCCGGCGGCGAAGCGGTTGTTGTCGGCGACATGGAAGTCGAACAGGCGCTTTCCGACCTGACGGATCGCGTCATAGACGTTAAATTCCTCCATGTGGATATGGTAGGCATCGAGGCAGACGCCGCATTCGGGGCTCACCGCATCGGCGAGCGCCAGCGCCTGGGCGCCGCGGTTGAAGAGATAGGTCTCGAAGCGGTTGAGCGGCTCGACGGCGATCCTGACGCCGACCTTCTTGGCATGGGTGAAACACTCGCGCGTGGCGTCGACCACCCAGCCCCATTCTTCCGCCTCGGTGCCGTCCGGCACGACCTTGCCGACGGTCGCGGGCACCAGCGTGATGATCTCGCCGTCGAGTTCGCTCACCATGGTGAGCACGTCCTTGACGTATTTGACCGAACGCTCGCGCTGGCCCTGGTCCTTGGCGGCGAGGTTGCGCTCGCCCAGCATCAGCGTCACCGAACCCCAGCAACGGATGCCATGCTCCTTGAGCAGCGCGCGCGTCTCCTTGGTCTTGTACTGCTCGGGCTCACCGGAAATCTCGATCGATTCGTAGCCGAATTTCTTGATGCGCTTGAGCGTCACCTCCAGTGGCTCCGCCCGCATCCAATTGTGCGTCGAAAGATGCATGGTCTATCCTTCCCAGAATTCGCCAGTCACATTTACCCCGCGACGCTCCGACCGAAGCGGTCGCATGATTCCTCCCCAAGGCACTGCCAGCATTTTCCTCGAAACTGGTTCGACCAATTGGGTTCACCATGACCTCTACAGCAAATTTTCACGCGCGGCAAGAAGTGGCCATCGGAGGCCGGACCGGCCGTGTAATTTCATGATTTAATAAGACAATTTCCCCTCGTGAGCCGTAAAGTGGCGCCTTCCCAGGGTTTTCGACCGCTTGACCGACCCAAGGGATTTGGTAATACCAGAATGACGCAGTGCGTAGACGCCGGTGAGATTGACCAAACAGACTGGTCCTCGCTCCAATCGGCGCTATGCTTGGTCGTGAAAACAAAGAGGGAGGATGCCGATGCCGACGACGATGAAGGGCCCCGGCCTGTTTCTGGCGCAGTTCGCGGGCGACGCCGCACCGTTCAATTCACTGGCTTCGATCACCAAATGGGCGGCAGGCCTGGGCTACAAGGGCGTGCAGATCCCGACCTGGGACGGACGCCTGTTCGACCTGAAGAAGGCGGCGTCGTCGAAGGCCTATTGCGACGAGGTGAAAGGCACCTGCGCCGAGGCTGGCGTCGAGATCACGGAATTGTCGACGCATCTGCAGGGCCAGTTGGTGGCCGTGCATCCAGCCTACGATGCACAGATGGACGGCTTCGCGCCGCCATCGGTGCACAACAATCCCAAGGCGCGGCAGGAATGGGCCGTCGAACAGATGAAGTTCGGCGCCAAGGCATCGCGCAATCTCGGGCTGAATGCCTCGGTATCTTTCACCGGCTCGTTGGCGTTCCCTTACCTCTATCCCTTCCCGCAACGGCCGGCGGGGCTGATCGAGGAAGCCTTCGGCGAACTCGGCAAACGATGGAAGCCGATCCTCGATGTCTATGAGGAAAACGGCGTCGATGTCGGCTACGAGATCCATCCTTCGGAGGATGTGTTCGACGGCGCGACCTTCGAGATGTTCCTCGACGCGGTCGGCGGCCACAAGCGCTGCAACATCAACTACGACCCGTCGCATTTCCTGTTGCAGCAGCTCGACTATCTCGAGTTCATCGACATCTATCACGAGCGCATCAAGGCGTTCCACGTCAAGGACGCCGAGTTCAACCCGACCGGGCGGCAAGGCGTCTATTCCGGCTACCAGGGCTGGGTGAACCGGGCAGGCCGCTTCCGCTCGCTGGGCGACGGACAGGTGGATTTCGGCGGCATCTTTTCCAAGCTCACCCAGTACAATTACGATTCCTGGGCGGTGCTGGAATGGGAGTGCTGCCTGAAACATCCCGAGGACGGCGCCGCCGAAGGCGCACCCTTCATCCAGCACCATATCATCCGGGTGACGGAGAAGGCCTTCGACGATTTCGCCGCCGGTACAACGGACAAGAAGCTGCTGCGGGCGATGATGGGGATTTGACACGACTTCGCCTCCCGCCGAGGGAGGTACATCCAAGACACGAGGGAGACAGGCATGGTCGGCGCATCGAAGTCGGAAGCGGGAGGCGGCCCGATCCGCTACGGCATGGTCGGCGGCGGGCAGGGCGCTTTCATCGGCGCGGTGCATCGCATCGCGGCGCGCATGGACAACGATTTCGTGCTGGTGGCCGGCGCGCTGTCGTCGGATCCGGCGCGGGCCAAGGCATCGGCCGAAGAACTCGGACTCGATCCCGCGCGCAGCTACGGCTCCTATGCCGAGATGGCCAAGGCCGAAGCCAAGCGTCCCGACGGCATAGAGGCCGTGGCGATCGTCACGCCCAACAACGTGCATGTCCCGGCGGCCAAGGCGTTCCTCGAGGCCGGCATCCACGTCATCTGCGACAAGCCGCTGGCGACCTCGCTGGCAGAGGCGAAGAAGCTCGCCGCGCTGGTCGAGAAGACCGGCAAGGTGTTCGTGCTGACGCACAACTACACCGCCTATCCGATGATCCGGCAGGCGCGCGAGATGGTGGCCAAAGGCCAGCTCGGCGACATCCGCATCGTGCAGTCGGAATATCCGCAGGACTGGCTGACCGAGGATCTCGCCGCGACCGGCCAGAAGCAAGCCTCGTGGCGCTCCGATCCCAAGCAGGCTGGCGCCGGCGGTGCGCTGGGCGACATCGGCACGCATGCCTACAACCTCGCCCGCTTCGTGTCCGGCCTGGAGCTGGATTCTTTGTCGGCCGATCTCGACGCCTTCGTGCCGGGCCGACAGCTCGACGACAATGTCAATGTCATGCTGCGCTTCAAGCCGGTCGGCAACAAGCATCCGGCCAAGGGCATGATCTGGGCAAGCCAGGTGGCGCCCGGCCACGAGAACGGGCTGAAGCTGCGCATCTATGGCTCCAAGGGCGGGCTGGAATGGGTGCAGGCCGACCCGAACTATCTCTGGTACACGCCGTTCGGTCAGCCGAAGCAGCTGCTCACCCGGGCCGGCGCCGGCGCGATGCCGGTCGCGGCACGCGTCAGCCGCGTGCCGTCCGGCCATCCTGAGGGCTATCTCGAAGGTTTTGCCAACATCTACCAGGAGGCCGCTCGCGCCATCCGCGCGGCGCGCCGGAAGGGCGGCAAGCCAGGCAAGGATGTGGTCTTCCCGACGATCGCGGACGGCGTCGAAGGCATGGCCTTCATTGAGGCCTGCGTGAAGTCGTCGAAGAAGAATGGGGCGTGGACGAAACTGTAGGGGGGACGATATTCAGGTGAGGCCGGCCTGCAAACGGCGGCTTCCTGCGCTTCCGGTGCTCACGTACTTCAAGTACGCTCCGCTCCGGTTCTCGGAATCCGTCGTTTTCGACTCGGCCTGACCTGAATCTCATCACCCCTTGATCGAAGGTGATGAGGGGGGAGGGTCGATGAAAATCGGCATGTGCATGTTCTTGTGGACGACCAGCGTCTCGAAGAAGCACGAGGCGCTGCTGAAGGACATCAAGGCGACCGGCTTCGACGGCGTCGAGATACCGGTCTTCGTCGGGGTGCCCGACGACTACAAAAAGCTCGGCGAGATGCTCGACCGCATCGGCCTGGAGCGAACCGCCGTCTCGGCGATGGGCGATCCGGCGATGAACCTGATCTCGCCGGATGCCGCGACGCGCAAGGCCGGCATCGACTACATGAAATGGGCGATCGACTGCAGCTCAGCCCTCGGCGCGGACCGGCTCAGCGGGCCGCTGCATTCGACGCTCGGCGCCTTTTCCGGCAGCGGGCCGACTTCCGCCGAAAAGAAGCGCTCGATCGCCTCGCAGCGCGCCATCGGCGACCATGCCGGCAAGAGGGGCGTGACCATCGGGCTGGAGGCGCTCAACCGCTTCGAATGCTATCTCGTCAACACCATGGCCGACCTGTCGGAGCACATCGACGCGATCGACCGGCCGCACATCAAGGCGATGTACGACACGTTCCACGCCAACATCGAGGAGGCCGACCCGATCGGCGCCTATACGAAGCATCGCCGAAACGTCGTCCATATCCATATTTCGGAGAACGACCGCGGCGTGCCGGGGCGTGGCAACATCCCCTGGAAGGAGACGTTCTCCGCCATCCGCAAAAGCGGCTATGACGACTGGCTGACCATCGAGTCGTTCGGACGCTCGCTGAAGGATCTGGCGGCGGCGACCAAGGTGTGGCGGGATTTCGCCGAGAGCCCGGAGGCGGTTTATCGCGAGGGGTATAAGCATATCAGGAATGGGTGGAAGAAGGCCGCTTAGGTGCACCGATATTCAGGTGAGGCCGGCCTGCAAATGGCGGCCTCCTGCGCTTCCGGTGCTCACGTACTTCAAGTACGCTCCGCTCCGGTTCTCGGACGCCACCATTTTCGACTCGGCCTGACCTGAATCTCGGTACACCCTCGTGCGCTGAGCTTATCAACCCCGCTCGGCCTGCAGCCTGTTGTAATCATGCAGCGTGCGGCTCAGCCTGCGGCGCAGGAAGTTCGAGATGTTGTCGAAGATGAAGACGACGAGCAGCGTCAAAAGCACCATGTAGAAGACGTTGGCCCAGTTCGAATTGGTGCGCATCGCTTCCCATAGTTTCAGGCCGATGCCGCCGGCGCCGACGGCGCCGATGATGGTCGCGCCGCGGGTGTTGGATTCCCACTGGTAGAGCGTCTGGCTGATGAAGACCGGCACCACTTCCGGCAGCACGCCGTAGCGCTGCACCAAAATGCCGTTGGCGCCGGTCGAGAGCACGCCTTCGCGCGGCTTGTCGTCGATGTTCTCCAGCGCCTCGGAGTAGGTTTTACCCAGCGTGCCGATTTCGGTGAAGAAGATCGCGGCGCTGCCGGCCAGCGGCCCGGGGCCGAAGGCGCGGGTGAAGAAGAGCGCCCAGATCAGCATGTCGACCGAGCGCATGAAGTCGAAGAAGCGTTTCAGCACCTGGCTGAGCACGCCGCTCGGCGTGATGTTGCGGGCGGCGAAGAAGGCGAGCGGGAAGGCGACGATGGCGCCGAGCAGCGTGCCGAGGAACGCCATGACGATGGTCTGCAGGAGCTTCGTCCAGACATCGCCGTGCTGCCACTGCGCGTTGTTCCAGATGTTGTCGGCGGCCAAGGCGAGGTTGGACGTGCCGGGCTGAAGCTCAGGCCCCGAGACGATCAGCGAGATGACCTCGCCGGCCGGTTTACCGAAGAAGGGCGAGCGCGTGTCGAAGACGAAATTGGCCCAGCCGAGGAAGCGCTTGCGCACCTTGACGCGGTCAACGGTGACGCGCACCTCGCCGGCAAAGCCCATCTTGGCGACAATCTCGTCGTCATGGACGGTCACCCAGTCGGGCACCGGACCTGTGACCACCGGCTTGCCGCCGATCAGCGTTATCGGCACGGTCACGCCATTGGCCGTGATCGTCGCCCTGGTCTTGTCAAAGGTGACGGATTTCGCGTCGCCGTCGATCTGAACCGTGAAGGTGCCGCCGGGGTTTTTGACCACCCAATCGGGATCGGGGTTCTCGCCGAGCGCCGAGAAGCGCGGATATTTCGGCGTGATCTGAGGCTGGTCGAGCCGGAATTCCGGCTGCAGGTCGTAGCTGATCCATTGCGACAGGAAGAGCGGCAGGCGTTCCCAATGCGACTCGCGCAGCACCTGCGGCAGGCTGAAGAACCACAAGGCATAGGCGAGGTAGAGCACCGAGCCGGCGATCAGCAGCAGCGGCCAGAAGCGCTTGTAGACAGGACGCTGGAATATCAGCGGATGGCGATCTTCGATGGCGCTTAGTTCGGAGGCGGTCACTGCCATGGCTTACTCTTTGCTCCTGACCATGATCTTGTCCGAAAACCGGCGTCCACTTTTCGCTAACGCGGTCCTTCGGTTCGGGATCATGGTCACGCGCTCATCAGGAAAGCCTGCTCGCCGACGAGCTTGCGGCGCAGCCAGGCGGAGAACTGGTCGACGAGGAAAATGGTGACGAAGAGCAGGAGCACCAGCGCCAGCGTCTTGGCGCCGAAGCCGCGCGAGATCGAAAGCTTCAGCTCCTCACCGATGCCGCCGCCGCCGACCGCGCCCATGATGGTCGAGATGCGCACGTTGATCTCGATCCGAAGCAGCGTGTAGGACATGAAATTGGGCAGCACCTGCGGCAGGTCGGCGAAGCGCACGCGCTCGAACCAGTTGGCGCCGACCGCGCGCAGGCCCTCCTCCGGGCGCATGTCGATGTTCTCATTGATCTCGTAGAACAGCTTGCCCAGCGCGCCGATCGAATGCAGGCCGATGGCGATGATGGCGGCGACCGGGCCGATCGAGACGATGGCCGCGAACAGGCCGGCGATGACGATCTCCGGGAAAGCGCGCAGCAATTCCATGAAACGCTTGACGACAAGCCGCAGGATCGGGTTCGGCGTCAGGTTGCGCGCGGCGATGAAGGAGAACGGAACGGCGAAGACGAAGCCGATGAAGGTGGAGACCAGCGCGACGTTCACCGTGGTCAGCATCAGCTCGAAATATTCGGGAATGTAGAGGCCGCCCCAGACATAGACGCGGCCGAGCGGGAAGTTGAATTCCTGCGTGCCCTTGTCGTTGGGCGAGGCGATGTCGAACAGCGCGCGCCAGACGTCGTTCCAGTCCTTCGGGACCAGCCAGCTCAGGAAATCCAGAAGATGCGGCAGCCGGTCGAAGAAATGGCCGGCATTGGCCTCGTCGGCGAACCACATGGTGGCGCACATGGCGATGAGCAGCAGACCGACGCCAAGCGCGGTGTAGAAGCGGCGCAACGAGGTCTGGCGCCGCCAGGCGTCCGCCTGTTGCTTTGTCGCGTCGGAATGGAGTGTCGCTGATGTCATGATGTGGACATGCAAAAAGGGCGGCGTTTCGAACGCCGCCCTTTTTCCTGTTGCCGTTAGCCGCCGATAGCGGCTTTGCGGGCCTCGACGATGACGCTGTAGAAGTCGGGCTTCACCGGGACATAGCCGGTGAAATCACCACCCTCGACGCCTTCGAAGCAGGCCTTGTCCTTGGCCGGCAGGGCGGTGAAGAACGCGGTGAGCTTGGCGGTCATGTCGTCGCCCAGCGCGGTGCGCACGACCAGCGGGCCATTCGGGATCAGGCCCGAGCGCCAGACTTCGACGAAGTCGTTCGGGTCGACGGCGCCCTTGGCGACTTCCTTGTGGAAGGTGCCGGAAGTGAAGCCGTTCTTGAAGTCGCCGATGCCGGAGGAATCGTCGACGGCCACGTCAACCTTGCCGTCGCGCACGGCGAGCACGTTGTTCTCATGGCCGCCGTTGAACTGGGTCGAGGCAAAGTAGGTCTCGTTCGAAGCACCGGTGTCCTTCGGAATCTGGGTCAGCGGGATCAGGTAACCCGAGGTCGAGTCCGGATCGGCGTAGCCGAGCTTCTTGCCCTTGGCCGACTTGATGTCGGTGATGCCGGAGGTCTTCAGCGCCAGGCCGATCGAATAATAGCCGGTCGAGCCGTCGGTCTGCTTGGTGGTGAGGATCGGGGTGACGGCCTTCGGGTCCTTGAGATAGACGCTGGCATAGCCGGAGGCACCGAGCTCGGCGAAGTCGAGCGTGCCGCCGAGCAGGCCCTGGATGACGCCGTCATAGTCGGCGGCCGGGAACAGCGACACCTTCTCGAAGCCGAATTCCGACTTCAGGTGGTCGGCGAGGCACTGGTAGTTGCGCAGGCGGTCGGTCTCGTTCTCGCCGCCGAGGATGCCGACGCGGAATTCCTTGATGTCAGCTGCGTGCGCGGCGCTTGTCGCCATGGCGAGCAGCGAAACCGCCCCAAAAACCATCTTCCTGAACATTTCGATCTCTCTCCTGTTGTTCCGGCTGCGCGCCGGCGGCGTTCTGATTTTTCAAGTCTTGCCGTTGACGCTGGCGGGCGATCCGGGTTGCTCTGCTGAAATCCACGACGCCCGGACTGGCTGCGGCCGGGCGGCGGAGTCAGTAGCCAGGGAAGGCTGGTTCGAGCGGTCCGGCGGATGCGGTGATCTTCGGCTTGATGGTCACGCTGGTCGACGTGATGGCCTCGGAGATCTCGGCGCCGCTGGCATCGGCGCCATAGACCGTGCGCACGGCGTTGCGGTCGAGGTCTTCCGGGGCGCCGTCGAAGACGACCTTGCCGGCGGCCATGCCGATGATGCGGGTGCAATAGGCGCGCGCGGTGTCCAGCGTGTGCAGATTGGTGACGACGGTGATGCCTTCGCGCAGGTTGATGTCGCGCAGCGAGTCCATCACCACCTTGGCGTTGAGCGGGTCGAGCGAGGCGATCGGCTCGTCGGCCAGAAGTACTTTCGGCTCTTGCATCATGGCGCGGGCTATCGCGACGCGCTGCTGCTGGCCGCCGGACAGCGTGCCGGCCGGCTGCAACGCGGTGCGGGCGATGTCGAGACGCTCGAGCGCGGCCACCGCCTCGGCGCACTCGGTGCGCGTGAACATGCCGAGCAGGTTGGAGACCGTCGAGCGGTGGTTGAGGCGGCCGAGCAGCACGTTGGTCAGCACGTCCAGACGCGGCACGAGGTTGAACTGCTGGAAGATCATGGCGCAGTCGCGCTGCCAGCGGCGCAACGGCGAACCCTGCAGGCTGGAGACCTCGGCGCCGTCAAAAAAAATCGACCCCTGGCTGGGATCGATGAGACGATTGATCATACGCAAAAGCGTCGACTTGCCGGCGCCCGAGCGGCCGATGATGCCGACCATCTGACCACGCGGGATCGAAATGTTGATGTCGCTGACAGCGGTATTCTTGCCAAATCGTCGGGTTACGCCGCGGATTTCGAGCGTGGCCGATGATGCTGACATACCAAAACTCCAGTCCGTCGCGCTTTTGCAGGTCTGTTGACCTTCGCTAGCGCAGGCCGATGAAGCTGCGGTGTCGGATTGATGTCAGTTTTGTTACGAGTCCCAGGCTTGGGGATTTAACCAAGCACAAGCAGTTCCTCGAAATGCTTCATGTCCTTGAAACTGCAGAAGGCCGGGGGCCTGAGCTCGATCACGGGAGCTTCGCGATCGAGGAACGACGGGCAGTCGTCGAACAGGTCCTGCCAGGCTGCCGCCTGTTCGTCGGCGAGACGGCGGATCTGGTAGGCGAAGGTGATGTGGAAGACATAAGTGTCGTGGTCCGGATGGCGGTAGCCGAACGGCACTGACAGCGCGTCGCGCCAGGCTTTCATCGCAAGCCGGTCTTCCTCTGTGGCGCCCGCAACCGTCAGGCCGGTCGGCACCACTTCGACAATTTTGACGCTGAACGCGCCGCGGCCTTCGAAACCCTGTAGGCGGTCGAGATAGAGCTGGGTCATGTCGTCGATGCTCGTATCGAGCGGCGCGTCGGACGGCCAGTAGGGAAGGCGCCGCCGATACTCGATGATGCCCTGGAACAGCGTCATGTGCAGGCTGGAGATCGGCGTGAAGGCGAGGCGATCCGCGTCGGGCATGGCGCGGACGCGCTCGCGCACCTCGATGATGGCAGCTTGCGAAGGCGAGCCTTCGACCAGATGGCAGACGACGGTGTTGCCGGGCTCGACGAGGAAGTTGCCAGCCGTGTCGTAACGGGTGCCGAGATGGGTGGGCGGCGTCGGATTGGTGCCTTCGAAAAACCCGGCGAGCGAAGGTCTGATCGTGTCGAGCATGGCGATCTCCTGGGGGAGATGGCGTCCTGTCCGAGTCATGTGTCAAGGGTATGAATGGTGAATGGTGAATGGTGAATGGTGGGAAGAAGAGCTTCGTTGCCATTCACTATTGACCATTCACCATTCACGATCTTCAGCCGCCATATTTCTCCAGAAACGCCTCGGCCTCCAGCTCGCGAAAATCATCCAGCGCGGCGCGCAGGCGGGCGTGGTCCCAATCCCACCATGCAAGCGCCTGGTAGCGCTCGGCGGTGCGGCGGTCGAAACGCTCGCGGATCGGCTTTGCCGGCACGCCGCCGACGATGGTGTAGGGCGCGACGTCTTTCGACACCACGGCGCCGGCGCCGACAGCCGCGCCGTCGCCGACGGTGACGCCGGGCAGGACGGTCGAGCCGTGGCCGAGCCAGGTGTCGTGGCCGATGATGACGCGCCTGGCGCGGCGCTGGGCAAAGAACTCGCTTTCATGCTCGGCGTCATCCCAATAGTCGGAGGCGCGGTAGGTGAAATGGTGCAGCGTCGGCCGCCAGGTCGGGTGGTTGGTGGCATTGAGGCGAACGCTCGCCGCGATGTTGGAGAACTTGCCGATGGTCGCGCACCACACGGCACAGTCCTGCATCATGTAGGAATAGTCGCCGAGCTCGCATTCGGCGACGCGGCAGCGCTCGGCGATTTCGGTCCAGCGGCCGAGGGTCGAGTTTTCGACCTGCGCCGTCGGATGGATCAGCGGCGCCTCCGAAAGTTTTTTGCTCATGCAGCGATCTTCCCTGCGGCAAAGGCAGTGACATCGATGACGCGGTCGGCGACGGCGTCGCGCACGTCGAGGTCGTGGAAGATGCCGAGCAGGGCAACGCCCGCCGCCTTCTTGGCCGCGATGAGCTCGACCACGACATCGCGGTTCTTCGCATCTAGCGAGGCGGTGGGCTCGTCAAGCAGCAGGATTGGATGCTCGGTGATGAAGCCGCGTGCGATGTTGACGCGCTGTTGCTCGCCGCCCGAGAAGGTCGCGGGCGGCAAGGCCCAGAGCTTTTCCGGCAGGTTGAGCTGTGCGAGCAAGGCTCGCGCTTTCATCCGCGCGCTTTCCCTGTCCTCGCCGCGCTCGACCAGCGGCTCGGCGACGACGTCGAGCGCGGAAACGCGCGGCACGGTGCGCAGGAACTGGCTGACATAGCCGATGGTGTGGCGGCGCACGGAAAGCACGGTGCGCGGGCTGGCGGAGGCGAGGTCGATCAACCCGCCGCCATGCTGGACGATGATCTGGCCTTCATCGACGGCGTAGTTGCCGTAGAGCATCTTCAGGATCGAGCTTTTTCCCGCGCCCGACGGGCCGCCGAGCACGGCGCATTCGCCGGCGCGGATCGAGAAGGAGACACCCGTCACCACCGGCAGCGTCACGCCGTCGCGCAGATGCATGGTGAAGCTTTTGGCGACATCGGAAACGACGAGAGGGGTGGGCATTAGAAGGTGCTCCGGTTGTCGTGTGTCGGCGGGAGGGTACAGCCCTTTCTCCCCGTCACTATACGGGGAGAAATGTCCGGCAGGACAATGAGGGGCAGCGCCGGAGCCCGGCTGAGGAGTCGCTCTGCGCAAACCGAAGCTAACGGGGCGAGGTTGGCGTCCACGGCGCGCCTTCTCGCCAAGTCAGCGCCGCCCCTCATCGCCCTGCCGGGCACTTCTCCCCGTATAGTGACGGGGAGAAGGGGCTGTGTCGGGCGGTTTCGCCAATCGCCAAAGTTCAATGAATAGCCTGAAAGAGGGTGACCCGGCGCCATCATCACACCTGCAAAATCGAGGAAACAAGCAACTGCGTGTAAGGCGCGCGCGGATCGTCGAGCACGCGGTCGGTGAGGCCGCTTTCGACGACGCGGCCGTCCTTCATCACCATCATGCGCTGCGACAGCAACCGCGCCACGGCGAGGTCGTGGGTGACGACGATCGCGGCAAGGCCGAGATCGGTGACCAGCCCGCGCAACAGATCGAGCAGGCGGGCCTGGACCGAGACGTCGAGGCCGCCGGTCGGCTCGTCCATGAACACCAGCCGCGGGCCGGTGACCAGGTTGCGGGCGATCTGCAGGCGCTGGCGCATACCGCCGGAAAAGGCGCGCGGCTCGTCGTCGATGCGGTCCTCGTCGATCTCGACACGCGACAGCCAGTCGACGGCGGTGGCGCGGATTTTGCCGTAGTGGCGGTCGCCGACCGCCATCAGCCGTTCACCGACATTGGCGCCGGCCGATACCGTCATGCGCAGTCCGTCCGCCGGGTTCTGATGGACGAAACCCCAGTCGGTGCGCATCAGGAAGCGGCGCTCGGCCTCGCTCATGCGGTAGAGCTCGCGCCACTGGCCGTCGCGCGTGCGGTAGCTGGCCGTGCCGGACGAAGGCAGCAGCCGGGTCGACAGGCAGTTGAGCAGCGTCGTCTTGCCGGAGCCGGACTCGCCGACCACCGCCAGCACCTCGCCCGGCCAGAGGTCGAAGGAGACATTCTCGCAGCCGACGCGCGAGCCGTAGAACTTGGACAGCGCGGAGACGCGCAGCAGCGGTTCGTCGCTCATTTAGCCGGCTCCGTTTTCTCGGCGGGGTGGGTCTTGGGGGCAAGATGGGTCTCGGGGGCAAGGTGACCGTGATGGCCATCGTCGCGCCGCTTCTCGCAGTGGTCGGTGTCCGAGCAGACGAACATGTGGCCGCCATGGTCGTCGAGGATGACCTCGTCGAGATAGACATTTTCTGCGCCGCACAGCGCGCAGGGCTGGTCGAAGGTCTGCACCTCGAAAGGATGATCCTCGAAATCGAGGCTCACCACATCGGTGAAGGGCGGCACCGCATAGATGCGCTTCTCGCGGCCGGCGCCGAACAGCTGCAGGGCAGGCGAGCGGTGCATCTTCGGATTGTCGAATTTGGGCGTCGGCGAGGGGTCCATCACATAGCGGCCCTCGACCTTGACCGGATAGGCGTAGGTGGTGGCGATGCGGCCGTGCTTGGCGATGTCCTCGTAGAGCTTCACATGCATGAGGCCGTATTCCTCCAGCGCATGCATTTTTCGCGTTTCGGTCTCGCGCGGCTCGAGGAAGCGCAGCGGCTCGGGGATCGGCACCTGGAAGACCAGCACCTGGCCCGCCGTCAGCGGATGCTCGGGGATACGGTGGCGGGTCTGGATGATGGTCGCCGTCGCGGTTTCGGTGGTCACGGCGACCTTGGCGACCTTCTTGAAGAAGGCGCGGATCGAGACGGCGTTGGTGGTGTCGTCGGCGCCCTGGTCGATGACCTTCAGCACGTCAACCGGGCCGATGATCGAGGCGGTGACCTGGACGCCGCCGGTGCCCCAGCCGTAAGGCATAGGCATCTCGCGCGAGGCGAAAGGCACCTGGTAGCCGGGAATGGCGATGCCCTTCAGGATGGCGCGGCGGATCATCCTTTTGGTCTGCTCGTCGAGATAGGCGAAGTTGTAGGTGGCGATGTCGGTCATGGCGATCACGTCCGCTCTGTGCTATGGATTTGGCGCCAAAGAGGCGGGAGGGCGCCCGAATGGACTCTACCGGTTGGATGCATCTTGGCGTGCTGCTGCTGGTGTTTGCCGGCATCGTGGCCTTTGTGCTGTGGAAGATGGTTCTGCCCGCGCCAAAGGCGCCGCCACGCGGCGAGACCGTTGCCGGCGCGCGTGGCTATATCGGCCTGTGGTTCGGTGGCGGCGGACGTTAGGATCATTCCGCAGCCTCCCGCTTCTCCTCGGCGGCCTTGTCCTCGTTCTCCCGTGCCTCGTATTCGGCGCGCATGCGGCGAACCAGGCCTAGCTCGGCCTGGAAGTCGACATAATGCGGCAGCTTCAGGTGCTCGACGAAGCCGGTCGCCTGGACATTGTCGGAATGCGAGATGACGAATTCCTCGTCCTGCGCGGCGGCGACGACGTCTTCGCCGAGCTCGCCGGCGCGCAGCGCCCGGTCGCACAGCGCCATCGCCATCGCCTTGCGCTCGCTCTGGCCGAAGACAAGGCCGTAGCCGCGCGTGAACTGTGGCGGCGCCTTGGCCGAGCCCTTGAACTGGTTGACCATCTGGCATTCGGTGACGCGGATGGAGCCGAGCGGCACGGCGAAAGGCAGCTCGGGCACGTCCAGCTCCAGCGCGACCTCGCCGATGCGTACTTCGCCGACGAAGGGGTGGTTGCGGGCATAGCCGCGTTGCGTCGAATAGCCGAGCGCCAGCAGGAAGCCCTCGTCGCCGCGCGATAGCGCCTGCAGGCGGATGTCGCGTGCCATCGGGAATTGCAGCGGCTCGCGCGTGATGTCGCCGGGCACATGGTCCAGCGGCATGTCGCCGTCGGCCTCGATCAGCCCTTCATGGGCGAGGATCGCGGAGACGCGCGGCATGGCTTCGGCCTCGACGGGACGCTGCGCGGGCGTTTCGACCTCGGCGCCGGCGGCAAGCTCGGGATCGAGCAGCCGGTGGGTATAGTCGAAGGTCGGGCCGAGCACCTGTCCGCCCGGCAGGTCCTTGTACGTGGCCGATATGCGCCGTTCGAGCTGCATGGCGCCGGTATCGACCGGATTGGTGTAACCGAAGCGCGGCAGCGTGGTGCGGTAGGCGCGCACCAGGAAGATCGCCTCGATCATGTCGCCGCGCGCCTGGACGACGGCGAGTGCTGCCAGCTCGCGATCATAGAGCGAGCCTTCGCTCATCACGCGGTCGACGCCGAGCGCCAGCTGCTCGACGATCTGGTCGAGGCGCAGCGCCGGCACCGAGCGGTCGCCGCGGCGGCGATCGGCAAGCAGGCGGTGCGCATTGGCAATGGCGGCCTCGCCGCCTTTCACCGCGACATACATGTCATGCCTCCATCGACTTGATGCGGGTGGTGCGCGGCAGGCAGGCGAGGCTACCGGGCGCCGCCAGGATGATGTCGACGCCGCGCGGGAAACGCTGGTTGTTCTGCTTCCACTGCTCGACGAAATGGCGCGGCATGCCGGTCGGCGCGATCATCGCCGTCTTCTCGATGCCGGGGCCTTCGAGCAGCAGCGTCGGGCCGGAACCGAGATCGCTGGTGAGCAGGATCAGCGTCGTCGAGCGGTCGGGATATTCCTGCGTGCCCTGCGAGAAACCGTCGATCGCCGCCATCTCCTTCGGATTGGCGATAAAGGCGAAATGCGCGTCGGCCGGCGTGTTGGCCAAAGGCGCGCCGGTGTGAAAGCCGAGCCAGGCCTTGACCGAGGCCTCCGCCTGCAGCGCGTGGTCGAGCCAGACCGGCGTGTCGTTGTCGCAGAGTGCCAGCGCCACGGCGCCGGCAGTCGCCGACAAAGGCGCCGGCGGACGGGCGAGCTGCGGCAGCTCCTGGACGGTGCCGGGGCGCGCCATCGCATCCATAATGGCGCGGAACACGGCCTGGGCGTTGAAGACCGGCTCGGCGAAACCGCCGTCGATCGATTGCGTGGCGATGTTCATCAGTCCTCTCCGCGCACCATGGTGAAGAAATCCACTTTCGTTGCCGCCGTTTCGACGCGCTTTGTCTCGCGCGCCGCATCGAGCGCCGCGCGCAAGGGCGCGGCGAGCTTCGTCTCGACCGCTTCGCGATGTGCCGGGTCCTGCCAGAGCGCGTCGGCGATCGCCGCCAGCTTTGCTTTTCCCTTGTCGCGGCCGAGCGCATAGGAATGGCCGACCTGGCCGGAGGGCAGCCGCACCGTGGCGCGGGTGACCGTCGCCTCGCCGACATTGAACGGCGCGCCGCCGCCGCCGATCCGCCCGCGCACCGTCACCAGACCGGTCTCCGGACCGCGCAAAAGCTCCGCCTCAGAAGGCAGGCCCGCTTCGCTCCACAGACGGGCGATCTCATCGGCCGCGGCATGCGCCAGCGTCGCCATCAAGGCCTTTCGCCCGGCCTGCTCGCGCGCTTCCTGTCCTCGCATGGCATCGCTCCTTGCATGCATAAATTTGTCTATTGATATAGACAACTATACAAATTATACTCACCTCGTAACGGGAGTCCATGACGGGTGGATGACAAGGGCGGGAAAAATGCTTGGGGGCGATAGGTGACTGGACTGGCGGCTAGTATCGAAAGGCGCAACGGCGTGTCGCTGTGGCGGCAGATCGCCGACAAGATATTGCAGGGGATCGCAAGCGGCGATTTCGCCGAGAATGCGGCGCTGCCGCCCGAAGTCGCGCTGGCTGAACGTTATGGCGTCAACCGCCACACCGTGCGCAGCGCCATCGCAGCACTTGTGCAGGAAGGCGTGCTGAAGGCCGAGCAGGGACGCGGCACCTTTGTCTTGTCGCGCAAGCGGCTGTCCTATCCGATCGGTGCGCGCACGCGCTTCTCGACCGGGCTGCAGGGGCAGACGAGCGAGCGGCACATCGCGCTCTTGTCATCATCCACGGAGCCGGCCAGCCGGCGCATCGCCGAGGCGCTGGGCATCGCCAAGGGCGCGGCCGTCATTTGCCTGGAGACGCGTGGCGAGGCCGATGGTCATCCAGTATCGCGCGCGACGACCTGGTTCGACGCCCAGCGCTTCGCCGGCATCGAGGACGCAATGGCGGAAACGGGATCGATCACCGCCTCGCTCAAGCGTTTCGGCATCAACGATTATCTGCGGCAATCGACCGTGCTGTCGGCACGTCATGCCGATGCCGACGACCTTGCAGCGCTCGATCTGCAGCCGGGCGCCATCGTGCTGGTCACCGTCGCCGTCAACGTCACGCTCGATGGCCAGCCGATCCAGTTCGCGGAGTCGCGCTTTCCCGCGGAGCGGGTGGAGCTGAGGCTGTCGGCCGGCGATTAGTCCTCCGACTTCATTCCGGGCGATAACCCCAGCGGTCGTCATCCACGGGCGGAGCGACGCGAAGCGGAGCGCAGACCCGGGGATTCATTCCGTTATCTTAATCGTAGAGCGCAGCGGAGCAGAATTCTGGATCGTCGCAACGCGTTGGCGTCACGGAATGGGTCCTCGGGTCTGCGCGCGTCGCTTCGCTCCTTGCTCCGCCCGCGGATGACGAGGGACAAACGCTTCGGCCAATCGCCAATGCCGCGATTTGCCAGGAATCCAGAGCCGAGATCTCCGTGCCGGCGCTCAGCCGACCTCGATAACCGCCTTGATCAGCCCCGATTTCTCATGCGTCCATCTGGCGAGGTCGCGCGGCGTTCCGTCGAGCGTCGTGCGATGGGTGACGAGCTTGTTCAACGGCACGGAGCCGTTGCGGATCGAGGCCGCGACATGGTCGAAATCGGCTTTCAGCGCGTTGCGGCTGCCGACCAGCGTCATCTCGCGCTTGTGGAATTCGGGGTCGGAGAAGGTGATGTCGTCCTTGACGACGCTGACCAGCACCAGCGTGCCGCCATGCGCGACATGGGCGAAGGCCGACTGCACCGATTGGGTGTTGCCGGTCGCGTCGAACACAAGGTCGAATCCTTCGCCGCCGGTTGCCTGCCGCACCAGGTCGGCGGCCGCCGCTTTCGAGCTGTCCAGCGGGGCAAAGCCGAGTTCCTTTTCGGCGAAGCCGAGACGTTCAGCGCTCATGTCGAGCAGGCTGACATCCAGCCCGGCGATGCGCGCGAAGATCGCCGTGCCAAGGCCGATTGGGCCGGCCCCGATGACCAGCGTGCGCTGGCCGGACTGACCGAGCGAGCGGCGCACCGCATGCGCGCCAATGGCCAGGAATTCCACCGCCGCGGCGTCGGCCAGCGACAGGCCGTTCGTCGGGTAGAGGTTTTGCGCCGGCACCAGGATCTCGTCGCACATGGCGCCGTCGCGATGCACGCCCAGCACCTCGATCTTCACGCAGCAATTCGGTTTGCCGTGCCGGCAGGCGATGCATTTGCCGCATGAAAGATAGGGGTTGATGATCACCGGCTCGCCGACCGCGAGATCGACGCCTTCGCCCTTCTCGACGATGGTGCCGGAAACCTCATGGCCCATGATGCGCGGATAGGCCAGGAAGGGGTGCTTGCCTTCGAAGATGTGGTAGTCGGTGCCGCAGATGCCGACATGGCTGACCGCGACGCGCGCCCAGCCGGGCGGCGGCGTAGCTGGGGCGGCGCGGTCTTCGAGGACAAGCTCGCCGGGCGAGCGGCAGACAACGGCTTTCATGGGCAATCCAAAAAAGAGCGCCGGCCTCGGTCGAACCGGGCCGGCGCGGAGTTTCAGGGAGGATTCATTTGCCGCGACGGCGCAGACCGTCGAAGTAGACGATGACGATGATCAGCACGCCGGTGATGATGCGCTGCCAGAAGGCGTTGACGTTGAGCAGGTTGGCGCCGTTGTTGATGGTGGCGAGGATGAAAGCGCCGAGCAGCGGCCCGTGCACCGACCCGACCGCGCCGAAGAGCGAGGTGCCGCCGATCACCGACGAGGCGATCGCCTGCAACTCCCAACCTTCGGCCTGGGTCGGATTGCCGATGCCGATGCGGGATGCCAGCAGGACGCCGACGAAGGCCGCGCACAGGCCGGACAGCGTATAGGCCATATAGATGGTGCGCTGCACGTTGACGCCGGATAGACGCGACGCCTCGGCATTGGAGCCGACCGAGAACAGATAGCGGCCCCATCGGCTGTGATGCAGGAAGATGTAGGCCGGGATGCCGACAAGGATCACCATCCAGAACAAATTGGGGACGCCGACGAAGGAATTGCGCGAGAACTCCTGGAAGGCGTCGTTGTTGATCGAGATGGAATTGCCGTTGGTCATCAGCAGTCCGATGCCGCGCAGCGATGTCAGCGTCGCCAGAGTGATGATGAAGGGCGGCAGGCCCATCTTGACGATGCCGAAACCGTGGAACAGGCCGATGGCGACGCCGACCAGAAGCGTGATCAGGATAGCGGCGAAGACCGGCACGCCGGCATTGATCAGCATTGCGGCGATGACGGTGGAGAAGCCGACCACCGCGCCGACGGAAAGATCGATGCCGCCGGTGATGATGACGAAGGTCTGGCCGACTGCGAGGATGGCGATCATCGAACCCTGGCGCAGCAGATTCGAAATGTTGTTGGCCGAGGCGAAGCTCGACGTCGCGACCGACAGGATGACCCACAGGAGAACCAGCAGCGCCAGCAGCGTCAGCCCGAACAGGGCGTTGTAGTTGCGCTTGGGTTTTTCGGCGGCGATGGCCTCGGTGCTCATGTTTGACCTCCCTGTTTTTCTTGTTTCTCGGCGAGCGCCTGCGTGAGAATTTCCTCGTGATCGGCAGTGCGGAAGCCATGCGTGGCGACCAGCTTGCCGCGCCGGAATACATGCAGCGTGTCGGCGAGCTCATAGACCTCGGGCAGATAGGACGAGATCAGGATGATGCCGGCGCCTTTCGACAAGAGCACGCTGAACAGCCGGTAAATCTCGGCCTTGGTGCCGACATCGACGCCCACTGTCGGCTCGTCGAAGATGAACAGCTTGGCGCCATGCGCCAGCCATTTGCCGATGACGATCTTCTGCTGGTTGCCGCCCGACAGGCTCGAGGCCAACGCATGGCGCGTCGGCGTCTTGATGCGCAGGTCGGCGATCTGGCGGTCGGCCTCGGCCTTCTCCTTGGCGCCGGAAATCAGAAGGTTGCTCGAAATGCGCTTGTAGATCGGCAGGTTGAGGTTCATGCCGACCGGCAAATTGAGGCACAGGCCCTGGTCGCGGCGGCTTTCGGGCGCCAGCGCCATGCCGAGCCGGATTGCGTCGTGCTCGGAATTGACCTGGACCTCTTTGCCTTGCCACAGTATCTGGCCGGCCGATTTCCTGTGGCGGCCGTAAAGCGTCGTGACGAACTCGCTGCGGCCGGCGCCGATCAGGCCGTAGAGGCCGACGATCTCGCCCGCGCGGACAGTCAGAGAAACATTCTCGAAGCCTTTGCCGGAGAGGTTCTTCGTTTCGACGATCGCGGCACCAAGCGTGAAGTGCTCCTTGTGGTAGATCTGCTCGATCGAGCGGTTGATCATCAGCTTGACCAGCTCGGGCTCGTTGGTCTCGGCGATGTTGCGGGTGCCGACCAGGGTGCCGTCACGCAGAACGGAGACGCGGTCGGCGAGCTCGAACACTTCCTCCATGCGGTGGCTGATGTAGATGATGGTGACACCCTCGCCCTTCAGCCGGCGGATCAGCGTGAACAGCTGGTCGGCCTCCTTGCGGGTGAGGTAGGCGGTCGGCTCGTCGAAGATCAGGAATTTCGTGCCGCGCACGGTGGCGCGGGCGGCGGCGATCAGCTGCTGCTGGCCGATGGTGAGGTCGCCGAGAACGACATGCGCCGGCAGGTCGAAGCCGAGATCGTCGATGATCTTCTGTGCGTCCTTGACCATGGCGCGCTGCTGAAGGATGCCGAAGCGCGACTCCTCCTCGCCGAGGAACATGTTGGCGGCGACCGTGAGGTGGCGGCACAGCACCACCTCCTGGTGGACGGCGTTGATGCCGAGCGCCATCGCTTCATGAGGTGTTGCCAAAGCCGCCGGCTTGCCCTCCCAGACGACCTCGCCCGAGGTGCGCGGCATGACGCCGGTCAGAAGCTTGATGAGGGTGGACTTGCCGGCGCCGTTCTCGCCGACAATGGCGTGGATCTCGCCCGCCTTGAAGGCAAGGTGCACGGGCTTCAATGCGTGCGTGCCGGGATAGCGCTTTTCGAGGCCGTTGAGCTCGAGGATCGTCCTGCCAGGCTCCAGCGTGGGGTGCGGATGCAGTTCCTGCGCCGTCGACGTCATGACAATCCTCCCAGATTGATCTCAACTGTTGGATCCGCAGCGATGCGTCTTGATCGCGCACCTTGAACGCAAGCTAACGTAAGGCGTCGAATTTCCAAGCCGCCGCGGCGGATGTTTCCGGGGCGCGAAGCCCCGGAAACGACTGTCGTGAAGATCTCACTTGAGCTTCGGATTGAGCAGCGCGTCGATCTTCGGGTCCTTCATGTTGGCCTTGGTGACCAGGTTGGCGCCGGTGTCGACATTGGCCTCGACCTTCTCGCCCTTCGATGCGGCGAGCGCGGTCTTGATGCCGTCATAGCCCATCCGGTACGGGTCCTGGACGACGAGGCCGGAGATGACGCCGTCATTGAGGAACTTGATCAGCTTCTCGTCGCTGTCGAAACCGATCAGGCCGACCTTGCCGGCAAGGTTGTTCTCGGCGATCGCCTGGCCGACGCCCTGCGCCATGATCAGGTTGGAGGCGAATATGCCCTTCAGATCCGGATTGGCGGTGATCAGGTCGGTCGCGATGTTGAGACCGGTGGTCGCCTGGCCGTCGGCGTATTTGTCGGCAACGAGCTCGAGACCCGGATACTTGGCCTTGAGCTGTTCCTTGAAGCCCTGGGCGCGTTGCTCGAGCGAGCCGGCGCCCGGGAGCGCGGTGATCAGGGCAACCTTGCCCTCGACCTTACCGCCATTGGCGGCGCCGATCGCGGCGGCCAGACCGTCAGCCGCGACGCGGCCGCCCTGGACGTTGTCGGTGGTGAGGAAGGAGGTGAAGGCCTTGGAGTCGGCGCTGGAATCGATGCCGATGACCTTGACCTTGGATGCGGCCTCGTCGATCGGCTTGCCGAGCGCCTTGGCCTCGGTCGGCGCGATGACGACCGCGGCCGGATTGCCGGCGACGGCGTTTTCGAGGATCGAGATCTGGCCGTTCACGTCGGTCTCCGCCTGCGCGCCCAGTTCCGGCACGTTGACGCCGAGATCCTTGCCCGCCTTGCGGGCGCCGGCCAGGACGATCTGCCAGTAGAAGGAGGTTGTGTCCTTGACGATGATCGGAATGGTCACGTCGGCCGCCGAGGCAGGGGCGGAATGCAGCGTGCCGGCGAGCATCGATGCGGCGGCCAAGGCCACGAAGGCGCGGCGGTTGAGAAGGCTGGTCACGAATTTCATTAGGTTCCTCCCTAAAATCGCCTGGTGAAGGTTTACGGAAGCTCCATCTGGATAGGCGCGAGCCAAACAGAACTTTATCAATAAAAAACAGATGCCGTTTTTTGATAGTGCATCGCAGTGGCCGATGCAAGCGGTGTCTGGTGCCGTTTACGTGTTGCCGGATAGGGTTTGGTCGGCTTCAGCCGGCTTCCCCTCCCAGGCAGCATACGAGCGCGCTTCCGTTCCTCCCTTGAACATGGAACATTAATTCCATTATCCTGTCAATGTGGAATATTCATTCCCTAGCCAAATCGCAGGATCGGGAAGGTTGCCCCGGTCCCGTCGTCGGTGGCCGTGTTGTCCGTGATCTAGAGCGTCGCGCCGAGATGCCAGGGAACGAACTCGTTGTCGCCATAACCGAACGCCTCGCTCTTGGTCTTGCGGCCGGACGCCGTCTCGATGATCAGCTCGAAGAGCTCGCGGCCCATGCCGGCGATGGTCTTCTCGCCCGAGGCGATGACACCGCAATTGACGTCCATATCCTCTTCCATCTGGTGATACATGGTCGAATTGGTGGCGACCTTGATCGACGGCGTCGGCCGGCAACCGAAGCAGGAGCCGCGGCCGGTGGTGAAGACGATGACATTGGCGCCGCCGGCGACCTGGCCGGTGGCAGAGACCGGGTCGTAGCCGGGCGTGTCCATGAACACCAGGCCGCTGCCCGAAACCTTCTCGGCATAACCGAAGACGCCGTTGAGCGGCGTCTGGCCGCCCTTGGCGACCGCGCCCAGCGATTTCTCGAGGATCGTGGTCAGGCCGCCGCGCTTGTTGCCGGGCGATGGGTTGTTGTCGATCGAGGCGCCGTGCTTGGCGGTATGGTCCTCCCACCACTTCACGAAGCCGTCGAGCTTGGCGGCGATCTCGGGCGAGGCGGCGCGATAGGCAAGCAGATGCTCGGCGCCGTAGATCTCGGTCGTTTCCGACAGGATGCCGATGCCGCCGCAGCCGGCCAGGATATCGACGGCGGCGCCCAGCGCCGGATTTGCCGTGATGCCGGACATGCCGTCCGAGCCGCCGCATTGCAGGCCGACGACGATCTCCGAGACCGGTATCGGCTCGCGCTGCAGATGGCCGACCTCCTCGGCGATCTCGGCCAGCACGCCCATCGCCCGCGCGACGGATTTGCGCGAGCCGCCGGCTTCCTGGATGTTGAAATGGCGTTTTCCCGCCGCCACGCCCTTCTGACCATAAAGGGTGAGCTGGTTGACCTCGCAGCCCAGGCCCACCATCAGGATGCCGCCGAAATTCGGGTGGCGCGCATAGCCGGCCAAAGTGCGGTGCAGAACCATCATGCCGTCGCCGGTGGCGCTCATGCCGCAGCCCTGGCCGTGCACGATCGGCACGAAGCCGTCGATGCCGGGATATTTCGGCAGAAGCGTGCGGTTGGCTTCGTCCGCGATGGCATGGCAAACGGTCGACGAGCAATTGACGCTGGCGATGATGCCGATGAAGTTGCGCGTGCCGGCGCGGCCGTCGGCGCGGCGGTAGCCCATGAAGGTACGCTTGCGGTCGGCCTCGGTGGCGTGCTCTGCCTCGCTCGGCGGCACCACCGGCAAGCGGCCGCTCTCGAAAACCAGATTGTGCGAATGGACATGCTCGCCAGCCGCGATGGCCTGCGTGGCGCGGCCGATCGCCTGTGCGTATTTCACCACCGCTTCGCCCGCGGCGATCGGCTTGATCGCCACCTTGTGGCCAGGCTCGATCACGGCGGTCGCGGCGGCGCCGCCCGGCAAGGGCGATCCAATCTCGATACGCCCATTGGCGACGGCGACATTGTCGGAGGGTGAGAGAAGGATGGTGTTGGCAATGGTCACGGGCGGCTGTCCTGGGTGGATCCTGGGAAGGCGGGCGGATTGACTCGCGCCCGTTTAAAGGTAATGTCTTTTATCGGGAAAAAACATTTTTGCGTCAATTGTTTTTTCGTCGCGGACAGCGCGCGCCCTCTGGCGGCGCGGGTGTCCGTTTGGCAAGCCGGCGAAAACCTTTCCTGTTTTCGGAAGCTTGAGCTAGGAACGCACCATAATTGCGCCTCAAGTCGGCCGTCGCAAGCGCCGGCGAGGCAACGGGGCAGGGAATGTCGAAGAGCAACAACGTCTACAAGGACGCCTTCAACCGCTGTCTGCGGCTGCTCGATGAATCCAAAAGCCTGCCCTCCGAGCCCGAGCTCGGCACGTTGCTCGGCGTCAGCCGCACCACGGTGCGCAGCATCCTTACCCGCATGGAAGAGACCGGGCTGATCGCCTGGAACAAGCGCAGCAAGACGGTGCTCAGGGCGCCGCGGCCGGAGGATTTCTTCCCGGAGGAAGAGACCGACACGCTGGCCGAGATCATCGAGCGTTCCTTCATGCGACGGCTGCTTGCCAGTGGCGCCGAGGCCGGCATGCAGATCAACGAATTGGAACTGGCGCGCGAGATCGGCGTCGGCACCACCAGCGTGCGCGAGTTCCTGATCCGCTTCTCGCGCTTCGGCCTGATCGAGAAACGGCGCAACAGCCATTGGGTGCTGAAAGGTTTCACGCGCGCCTTCGCGCTCGAATTGACCGAGATACGCGAGATGTTCGAGCTGCGCTCGGCGGCGGCGTTTGTCGCGCTACCGCTGGAGAGCGCGGTCTGGGCCGATCTCGACGGGCTGGAGGTCGAGCATCGCCAGCTCGCCAGCGAGATCGCCACGCGCTTCAACGAATTCTCCGAGCTCGACGAGCGCCTCCACCGGCTGATCCACCGCGCCTCGCACAACCGCTTCATCGTCGACTTCTACGATGTCATCGCCATGATCTTCCACTACCACTATCAGTGGAACAAGGCCGAGGAGCGCCAGCGCAACGAGGTCGCGGTGCAGGAGCACCTCGCCTATATCGCGGCGCTCAAATCGCGCGATCCCGGCAAGGTGGACGCCGCCTGCCGCAAGCATTTGAAGTCGGCGCGCCAGACGCTGTTGAGCTCCATTCCCGAGGGACGGCAGGCGCAGCCCGCCTGAGGGTCTGTTGATATTCAGGTGATGCCGGCCTGCGAACGGCGGCTTCCTGCGCTTCCGGTGCTCCCGTACTTCAAGTACG
This sequence comes from Mesorhizobium sp. CNPSo 4661, assembly GCF_057784215.1. Taxonomy (NCBI): domain Bacteria; kingdom Pseudomonadati; phylum Pseudomonadota; class Alphaproteobacteria; order Hyphomicrobiales; family Phyllobacteriaceae; genus Mesorhizobium; species Mesorhizobium sp. CNPSo 4661. The sequence continues at coordinate 234,223 of NZ_JBWGIO010000009.1, read as the reverse complement.
CTCCGCTCCGGCCTTCGCCGGCCGAGGCCCTCATAAGGGTCTCCGCTCTAGGAAGGCTACGGCCGGCGTAGGCCGGTTCTCGGAAACCACCATTCTCGGCTCGGCCTGACCTGAATCTCAACAGACCCATAAAAACAGGCGCATCGCGCCGCGTTGCCGCAGCGCGGTTTTGCAGATTTTCCGGCCGCATCGTCCATGTTAGGGTCGATCAAGTTTCCGGGAGATTTGCATTGGATATCCGGCTGAAACGATGGAGCATGCCGGCCGCGTTCGTCGCGGCGCTGCTTCTGTTGCTTCAGTCCTCTCTCGGTGCGTTCGCCTTCGGCGCGTCTTCGCAGCTCGACGCCTTCGGCAATGTCATCTGCACGCATGAAGGCGCTGTAAAGCCCCCCGACGGCGATCCCCATCAGCAACACCTGCCGGCCTGCTGTTCGCTCGGCTGCAGCATGGTCTCGACGGCGCATCTACCGCCGCCGGAAGCGAATGCGCTTCACAGGGCGATGGCGTCCGAGACGTTCGCTTTTGCGGCCCCGGCCTTCCAGCATCTCGACTTCGCCCGCGATCGCTCGCCGGCCAATCCGCGCGCGCCGCCGGCAATCGGCTGATCCGCGGAACCTTTCGCGGCCTTGTCTATCCTATGATCAGACTGCTCGCGACCGCATTGCGGCGCGATTCCCTATCCATGGAGCAACCATGTCCAATCTTCTTCCCAAGGCGCGAGCCTTCGCCCTTCGCGGTCAGCCGCAGCTCGGCTTGCGGCAGCGTCTCGCCTTCGCCGCGCTTTTCGTTGTCCTTCTCTTGGCCTGCATTCCGGCCGCCATCGCGCATGAATTCAAGGTCGGCAATCTCGAGATCGAGCATCCCTGGTCGCGGGCGACGCCGCCGGGCGCCAAGGTGGCCGGCGGCTATTTCACCGTGACCAACAAGGGCAGCGTGCCGGACCGGCTGCTGTCGATTTCCTCCGAGATCTCCGACAAGGCCGAGCTGCATGAGATGGGCGTCAAGGACGGCGTCATGACCATGCGGCCGGTCGAGGGCGGGCTGGAGATCCCGGCCGGCGGCAAGATCGCGCTGAAGCCGGGCGCCTACCATTTGATGTTCACTGGCTTGAAGCGGCAGCCGAAGCAGGGCGAGAAATTCGCCGCGACGCTGACGTTCGAGAAGGCCGGCAGCGTCAAAGTCGAGTTTGCCGTCGAAGGCATGGGCGAAACCGGCAGTGGCGATATGGACATGGATCACGCCGAGTAATCCGCCAGTTCGAAATCAGAGGGACGATCCATGAGGAAGTATCTTTTGGCGGCGGGCGTGCTATGCGCGCTCGGGACCAATGCCGCGCTCGCCCACATCACGCTTGAAACGCAGGAAGCGGCTGTCGACTCCACCTATAAGGCGGTCCTGCGCGTGCCGCATGGCTGCGAGGGCAAGGCGACGACCGCCCTGCGCGTACAGATCCCCGAAGGCGTCATCGCGGTGAAGCCGATGCCCAAGCCCGGCTGGACACTGCAGACCAAGAAGGGCAGGTACGAGAAATCCTACCAGCTCTATGGCGAGACGCTGACCACCGGCGTGAAGGAAGTGGACTGGAGCGGCGGCAATTTGCCCGACGAGTTCTATGACGAGTTTGTCTTCCGCGCTTCGCTGGCGGCCGATCTACCAGCCGGCCAGATGCTCTATTTTCCGGTGGTCCAGGAATGCGGCGACGCGATCGATCGCTGGATCGAGATCCCGGCGACGGGCCAGGATGAGGACGCCTTGGAAACTCCAGCGCCCGGCATCAAATTGCTGCCGAAGAAATGATCTTTCGGTGGCGCTCCATCGGGGCGCGCCACCATTTCCTGTCATGACGGCATGAACGCAGCACAGCCTTCCTCGACGATCCACCTGCATACCGGCCCGCTTGCCTGGCTGGTGGCGGTGCTCATGGCGATGGCGGTATTGGCCATGCCTGGTCGCGCCCTTGCGCATGCGGCGCTGGTCGCGACCGATCCAGCCGACGGCGCGGTGCTGCCGCAAAGTCCCGCCAAATTCTCACTCACCTTCAGTGAGCCGGTCTCGCCGCTGGTCCTGACGCTCGTGCGGCCGGACGGCTCGCAGATTGCGCTGACATCCTTCCGTCTCAACGATCAGACCGTCGAGATCGACAATCCTGAAACGCTCAAATCCGGCACGCATGTGCTGAGCTGGCGAGTGGTGTCGGTCGACGGCCATCCGGTCGCCGGTTCGGCGCTGTTTTCCATAGGTGCGCCAAGTGCCGCGCCGGTGGCGGCCGAAGCCGTCGACTGGACGTTGCGCGCGGCGATCTGGGCAGCCAGGCTGTTTCTCTATGCCGGCCTCTTCCTCGGCGTCGGCGGCGCGTTCGCGCTTGCATGGCTGGCCGAGGACCGGCGTTGCGGCCAGCGCTTTGTCACCGCGGCGCTGCTTTTCGGTCTGGCCGGCGCACCGGTATCGCTCGGCCTGCAGGGATTGGATGGGCTCGGCGCGCCGCTCGCCCGGTTTGCGGCACCGGTTGTCTGGAAGACCGCGCTGGAGACGAGCTTCGTCTGGACGGTGCTGATAGGCGTGATCGCGCTTGGTCTCGCGCTGCTGTCGCTTGCCGGGCCGTCAGGTCTTCGCAAGCTGTCGGCAAGTGCTGCACTGCTCAGTGTCGGCGGCGCTCTCGCCGCGAGCGGCCACGCCAGCGCCGCCGAGCCGCAATGGCTGACGCGGCCGCTGGTGTTCCTGCATGGCGCCGCAATCGCCTTCTGGGCCGGTTCGCTGGCGCCGCTCGGCCTAGCGCTGCGGCAGCAACCCGCGGAAGCAAAAGCCTTTCTGCGGCGCTTCTCCCGCGCGATCCTGCCGGTCGTCATCGCGCTTGCCGCAAGCGGCATCATGCTGGCAATCATCCAGGTGCAGCAGCCGGCGGCGCTGGTCCATACGTCCTATGGCCGGCTGCTACTCTTGAAGCTGGCTCTGCTGCTCTTCCTGTTCACGCTTGCCGCGGTCAACCGCTGGACATTGACCGCGCCCGCCGAGGCAGGCGACACGGAGGTGCAGCGACGGCTGGCGCGCTCCATCCGCATCGAGGTTTTCATCGTGCTTGCCATCTTCGGCGTCGCCGCCGGCTGGCGCTTCACCCCGCCGCCGCGCGCGCTGGCGATCGCCGCCGCGCAACCGGTGTCGATCCACATCCACACGCTGAAGGCGATGGCCGATCTCAGCGTCATGCCCGGCCACGCGGGCGAGGTCGCCGCTTCGATAATGATCATGACCGGCGATTTCGGACCGCTGGACGCCAAGGCGGTGACGCTGGTGCTGTCGAAGCCGGATTCCGGCATCGAGCCGATCAAGCGGCCGGCGACAAAGCCCGGCGACGGCACCTGGCGCATCGATAATCTTGTCATCCCGATACCGGGCCGCTGGACAGCGCGGCTCGATATCCTCGTCTCGGACTTCGACATTGTGAAGATAGAGGCGCCGATCGATATTCGCGCTGAGTGATATTCAGGTGAGGCCGGCCTACGAACGGCGGTTTTTTGCGCTTCCGGTGCTCACGTACTTAAGTACGCTCCGCTCCGGTTCTCGAAACCCACCATTCTCGGCTCGGCCTGGCCTGAATCTCACTCAGCGCTAACGCGACACAAATCGGAGAGGCGGTTGACGTCGTCGCCAAGGCCCGTCAATCATCGTCCATAAACACGACCTGCAACAAGCATCCGGAAGTAGGGAAGAAACGATGGAAAAAGCCGAAATCGGCCTGATCGGCCTTGGCACGATGGGCTCCAACCTGGCGCTCAACATCGCCGAGCACGGGCACCGCATCGCCGTCTTCAACCGCACGCCATCGCGCACCGACGCCTTCGTCGAGAGCGCCGGTTCGCTGAAGGACATGGTCGTCCCGTGCTACAGCCTGGAGGAACTCGCCGCGGCGATCCGGCCGCCGCGGCCGATCATCATCATGGTGCTGGCCGGCAAGCCGGTCGACGAGCAGATCGCGGCACTGCGCGGCGTGCTCTCCAACAACGACATCGTCATCGACGCCGGCAACGCCAATTTCCGCGACACGATGCGCCGCTTCTCGGAGCTGTCCGGCTCGGGCCTGACCTTCATCGGCATGGGCGTTTCGGGCGGCGAGGAAGGCGCGCGTCACGGTCCGTCGATCATGGTCGGCGGCACCGAAGAATCCTGGAAGCGCGTCGAGAACGTGCTGACGGCGATTTCCGCCAAGTTCAAGGACGAGCCCTGCGCCGCCTGGCTCGGGCATGACGGCGCCGGGCATTTCGTGAAAACCATCCACAACGGCATCGAATATGCCGACATGCAGATGATCGCCGAGATCTACGGCATATTGCGCGACGGGCTCGGTATGGCGCCCAAGGAGATCGGCAAGGTCTTCGACGGCTGGAACCAGGGCCGGCTCAACTCCTACCTGATCGAGATCACCGCCAAAGTGCTGGCCGCCGACGACGCGAAGACCGGCAAGCCGGTGGTCGACATCATCCTCGACCGCGCCGGGCAGAAGGGCACCGGCAAATGGTCGGTCATCGAGGCGCAGCAGCTCGGCATTCCGGCGACGGCCATCGAGGCGGCGGTCGCGGCGCGCGTGCTCTCGTCGATCAAGGACGAGCGCCAGGCGGCGGAAAAGGCCTATGGCGATATCGGCGTTGAAAAGATCGCGGGCGACAGGGCCGCGCTGCTCAAGGACCTGGAGCTCGCATTGTTCGCCGGCAAGATCGCGGCTTACGCGCAGGGTTTTGCCGTGATGAGCGGCGCTTCGAAGGAGTTCAACTGGAACCTGCCGATGCCGACCATCGCCAAGATCTGGCGCGCCGGCTGCATCATCCGCTCGCAGATGCTGGACACCATGGCCGAGGCCTTCGGCTCGGGCAGCGCGTCCACCAACCTTTTGATGGCGCCGGCCTTCATCGCCATGATGAAGGAGGCGCATCCGTCGCTGAGGCGCATCGTGGCGCGCGCCTCCGAGGCTGGCTCGCCGGTGCCGGCGCTGTCCTCGGCGCTTGCCTATTTCGATAGCTACCGCCAAAGACGCGGCACCTCGAACCTCATCCAGGCGCAGCGCGATTTCTTCGGCGCGCATGGCTTTGAGCGCATCGGGGAAGAGGGGGCGTTCCACGGCCCGTGGGGGAGTGGAGCGGCCTAGGCTTGGTCGTCATTCTAGGGCGGAGCAAGGAGCGAAGCGACGCGCGCAGACCCTAGAATCCATTCCGTGACATCCGAGTGTCGCAACCGAGCAGAATTCTGCTCCGCTGCGTTTTCTGGCCAAGGTCACGGCATGGATTCCAGGGTCTCCGCGACGGAGCTTCGCTCCTGCTCCGCCCTGGAATGACGAAGCTGAGGAGCTTCGGCCAATCTCCAACGAACCAGAGCTAACCGCGATAGGGCAAGACCTCGCTCGGCGTGCTGAGCGATTGCAGCGTGCCTGGATCAGCGCCGCCGATCCAGCCGAGCACGGCCTTGGCGAGTTCGAAGCCGGCCAGCCGGAAGTTCTCGTTGACGACCAGCAGCTCGCGCCGGAACAGATGCAGCAGTTCCGACGATTGTTTCGAGACCACGTCGACGTCGCGGCCGAGCTTCAGTCCGGCGTCCTCGATGCCGGCCACAATGGCGAGCGTGGCGGCGGCGGCGCTGCTGACGAAGCCGTCCGGCCGGTCCTTGCGCCGCATCAACTGCGCAGTCCGCATCCTGATCTGCTCGATCGACTGGTCGATGGAGACGGTGTTGAATGGCACCTCCGAGGCGCCCACCTCGCTCAACGCATCGGCAAAGCCGTTCAGCGTATGGCCGTAATAGGTGAGGCCGACCGGCGGCGTCACCAGCGCAAGCCGGCTGCGGCCCCTGCCGGCGAGATAGCGCACGGCTTCGCCGGCGAAGGCGTAATTGTCGAAGTCGTGATAGGGATGCACCAGGCCCATGTCGGTGCGGCCATGGGTGGCGAAGGGGATGCCGCGCTCCAGCATGTAACGCGCCCGCGGGTCGTTGGGCTGGGTACGCGAGATGATGACGCCGTCGGCCGAGCCCGTCTCGACCAGATAGCGCACCGGGTCGAGCGGATCCTGCGAGCGCGAATAGGGCGTGACGATCAAATGGTAGGGCGTGTCGGCGATCACCTCGGTGACGCCGTAGATGATGTCCGAAACGAAGCTCATCAGCTCGTGCTCGGTGTTCAGCACAAGCGAGATGACGTTGGTCTTGCCGGTTCTCAAGCGTACGCCGGCGCGGTTCGGGCGATAGCCGATCTGCTTGGCGACGAGCTGGACACGGCGCCTGGTCTCGGCGCCGATTTCCGGCGCATCCTTCAGCGCGCGCGAGACCGTCGTGACGCCAAGTCCGGTCATGAAGGCAAGCGTCTTCAGAGTCGGCCGCTCCTTGCCCGACGTGTCGTCGTCGCCCTTCTTCGTTACCCGTCTATCCATTCGTCCCGCCCGTCAGGCGCATAGCAGCCGCAAGGCCGGCCGGCAATCGTGCGGCGTTGACAATTGCGCGACCTTCAGCATGTCGCCTGGTTCAATATACTGAAACGTTACAGGTTGCCAATCTTCGTGAGCGGCCGGCAGGGCCGGAAGCATTCCATTGCGCTGCGGAGGCGAACCGAAAGTCTCTGGAATCACAAAGAAATCTCGGCTTCAGGCTGGGTTTTGCTACCAAACGACTGTTCCGACGTTGGCATTGCCATCCCAGAAGAGAGATTTTGTTCGGGCCTCGAAAAAATCTTGATTGGTTTTGAGGCGAGGGGTTGCCTATGCAGTCCATTTGCCGTATCGAAAATCTGTAACGTTTCAGATTCTGGGAGGAAGCCGAAATGCGATACAAATTCATGACTGCCGCCTTTGCCGCGACGGTTGCGTTCAACTTCGCCGGCCCGGCGGCCGCGACCGACCTGGAAGTCACCCATTGGTGGACTTCCGGCGGCGAGGCGGCGGCGGTTGCCGAGCTTGCCAAGGCATTCGACGCGACAGGCAATCACTGGGTCGACGGCGCCATTGCGGGCTCCGGCGGCACGGCGCGGCCGATCATGATCAGCCGCATCACCGGCGGCGATCCGATGGGCGCCACGCAGTTCAACCACGGCCGGCAGGCGGAGGAACTGGTGCAGGCCGGGCTGATGCGCGACCTCACCGACATCGCCACCAAGGGCAAGTGGACCGAGGTCGTGCGGCCGAAGAGCCTGCTCGACAGCTGCACCATCGGCGGCAAGATCTATTGCGTGCCGGTCAATATCCAATCCTGGCAGTGGCTGTGGCTGTCCAACGAGGCCTTCCAGAAGGCCGGCCTGCCGCTGCCGAAGGACTGGAATGAATTCGTGGCGGACGCGCCGGCGCTGGAAAAGGCAGGCATCATTCCGCTCGCCGTCGGCGGGCAGCCCTGGCAGGCTTCCGGCGCCTTCGACGTGCTGATGGCCGCTGTTGGCGGCACTGACACCTTCCTCAAGGTCTACAAGAACAAGGACGCCACCTTTGCGGCCGGTCCGGAGATCGCCAAGGTGTTCAAGGCGGCGGACGACGCCCGCAAGATGGCCAAGAACACCAATGTGCAGGACTGGAACCAGGCGACCAATCTGGTCATCACCGGCAAGGCTGCCGGCCAGATCATGGGCGACTGGGCGCAGGGCGAGTTCCAGGTCGCCGGCAAGACCGCCGGCAAGGACTATACCTGCCTGCCCGGCCTCGGCCTGAACGAAGTCATCGCTACCGGCGGCGACGCCTTCTACTTCCCGCTGCTCAAGGATGCCGACAAGGCCAAGGCCCAGGAAGTTCTGGCGGAGACCTTGCTCGATCCGAAGACCCAGGTTGCCTTCAACCTCAAGAAGGGCTCGCTGCCGGTGCGCGGCGACGTCGACCTCGGCACGGCCAACGATTGCATGAAGAAGGGCCTCGCCATCCTCGCCAAGGGCGCGGTCATGCCGTGGACGGACCAACTGCTTTCACAGGACACCCAGAAGCAGAAGGAAGACCTATTCTCCGAGTTCTTCGCCAAGCCCGACATGACCGTCGAAGAGGCGCAGAAGCGCTTCGCCGAGATCATCGGTTCGGCGGACTGACAACCGGCGCCCCCGCCCGCTCCCGGCCCCAGCCTATCGGGGGTCGGGAGCATGACGTCCTCATTGTCCCAGCCCGGCTGCCGAGATGAGCAACAGCGAACGCCCTAACCAGCTTTTCCGTAACCTGAACGCCAAGGTCGCATCGATCCCGATGGTGCTCACTGCGCTTGTGGTGTTCGTCGGCGGCACGGCGTGGACGGTTCTCTACTCCTTCACCAATTCGAAGCTCTTGCCGCGGCTCAATTTCGTCGGGCTCGACCAGTATCACCGGCTCTGGTCGACATCGCGCTGGCTGGTGTCGATCGAGAATCTTCTGATCTACGGCGTCATCTCGCTGGTGTTCTCGCTGGTCATCGGCTTCCTGCTTGCAGCCCTGCTCGACCAGAAGATCCGCTTCGAGGACACGTTCCGCACGATCTTCCTCTATCCCTTCGCGCTGTCCTTCATCGTCACCGGGCTGGTCTGGCAATGGCTGCTCAATCCGGATTTCGGCGTCCAGCGCGTCGTGCGCGACCTCGGCTGGACGAGCTTCAGCTTCGACCCGCTCTACAATTCCAGCATCGTCATCTACGGCATTTCGATCGCGGCTCTGTGGCAGGGCACGGGCCTGATCATGTGCCTGATGCTCGCCGGCCTTCGCGGCATCGACGAGGACATCTGGAAGGCGGCGAGGGTGGACGGCATTCCAACCTGGAAGACCTATCTCTTCATCGTCATCCCGATGATGCGGCCGGTCTTCATCACCACGCTGGTGATCATCGCCGCCGGCATCGTCAAGGTCTACGACCTGGTCGTGGCGCAGACCAGCGGCGGTCCCGGCATCGCCTCCGAAGTGCCGGCGAAATACGTCTACGACTACATGTTCTTCGCCCAGAATCTCGGCCAGGGGTTTGCCGCCTCGACCATGATGCTGTTGTCGGTGGTGATCGTCATCGTGCCCTGGGCCTATCTCGAATTCGGAGGCAAGAAGCGTGGCTGACGTCGCCTCCGTGTCCACCAGCGCGCAAGCGCTCAGGCGCGATGCCGGCCCGAGTGGGCCGAAGCCGCGGCACGTGCTGTCGCGCCGCAACATCTTCCTCTACGGCACGCTGATCGTCGTGGCGCTCTATTATCTCTTGCCGCTCTACGTGATGATCGTCACGTCGCTGAAGGGCATGCCGGAGATCCGCCTCGGCAACATCTTCTCGCCGCCGGTGGAGATCACCTTCGAGCCCTGGGTCAAAGCCTGGGCGACAGCGTGCACAGGGCTCAATTGCGACGGGCTCTCGCGCGGCTTCTGGAATTCGGTGCGCATCACGGTGCCGTCGGTGTTGCTCTCGATCGCGATCGCCTCGGTGAACGGCTATGCCTTGGCCAACTGGCGTTTCAAGGGCGCCGACACCTTCTTCATCATCCTGATCGTCGGCGCCTTCATCCCCTACCAGGTGATGATCTATCCGATCGTCATCATCCTGCGCGAGATCGGCATCTACGGCTCGCTGACCGGCCTGGTGATCGTGCATTCGATCTTCGGCATGCCGATCCTGACGCTGCTCTTCCGCAACTACTTCACCTCGATGCCGGAGGAACTGTTCCGCGCGGCGCGCGTCGACGGCGCCGGCTTCTGGGGCATTTATCTGCGCATCATGCTGCCGATGTCGCTGCCGATCTTCGTCGTCGCCATCATCCTGCAGGTGACGGGCATCTGGAACGACTTCCTGTTCGGCGTCGTCTACACGCGCCCCGACACCTATCCGATGACGGTGCAGCTCAACAACATCGTCAACTCGGTGCAGGGCGTGAAGGAATACAACGTCAACATGGCCGCGACCATCCTCACCGGGCTGGTTCCGCTCATCGTCTACTTCATTTCCGGCAAGCTCTTCGTGCGCGGCATCGCCGCCGGCGCGGTGAAAGGATGATGATGGAAGCTGAAATCGCCAATGCAAGCGTTTCGATCCAGGACCTGTCGCTCAATTTCGGCGCCGTCTCGGTGCTGCAGACACTCAACCTGGATGTCGCCGAGGGCGAGTTCATCGTGCTGCTCGGCCCGTCCGGCTGCGGCAAGTCGACCTTGCTCAACTGCATAGCCGGCCTGCTCGACATTTCGGACGGGCGCATCTTCATCAAGGGCAAGAACGTCACCTGGGAAGAGCCGAAGGACCGCGGCATCGGCATGGTGTTCCAGTCCTACGCGCTCTATCCGCAGATGACGGTGGAGAAGAACCTTTCCTTCGGCCTGCGTGTCGCCGGCGTGCCGAAGGAGGAGATCGCCAAACGCATCGCCCGCGCCGCCGAGATCCTGCAGATTGGCCCGCTGTTGCAGCGCAAGCCCTCGGCGCTTTCGGGCGGCCAGCGTCAGCGCGTGGCGATCGGCCGTGCGCTGGTGCGCGACGTCGACGTCTTCCTGTTCGACGAGCCGCTCTCCAATCTCGATGCCAAGCTGCGTTCCGAGCTGCGCGTCGAGATCAAGCTTCTGCATCGCAGGCTCAAGAACACGATGATCTATGTCACCCACGACCAGATCGAGGCGATGACGCTGGCCGACCGCATCGCGGTGATGAAGGGCGGCGTGATCCAGCAGCTCGACGCGCCGCAGACGATCTACAACCGCCCCGTCAACCGCTTCGTGGCTGGCTTCCTCGGCTCGCCGGCGATGAATTTTCTCAAGGGGCGGCTCGAAGCGGGCGAGGCGCCGGTGTTCGAGGCCGACGGCATGTCGGTGCCGCTCGCCCGCTATCAGTTCGACAGCGACGGAGGGCGCGCCGCAAAGCCCTGCGTCTTCGGCATCCGGCCCGAGCATATTGCTTTCGGCGAAGCGGCGAGGGCCATGCCGTTCACCGCCGAGTCCACCGTCGAGATCGTCGATCCGATGGGCTCTGACACGCTGGTATGGACAAAGCTCGGCGGCCAAATCCTTTCCTTCCGCGTCGAAGCCGACAAAACGCTGCACAACGGCGATGCGATCCGCATCGGCTTCGATCCGGCGCGCGCTTCGCTGTTCGACGCCGAGACCGACAGCCGCCTCTAACTCCCGAAAAATCATCCCCCAAGCAGAACGGACAGGACAGATGAACTGGTCATTCCAACTCTACAGCGCCCGCAATTTCCAGCCATGGAACAACGTGGTGAAAATGCTCGGCGAGCTCGGCTACAAACAGGTCGAAGGCTTTGGCGGCGTCTATGACGACCCGAAAGCTTTTCGCGCCGAGCTCGACAAGAACGGGCTTGCGATGCCGACCGGGCATTTCTCGATCGACGCGCTGGAGAACGATTTCGACGGCGTGCGCAAAATCGCCGATGCGCTCGGCATCAAGCTCATGATCTGCCCCTATCTGATGCCCGACCAGCGCCCGTCCGACGCCGCCGGCTGGCGCGGCTTCGGCGAGCGTCTGGCCAAGGTGGGCGAGACCGCCAAGAAGGCCGGCTACGGCTTTGCCTGGCACAACCACGATTTCGAATTCAAGGCGCTTGCCGACGGCTCGCTGCCGCAGGACCACATCCTGTCCGCCGCACCTGATATCGGCTGGGAGATGGACGTCGCCTGGGTGGTGCGCGGCGGCGCCGATCCGCTGCCCTGGATCGAAAAGCACGGCAAGCGCATCGTCGCCGTCCACGTCAAGGACATGGCCAAGCCCGGCGAGGGGCTCGACGAGGACGGCTGGTCCGATGTCGGCCACGGCACGATCGACTGGGCGGGCCTGTTCAAGACATTGCGCGCCAAGAGCGCGGCGCAGTATTTCATCATGGAGCAGGACAACCCCAACGACATCGAGCGCTATGCCCGGCGATCGATCGCGGCAGCCAAGAGCTGGCAGGAGTAATCGAAATGGCAGAGAAACTTGGCGTCGGCGTCATCGGCTGCGGCAACATATCGAAGGCGTATTTCTCGCTGTCGCCGCTGTTCCACGGCATCAAGATGCGCGCCTGCGCGGATATCAACATGGATGCCGCGAAAGCGCGGGCAAAGGAGTTCAAGCTGCGCGCCGAGACGGTCGACGACCTGCTCAAGGACGACGAGATCGACATCATCGTCAACCTGACGATCCCGGCCGTGCACTATGAAGTGTCGAAAGCGGTGCTCGACGCCGGCAAGCATGTCTATTCGGAAAAGCCGTTCGTGCTGTCGATCGAGGAAGGGCTCGATCTCAAGAAACGGGCCGAGAAGAAAGGCCTGCGCATCGGTTCGGCCCCGGATACGTTCCTCGGCGGCGCGCACCAGCTGGTGCGCGATCTCATCGACAGCGGCAAGCTCGGCGCGATCACCAGCGGCACCTGCCATGTGATGGGCCATGGCATGGAGCACTGGCACCCCAACCCGGACTTCTTCTTCCAGCCGGGCGCCGGTCCGGTGCTGGACATCGGGCCGTATTATGTCACCAACCTGATCCAGCTGATCGGGCCGGTGAAGCAGGTGGCGGCTTTCGCGACGACGCCGGCCAAGGAGCGCACCATCAGCTCGCAGCCGCGCGCAGGCGAGAAAATCCCGGTGAATACGCCGACCACCATCCATGCGCTGCTCGAATTCGCCAATGGCGCGGTGATCACGCTCAACACCAGCTGGGACGTCTGGAGCCACGGCCACGCGCCGATGGAGCTCTATGGCGAATTGGGCACCGTCTTCGTGCCGGACCCGAACTTCTTCGGCGGCGAGGTGCGCTTCACCAATGGCACAAAGCCGGTGAAGAAGCTGCCGAAATGGAACCATCCGTTCGGTGTGCCGAACGAGATGCATGGCCAGGGCATGATGGCCAACTACCGCACCGCCGGCCTCGCCGACATGGCCGTTGCCATAAGCGAAGGGCGGCCGCATCGCTGCTCGATGGAGCTGGCGCTGCACGCCGTCGATGTGATGACCGGCATCCTGCGTTCCGGCGAAAGCGGCAAATATGTCGCCATGCAGACGAGCTGCGAGCGGCCGGCCGCGCTCGGCGTCAAGGACGCGAAGGCGCTGCTGGCGAAGAAAAAGTAGGTGGCGACCCCTCTCCCCGTTCCGGCGGGGAGAGGGTAATGATTAGGGGCAAGCATCGATTCAATTTATCTGGTGGCGATCTCTGCGCCGCTTGTATCCTGAGGATTCCCCCATGCCCTATGTCGCCGCCGAGAACCGCTACGAGAAGATGATCTACAACCGCTGCGGGCGGTCCGGCCTGAAGCTGCCGGCGATCTCGCTCGGGCTGTGGCACAATTTCGGCAACGACACGCCGCACAAGACCAAGCAGGCGCTCGTGCGCAAGGCCTTCGACCTCGGCATCACGCATTTCGACCTCGCCAACAATTACGGCCCGCCTCCCGGCTCGGCGGAAACCGCGTTCGGCGAGATCCTGCGCAGCGATTTCGCAGGCTATCGCGACGAGCTGATCATTTCGACCAAGGCCGGCTACGAGATGTGGGCCGGCCCGTATGGCGAATGGGGCAGCCGCAAGTATGTGCTGGCCAGCCTCGACCAGAGCCTCAAGCGCATGGGGCTCGACTATGTCGACATCTTCTATTCGCACCGTTTCGACCCCGAGACACCGCTCGAGGAAACGATGGGCGCGCTCGACCACGCGGTGCGCTCGGGCAAGGCGCTCTATGCCGGCATCTCGTCCTACAATTCGCAGCGCACGCGCGAGGCGGCCGACATATTGAGGCAGCTCGGCACGCCCTGCCTGATCCACCAGCCGAGCTATTCGATGCTCAACCGCTGGGTCGAGGAAGACGGGCTGCTCGACACGCTGGAGGGGCTCGGCATCGGCTCGATCGTGTTCTCGCCGCTGGCGCAGGGCATGCTGACCGACAAATATCTCGGCGGTATTCCCGATGGCAGCCGTGCATCGCAAGGCAAGTCGCTCAAGCCTGCCTTCATCAACGACAAGTCGATCGCCAACATCAAGGCGCTCAACGCCGTTGCCGGCCGCCGCGGCCAGACGCTGGCGCAGATGGCGCTGGCCTGGGTGCTGCGCAAGGGCCGGCTGACGACGGCACTGATCGGCGCCAGCCGGCCGGAACAGGTCGAGGATTGCGTCGGCGCGCTCAAGGCGCTCGAGTTCTCCGACGCCGAGCTTGCCGAGATCGACACTTATGCGCGCGAGTCCGACATCAACCTGTGGGCGGCTTCGGCCGAGCGCAAGGGGCCGCCGCGCAAGTAGCGCTTAGCCGGCGAACCATCTCGCCCGACCTGTGCCTGAAGAGACGCGCTGCGGAAACAGTGGCAAAATCAGTCGTTCGTCGCTATCTCAGGGGAAATTGAAGTCCTTGGCATGCGGTCGCGCGTGCAAAGCGTCGATTGGGCGAACAAGATGACGGCAAGAGATGCGCTGACCAAGAACCAGCTTTGCGTGCTCGAGAAGCTCGAGGCGTCCAGCGGGCCGCTCAGCGCCTATACGCTGCTGGACCAGTTGCGTGAGCGCGGTTTCCGCGCCCCGCTGCAGGTCTACCGGGCGCTCGACACGCTGGTGAAGTCCGGCTTCGTGCACCGGCTCGAAAGCCTCAATTCCTTCGTCGCCTGCGCCGAGCCGCACGACCACAGCCATTCGATGACGGCCTTCGCCATCTGCGACAATTGCGGCCAGGTGACGGAGATGTCCGACCACGATGTCGACCACCGGCTGGACGAGTGGGTGCGCTCGACGGGATTCGCGGCCAAGAAGGCGGTGATCGAGTTTCGTGGGGTTTGCGCCAAGTGTCGGGCCGAAGCCGCTTAGCTCTATACGACTTAGCCTTTTTAAGGCCGGCGCAAAGCCCCCCTCTCTGTCCTGCCGGACAGAGAGGGGGGCGACGGATCGCGGCGCCTCTCGGCATGCCGCCTAATGCGCCTCGTCCCAATTGTTGGCGGCCCGCGCGTCGACATGCAGCGGCACCGACATCGAGACGGCCGGCATCGGCGCGTTTTCCATCACGCGGCGCACGACGGGAATCGTCGCTTCGACCTCCGCTTCCACCGTTTCGAAGATCAGCTCGTCATGCACCTGCAACAGCATGCGGGCGGAGAGCTTCGCCTTGTCCAGCGCCTCCTCCATATGCACCATGGCGCGGCGGATGATGTCGGCGGCGGTGCCTTGCAGCCGGGCGTTGATCGAGGCGCGCTCGTTGAAGGCGCGGATCGACGGGTTGGACGACCTTATCTCCGGATAGTGGATGCGGCGGCCGAAGATCGTTTCGACAAAGCCGTGCTCGCGCGCATAGGCCTTGGTTTCCTCGATATAGTCGCGGATGCCCGGGAAGCGTTCGAAATAGCGCTTGATGTAGGCGCTGGCCTCGTCGCGCGGGATCGACAGCTGGTTGGCGAGGCCGAAGGCCGAGATGCCGTAGATGATGCCGAAATTGATCGCCTTGGCGCGCCGGCGCACCTCCGAAGGCATGCCCTCGACCGGCACGTTGAACATTTCGGAGGCAGTGATGGCGTGGATGTCGGCGCCGTCGGCGAAAGCCTGCTTGAGCTGCGGGATCTCGGCGACATGGGCAAGCACGCGCAATTCGATCTGGCTGTAGTCGGCCGAGACCAGCTTGTGGCCCTTTTCGGCGATGAAGGCGGTCCTGATCTTGCGGCCTTCGGCGGTGCGCACCGGGATGTTCTGCAGATTGGGATCGGAGGACGACAGTCGCCCGGTCGTCGTCGCTGCGAGCGCATATGAGGTGTGGACGCGGTTGGTGCCGGGATTGATGAAGCCCGGCAGCGCGTCGGTATAGGTCGACTTGAGCTTGGTCAGCTGGCGCCAGTCGACGATCTTGCGCGGCAGCTCGTGGCCTTCGGCGGCGAGGTCCTCAAGCAGCTGGGCCGAGGTCGACCACTGGCCGGTCTTGGTCTTCGAGCCGCCGGGCAGGCCCATCTTGCCGAACAGGATGTCGCCGAGCTGCTTCGGCGAGCCGATGTTGATGCGCTCGCCGACGATCCCGTAGATTTCCTCCTCGACGCGCGCGGCGCCCTGCGCCAGTTCGCCGGACAGCCGCGACAGGATCTGGCGATCGACCGAGATGCCGCGCTGTTCCATCCGGGCAAGCACGGGCACCAGCGGCCTTTCCAGCCGCTCGTAGACGGAAACGAGGCCTTTGGCGGCCAGCCTCGGCTTCAGCAACTGCCACAGCCGCAGCGCCAAGTCGGCCTGCTCGCCGGCATAGGCGGTGGCGCGGTCGATATCGACCTGGTCGAAGCCGATGGCATTCTTGCCCGAGCCGGCAAGTTCCTTCTTGGAGGACGGCGCGTGACCAAGCCACTTCTCCGACAGCGAGGCGAGGTCGTGGCCGCCCGAGGTGCCGGCGTCGAGGACGTAGGAGATCAACATCGTGTCGTCGAACGGACCGACCTCGATGCCGTGCCGGCTCATCACGACGATGTCGTATTTCATGTCCTGCACGATCTTGAGGACCGAACGGTCCTCAAGCAGTGGCTTCAACAGCGCCAACGCGTCGCGGACGGGGATCTGGTTCTCCACCATGCCGCCGCCGAGCAGGTCGCCATTGCCGCTCTTGTGGGCGAGCGGCACATAGACGGCGCGGCCGGGCGCGATCGCCATGGAAATGCCGATGAGATCGGCCTGCATGGGGTCGGGCGAAGAGGTCTCGGCATCGAGCGCAAGGATGCCGGCGTCGCGGGCTTCGGCGATCCAGGCCTTGAGCGCCGCCGCATCGCGGATGGCGCCATAGGCCGAGGGATCGATCTTGCGCGCCGTCGCCTGCTCCAGCCGCAGCGCCGAGAGGAGGGATGGGGTGTCGCCCTGCGGCGGCGCGTCCTCGCCCCTTACCGCCGGCTTCGCGGCGCCGTTTGATGAGGCTGCTGCCTGTCTCGGCGGAGCGCCGGCCCCGACATCGGGCCCATGCGCGGCATCGGCGCGCTCGACGGTGACGGCGGAAGCCTGGACGTCGCCGATCTCGGTCGCGGTCGCCTCGGCGACGCGGCGCGTCAGCGTGGTGAACTCCATCGTCTTCAGGAAGCCGATCAGCTTCGGGCCGTCCGGTTCATGCAGGACCAGCTCGTCCAGCCCCTCCTTCATAGGTACGTCGTTCTTCAGCGTCACCAGCTGGCGCGAGATGCGCGCCTTGTCGGCGTTGGCGATGATGGTCTCGCGCCGCTTGTCCTGCTTGATCTCGGAAGCGCGCGCCAGCAGGCCGTCGAGATCGCCGAACTGCTCCAGAAGCTGTGCCGCGGTCTTCGGGCCGATGCCGGGCACGCCCGGCACGTTATCGACCGAGTCGCCGGTCAGCGCCTGCAGGTCAATCATCTTTTCCGGCGGCACGCCCCATTTCTCGATCACTTCGGGGATGCCGATCTGGCGGTCCTTCATCGGGTCGTACATGCCGACCGTCGGGCCGACCAGCTGCATCAGGTCCTTGTCGGAGGAGACGATGGTGGTGTCGGCGCCGACCTCGCAGGCGAGCCGGCAATAGGTGGCGATGATGTCGTCGGCCTCGAAGCCTTCCATCTCGATGCAGGGCAGGTTGAAAGCCACGGTCGCCTGGCGGATCAGCCCGAATTGCGGGATCAGGTCTTCCGGCGGCGCCGAGCGGTTCGCCTTGTATTCAGGGTAGAGATCGCTGCGGAAGGTTTTCGAGGAATAATCGAAGATGACGGCGAAATGCGTCGGCACCACACCTACATTGGTGTTGCGGGCGTCCTGCACCAGCTTCCAAACCATGTTGCAGAAGCCGAGCACGGCATTGGTCGGCAGGCCGTCGGACTTGCGGTTGAGCGGCGGCAGCGCGTGGTAGGCGCGGAAAATGTAGCCGGAGCCGTCGACGAGGAAGAGGTGATCGCCTTTTTTCATGCCGGCAGGGATAGCGCGGCCAGCCTTCGCGGTCCATGCCAAAGGCTGCGGAACCCACCGGTTCGGGCAACACCCCTGACAGATCCTGTCCGCCAAAGCGCGTCGCGTTGAAGCGGATTCAGGCGACGCGTTTTGGGTCTTTTTGTTCGTGCATGCCGTTTCCCAAAACCGCTGCACAGTTTTGGGCGACGTGCATGGAATTCGCCGCTCACGGGCATGTTACAAAACTGTAATTTTCGTGCCCTTGAATCGCCACGTTCACAGACCCAAATACATTTCATCGGCAGTTTTCGCCGAAGTCCGGAGTAAGGCCCGTCCCCCGCCTATCCCGGGCAACTGCGGCAGCCTATCCCCCCTCTCCGGGCTGCCGCATCGTTTCGAGTAGAGACCGCCGTGGTTCCCCCTCCACCACGGCGGTCTTTTTTTGCCTTTCGGCTGGCCCCTTGTCTCGTTGGTCTAACGATCGCGGCTTTTCGTTTTCGGCGTGGCCCTTTAGGGTCTGCCCAAAATCGAAAGGCAAAAAGCATGTCCAGAATCTCCCCCGTCCTCGACCGTCTCGACCAGAATCTCGACCAGAGCCTGGGGCGGCTGTTCGGCCTGCTCGGCATCAAGTCGATCTCCACCGATCCGGCCTTTGCCGCCGACTGCCGCAAAGGGGCGGAATGGTTGGTCGCCGAGCTCAAGCTGATCGGCTTCGACGCCAGTGTGCGCGACACGCCCGGACATCCGATGGTGGTGGCGCATCACGAGGGACCGGCGGGCGCGCCGCATGTGCTGTTCTACGGCCATTACGACGTGCAGCCGGTCGATCCGATCGAATTGTGGGAAACCGACCCGTTCGCGCCGTCGATCAAGGAGATCGAGCCTGGACGCAAGGTAATCACCGGACGAGGCTCGGCCGACGACAAGGGGCAGCTGATGACCTTCGTCGAGGCCTGCCGCGCGTGGAAGCAGGTGCATGGCAATCTGCCGTGCCGCGTCACCATCCTGTTCGAGGGCGAGGAGGAGTCCGGCTCGCCATCGCTGAAGCCGTTCCTGGAAGCCAACGCCGCCGAGCTGAAGGCGGATTTCGCGCTGGTCTGCGACACCAGCATGTGGAACCGCGAGACGCCGTCGATCTGCGTGTCGCTGCGCGGCATGGTCGGCGAGGAGGTCACCGTCAAGGCTGCCAGCCGCGACCTGCATTCGGGCCTCTATGGCGGTCCCGCCGCCAATCCGATCCGCATCCTGGCCAAGGTGCTGGCCGACATCCACGACAAGGACGGCCACGTCACCATCCCGGGCTTCTATGACGGCGTCGAGGAGACGCCTTCGCAGGTGCTGAAATCCTGGGAAGGGCTCGGCGAGACGGCCGAGACCTTCCTCGGACCGGTCGGCCTTTCCATCCCGGCCGGCGAAAAGGGCCGCTCGGTGCTCGAGCTCACCTGGGCGCGGCCGACGGCGGAATTCAACGGCATCATCGGCGGTTATACCGGCAAGGGTTTCAAGACGGTGATCGCGGCGCAAGCCTCGGCGAAGGTGTCGTTCCGGCTCGTCCACAAGCAGGATCCGAAGAAGATCCGCGCCGCCTTCCAGGCCTTCGTGCGCGAGCGCATCCCCGGCGACTGCTCGGTCGAGTTCCACCCGCATGGCGGCTCGCCAGCGATCCAGCTTTCCTACGATTCGCCGTTCCTGACCAAGGCCAAGGACGCGCTGTCGGACGAGTGGGAGAAGCAGGCGGTGACCACCGGCGGCGGCGGCTCGATCCCGGTGGTCGGCGATTTCCAGACCTATCTCGGCATGGAATCGCTTCTGGTCGGCTTCGGCCTCGACGACGACCGCATCCACTCGCCGAACGAGAAATACGAGCTGACCTCCTTCCACAAGGGGCAGCGGTCCTGGGCGCGAATCCTCGATGCGCTGACCCGCTAAACAACAAGTTTTGGTTGATTTTTCACCGGATCGCGGCAAGGACGGGCTTTCTAGTTTTTATGCAGCGTCCTTTGCGCATCCCAAAAGATGCGCGGCGCTGCAGATCGCGATCCGGAGAAGAGAATGACCGCAGACATCCGTTTTCACAAGAACGACCTGCCGGACCTCACCCGCTACAATGTCGGGGCGGTGGCCATCGACACGGAAACGCTGGGCTTGAACCCGCATCGCGACCGGCTCTGCGTGGTGCAGATTTCTCCCGGCGACGGCAGTGCCGACGTCATCCAGATCGCGCCTGGCCAAAAGGAGGCGCCCAACCTCGTCAGCCTGCTCAGGAACGACGCCGTGATGAAGTTGTTTCACTACGGCCGTTTCGACATCGCCGTGCTCTACAATGCCTTCGGCGTCATGGCGGAACCGGTGTTCTGCACCAAGATCGCCTCGCGGCTGACCCGCACCTATACCGACCGCCATGGGCTGAAGGATCTGTGCAACGAATTGCTCGGCATCGGCCTGTCCAAGGCGCAGCAATCCTCGGACTGGGCGGCGGAGACGCTCTCGCCCGAACAGCTCGAATATGCCGCCTCCGACGTGCTCTATCTGCACCGTCTGCGCGAAGTGCTGGCGGCGCGCCTGGCACGCGAAAATCGCACCAGGGAGGCGGACGCCTGTTTCCGTTTCCTGCCGACGCGCGCCAAGCTCGACCTGATGGGCTGGGCCGAGGAAGACATCTTCGCGCACAGCTGACGGAACCCGGAGCCGCGCGGGACGTTTCCGCCAGCCCGATGAGGCGTAGGATTGGGAGGGAGAGAGATGGCAGAACGCAAACCGATCACGAGCGCGCCCAAGGACGGCTCCAAAGTCACGATCATGTGGAAGGACGGCGACGGCGTCGTCAACGAATCCGTCGGGCAATATCGCGACGGCGGCTGGTGGGTCTACACCGACAGCGACACGCAGAAGAAAGTCGATCCGACGAGCTGGCGGCCCGCTTCAGATGACGATGGCGACGACCGGTGATGCGCCCGCTGGCGTGATCAAAGGCTTTCGCATAGCCTGAGACTGTTGATATTGAAGGCCGATTCGGAGCCTTTCTCTGATCCGGCTGTTCGCTCGGAGGAAATCAGCATGGGCATTGAAAGTCTTCTCGTCTTCATCATCATCGGCGCCATCGCCGGCTGGCTTGCCGGCCTGATCGTCTCGGGCTTCGGCTTCGGCCTGCTCGGCAACATCGTCGTCGGCATCATCGGCGCCTTCATTGCCGGCTGGCTTTTGCCAAGGCTGGGCTTCGCCATTGGCGGCGGCATCCTCGCCTCCATCATCAACGCCACCATTGGCGCAGTTATCCTGTTGGTGCTTGTCAAGGTCCTGAAGCGAGCGTGACGCTCCAACTCTTTGTTTCAACGCAATTCCGGACGGAAAGTCACGGCGAAGTCGTCGAACCTGACCGCTTTGCACGTTTCCTGGAATTGCCCCGAAGGAGCGCGCCGTGAAACAGAACATGCTTTATCTGATCATCGGCGCGCTTGTGGTCGTGATCATCGCGCTCGGCATCTATGTCTATCGCGAGCAGACCAGGCCCAAAGGCGTCGAGCTCAAGATCGACGACAAGGGTATTTCGATCCAGCAGAATTGAGCACGGTGGCCGGCCGGGAGAGGCCGGCGCCGTGAGGGGCTAGACCGATCCCGCAAATGCGTCAATCATGCGCGGTGAGGTCGAACGGGGAAACATCTACGCGCTCGCCGCCCGGTCCGTGCCCGGGGGTAACCGTGGTCGACATGAACGATGCGATATGCGGCAAGGACAGCTGCCCGGCGGTGGTCGGCAACATCGTCGTCTGGCGCGACAACCATCATCTGACGGCGACCTACGCCTTGGCGCTGGCGCCTCGTCTGGCCAAGGCGGCAGGACTTTAGGCGACTTGTCTATCAAAAATGGCGTCCTGCAGACAGCCGCCGCAGCCCAGAACGATACCGCGAGACAGCCGGGTTCAGAAAATCCCAAGGGTTTTCAAAAGGCTGCATAAACCCTGCCTTAACCCGCCTTTAAACCGCCGCATCTAGTCTTCAACCCGAACGCCATCGGCACCGGGGCAGCAAGCAAGAGCGCATGGCGAACCGCAGAGACAGTCGCATCGAACCGAGCTTCGAGGGATCGCCGCGCGCGAAATCCTCCGAAGGCTTTTCGGTCAGCGAGGAGGATCGCGTCGTGCCGGGCAGTCGTAAATCCGCTTCGAAAGGCAAGTCCGCCAAGGCAAAATCGCGCGGCCGCGGACGTGGTCGCGACCGCAATCCGAGCGGGCTGCTCGGCATCGCCACGCGGCTTGTCTACTGGTGCTTCGTGCTCTGCATCTGGGGCGGTATCGCGGTAGCCGGCATCGTCGTCTATTACGGCGCCAAGATGCCGGCGGCGACGACGTGGTCGGTCCCGGACCGCGCGCCAAACATCAAGATCGTCTCGGTCGACGGCGCGCTGATCGCCAACCGCGGCGCGTCGGGCGGCGAGGCCGTCGGCCTGCACGAAATGTCGCCCTATATCCCGGAGGCCGTCGTCGCCATCGAGGACCGCCGCTTCTATTCGCATTTCGGCATCGACCCGATCGGCCTGTCGCGCGCCATGGTCACCAATCTCGTCGGCGGGCATTTCTCGCAGGGCGGCTCGACGCTGACACAGCAGCTGGCGAAGAACCTGTTCCTGACGCCGGACCGCACGCTGGAGCGCAAGGTCCAGGAAGTGCTGCTCGCGCTTTGGCTCGAGCACAAGCACAGCAAGGACCAGATCCTCGAAATGTACCTCAACCGGGTCTATTTCGGCTCGGGCGCCTATGGCGTCGAGGCCGCCTCGAGGCGCTATTTCGGCAAGAGCGCGCGCGACGTGACCCTTTCCGAAGCTGCGTTGCTGGCGGGCTTGCTCAAGGCGCCGTCAAAGCTTTCGCCGGCGCGCGACCCGAAGGCGGCCGAGGAGCGGGCGCAGCTCGTGCTCGCGGCGATGCGCGAGACCGGCAAGATCAGCGACAAGGAATACAAGACCGCGCTGAGCGCGCCGGCGACGCGCGCGCCGTCCTACTGGACCGGCTCGGAAAACTATGTCGCCGATACGGTGATGGACGAACTCCCCGACCTGATCGGCGACGTGCGCGGCGACATCGTCATCGACACCACGGTCGACCTCAACCTGCAGAAGCTTGCCGAACAGTCGATCCGCCGGCTGGTCGACGAGAGCGGCAAGAAGCTCAATGTCACGCAAGGCGCGCTGGTGTCGATCGACGATTCCGGTGCGGTGCGCGCCATGGTCGGCGGCTATGATTATTCGACCAGCCAGTTCGATCGCGCCTCCGAAGCGCGCCGGCAGCCGGGCTCGGCCTTCAAGCCGTTCGTCTACATGGCGGCGCTGGAAGCCGGCCGCACGCCGGACAGCATCCGCAACGACGCGCCGATCAAGATCGGCAAATGGACGCCCGACAATTACGGCGGCAAATATTACGGCAAGGTGACGCTGGCGACGGCCCTGGCCAAGTCGCTGAATTCGGTCGCCGCACAGCTCACCATGGAGGTCGGACCCGACGCCGTGGTGGAAGCCGCGCACCGCATGGGCATCCAGTCCGACCTGCAGGCCAACACCTCGATCGCGCTCGGCACCTCGGAGGTGACGCCGCTGGAATTGACCTCCGCCTATGTGCCTTTCGCCAATGGCGGCTACAAGCCGGACATCCATTTCATCCAGCGCATCACCACCGCCAACGGCAAGGTGCTCTACGAGGGCAGCACCGGCAGTGCGCCGCGCGTCATCAAGGCCGACATCGTCGGCATGATGAATGCGATGATGACGGGCACGGTCGAGGTCGGCACCGCCAAGAAGGCGGCCTTCAACTGGCCGTCGGCCGGCAAGACCGGCACCAGCCAGAATTCGCGCGACGCCTGGTTCGTCGGCTACACCGCCAATCTCACCACGGGCGTGTGGTTCGGCAATGACGACGGCAGCCCGATGAAGAAGGTTACCGGCGGTGCTCTCCCGGCGCAGGCCTGGCACGAATTCATGGTGGCCGCGCATCAAGGCGTGCCGGTGCGGCCGCTGCCGGGCACCTGGAAGTCGACGCCGTCCGACACGATCGTGCCGGACGAGATCCCGTCGGCGGACGCCTCGCCACCGCCGGCTCCGCCCGCGGCTGTCGGCCAGTCACAGCCTGTAGCCCAGGCGCCAGCGCCCGTCCGCCAGGTGCGGACGGCGAAACCGGCCGAAACCGTCGACGCCGGCGGCTTCGACATGCCGAGCGACAGTGGATCGACCGCCTCGATCAAACATCCGGTGCCGCCCGGCGATGTCGGCGGACCAAAGAAAAGGCGGCAAACGTCGATCCTCGATATATTGGGTGGCGGTTGAAGCCGTCCGACGGGATCGGAACGGCTCCAGCTTCTTATTCCATCACGAAGCCGAAAACCGGAACCTGCTTTCCGCGATCATGGCTGCGGCGGCAACTCGCCCTCTCGCAATGACTGCCGCCTTCGGCTACATGTCCGGCCGGAGACAAAGCCATGGCCGAGACCGACAGCAGAAAAACCATCGTGCTCACCGGCGCCAGCCGCGGCATCGGTCATGCGACCGTGAAGCGCTTTTCGCGCGAAGGCTGGCGCGTCATCACCTGCTCGCGCCAGGCTTTCGCCGAGGACTGCCCGTGGCCGGCCGGCCCCGAGGACCACATCAAGGTCGACCTCGCCGACCAGGAGGATGTCGGCATCGCCGTTTCGGAAATCCGTCACCGGCTGGAGGCGCATGGTGGGCAGCTCAACGCCCTGGTCAACAATGCCGGCATCTCGCCGAAGCTGAAGGACGGCAGCCGGATGAACTCGATCGAGACGCCGATGCATGTCTGGCGCGACGTCTTCCAGGTCAATTTCTTCGCGCCGATCATGCTGGCCAGAGGGCTGTTCAAGGAGCTCGCCGCCGCCAAGGGCTCGATCGTCAACGTCACCTCGATCGCCGGCACCCGCGTGCATCCTTTCGCCGGTACGGCCTATGCGACGTCGAAGGCGGCGCTCGGCTCGCTGACGCGCGAGATGGCGCATGACTTCGGCCCGCACGGCATCCGCGTCAACGCGATCGCGCCGGGCGAGATCGACACCGCGATCCTGTCGCCCGGCACCGACAGAATAGTCGAGACCATCCCGCTGAGAAGGCTGGGCGCCACCTCGGAAGTCGCCGACATCATCTTCTTCCTGTGCTCCGGCCAGGCATCCTACGTGACCGGCTCGGAGATCCACATCAATGGCGGCCAGCACGTGTGATTGGCTTACTTCAGGCCATGGCGAGGACGGCCTTGCCGCTGAAGCTGCGCTGTCTGAGTGCCTCCAGGGCCTGGGCAATGTCGGTCCATGGCACGATCATGGCCACGCGGGTCTCCAGCCGGCCGGCCGCGACTAAGCCAAGCAGCGTGGCGATGTCGGCGCCGATGGCTGAACCGGACGCGTAATAGGCGAAAGTCTGGAGCCTCGCGCCTTCGTGGCCCGGAACGAACTGCCGGAAGCCGACGGGTGTCAGTTCGCCGCTGCTTGAGCCGAACATGACGATGGTGCCGCCCGGCGCCACGCGCTCGATCGCGTCGGCGAGGCTTTTGCCGCCGACCGATTCGGTGATCAGCGAGAATAGGCCGTCGGTCAGTTCGATCGACTCGACGACCTGCCCGGCGCCCAGATGGCGAAGATCATCGTGGTGCCGGGCCGAGGCGATCGCCGTCACCGAAGCGCCTTGCTCGCGGGCGATCTGGATCTGGAAACGACCGACCGCGCCGCTTGCGCCGGTGACCAGAACCCGCTGGCCCGTGAGGTCGCCGCCATGGCGCAAGGTCCGCAGCGCTGTCGTGCCCGCCACCGGGAGCGTGGCGGCAGAGGCGAAGCTTACGCCCTCCGGCACGACGGCGAGCCGGTCGGCCGGAACGGCGACGCGCTCAGCCCAGCCGGCCTGGTCGACCAAGGCCGCAACGCGCGCGCCAGCGGCCGGGCCGGAGCCGTCGGCGGCCGCGCGTTCGACGATGCCGACGATATCCTGACCGGGGATCCAGCCGTCGGGGCGTATGCCGAGCAGGCGCAGCTCGCCACGGTTCAACGATGTTGCATGAACGGCCACCAATGCTTCATTCCCATTGCAGTTTGGGTCGGCGGCCTCGGTGAGCCTCAGCCCGGTGGGACTGTCGGAAGAAATAGCGAGAGCGAGCATAGGCTTACCTTTGAAATTGGTGCTTGGGAGTCGCGATCGATTGACGAAACAGCTGGAGCCTATCGACTTCCGTCCTCGAAGAATTTAGAGATATAGCCAGATGATCGCTAAAAGAAGTCAGGTGTGAGACAACCGCTACGCTGGCCCTGGCCCAACTTCGACGTCGACGACGTGGTTGCGTCGGCGATCGCCGTCGGCGTCGACGTGACCGAAACAAAGGCCGAGGTGCCGGCGCACTGGCATCGCAAAGGCCAGCTCGTCTTCGCGCTCGGCGGCGGGGTCACCTGCCGCGTTCCCGGCGGGCTCTGGATGGTGCCGCCGCATTGCGGGGTGTGGGTGCCGAGCCGCATGGAACACAGCAACATAGCGACGGCGAATGCCCGCATCTTCTTCGTCTATATCGAGCCTGGCGTCGCCGCATTGCCGGAACAGTGCTGCACGCTTTCGATCTCGCCGTTGCTGCGCGAGCTGATCATCGAGCTATCGGAATGCGCGCCGGACGACGCGCGTTGCGACTTCCTGGGAAAGGTCCTGCTTGCAGAGCTGCCGCTCATGCCCGTGCAGCAATTGCATCTCCCGATCTCGGCCGAGCCGCGCTTGCGACGGATCGCCGAAGCGCTGGCGGACGATCCGGCCGATCGCAGCACGTTGGCCGACTGGGCAAACCGCGTTGCGCTCAGCGAGAGCAGCCTGGCACGCCTCGTGGTCAAGGAGACGGGCCTTAGTTTCGGGCGCTGGCGCCAGCAGCTGCATCTGATCGTGGCGCTCAGGGAGCTGTCCGCCGGCGCCAGCGTGCAGCAGGTGTCGGGCGATCTCGGTTACGAATCCGTCACCGCCTTCATCACCATGTTCAAGAAAGCGCTGGGCAAGCCGCCCGCGAAATACCTCAGCGATATCGCGCAGAACGGCGGTTCCGCATTCTCGGCCTGATGTCGATCACGCAGGTTGCGGTTTTACCGCGATAGTGGGCTCGACCGGAACGGTGGCCTTGCCGGTCACCACCTCGACGATGCCGCGGGCGATCTCGCGCTCGCCCATGATCACGGTGTCGGCGCCGAGGCCCTTCAAATGCTCGACCTCGGCGTCGGAATGAGCGCGGGCAATGACGTTTATCGCCGGATTGGCCGCGCGCGCCCGAAGCACGATCTGGCCGGCCTCGAAGGCGTTGGGAATGGCGAGGATAAGCCGCCTGGCGCCTTCCGGGTTGGCGGCCGAGAAGATGTCCGCATTGGCGGCGTTGCCGGCGACGGTTTCGACGCCGTCGTCGCGCAGCTTCGCCAGCGTCTTGTCGGCATCCTCGATGACCAGGAAGGGCAGGGCGGCTTCCTTCAGCGCGGCGCCCACAAGGCTGCCGACGCGGCCGTAGCCGATCAGGATGGAATGGCCGGCAAGCGCCGTCTTCGGCGGCGGACCGTCTTCCTTTCCCGGAACTGCCGACACCGAAGCGACCTGGCCAGGCTCCGTCGCCGGACCGATAGGGCTCTGCTCTTCGACCGGCGCTGCCTTGCCGGCGCGTTTTTCGAGCCACGGCTTCATCCAGTCGACGACCAGGAATATCAGCGGATTGAGCAGGATCGAGAGAATGGCGCCAGCCAGGATCAGGTCGCGGCCCTGCTCGGGCAGCAGTTTCAGGCCGACGCCAAGCTCGGCCAGGATGAAGGAGAATTCGCCGATCTGGGCAAGGCTCGCCGAAATCATCAGCGCGGTCGCGATTGAATAGCGGAAGGCGATCACGATGATGAAAGCCGCGATCGATTTGCCGATGACGATGATGGCCAAGGTGGCGAGGATCGGCAGGCCGTTGCTGATGAGACTGGACGGGTCGAACAGCATGCCGACCGAGACGAAGAACAGCACCGAGAAGGCGTCGCGCAGCGGCAGCGATTCTTCCGCCGCGCGGTGGCTGAGCTCGGATTCACTCATAATCATGCCGGCGAAGAAGGCGCCGAGCGCCAGCGAGACGCCGAACAGCTTCGCCGCGCCGAAGGCGACGCCGAGCGCGATTGCCAGCACGGAGAGCCGGAACAGTTCGCGGGAGCCGGTATGGGCGACGTAATGCAGGATCCAGGGGATGACCCTGCGGCCGACTACCAGCATGACGACGACGAAGGCGGCGACCTTGGCAAGCGTGACGCCGACCACGCCCCATACGCCGTAGCTGGCCGGCAGCGAGAGCAGGCTGGCATGATCCTCGACCTGCGGCTGGCCGCCAAGCACGCCGGCGAGCGCCGGCAGAAGCACCAGTGCCAGCACCATGGCGAGATCCTCGACGATCAGCCAGCCGACGGCGATGCGGCCGCGTTCGGTCTCGATCAGCCGCCGCTCCTGAAGCGCGCGCAAAAGCACCACGGTCGAGGCGACCGAGAGTGCCAGGCCGAAAACCAGGCCGGCGCCCAGCGACCAGCCGAGCACCCAGGCAAGCCCGACACCGAGCAAGGTCGCAAAGCCGATCTGGACGATGGCGCCCGGCACGGCGATGGCGCGGACGGACAGAAGGTCCTTCAGCGAAAAATGCAGGCCGACGCCGAACATCAGAAGGATGACGCCGATTTCCGCGAGCTCGTTGGCAAGGCTGGCATCGGCGACGAAGCCGGGCGTGTTCGGGCCGACAAGGACGCCGGCGACAAGGTAGCCGACGAGCGGCGGAATGCGGAAACGGTTGGCTAAAGCCCCGAAGACGAAAGCAAGCCCCAGACCGGCGACGATGGTGGCGATAAGGGGCGTGTCATGCGGCATTGTCTATGGAGCGCCTTTCGAAAATTCACGATGTCGGATGGGCCCCCGCCGAGGCCGTCGCCTCTGGCAATATGGTGGACGGAGCGGCGATGATGCAACCACCGCCGCGCAGAAATCGACGCCGTGCAGCGATGCATGGGGGAAAATCGCGGCCGCGCCGCCAAAGAGACGGCTTCGAGACGCGATCCAGCCTCGAAACCGCTGTCTTTTCGCCGCTTTATGCCGCTTGCAACAGGTTCTCGATATCCGAAATCGTGTGGTTGGTGAGCGTCTTTGGGATTTCCGCCTGCACCTTCTCGCCCACCTCCTTGTGCAGTTTCTGGCGCATCTCGCCAAGCACTTGCGGCGGCGCGATCAGCACGACCGCGTCGAATTCGCCGCGATGCGCGAGCTTGTAGAGCCGGTCGGCAATCTCGACAGCGAAGCGCTCCTTGCCGAGGCGGTGCCAATCGGTTTCTTCGACAGCGCTGCGCGGACCCTCGTTGCTCTGGCGGCCCGGCTTGTCGGTGCCTTGCTCGCGCGTGGCAGGGTTCTCCTGCTCCATCTCGTGCACCACTTCCAGGTTCGGGAACTTGTTGTCGCCCTGGTTGCGCAGGAACAGCGCCTTCTCGCCATCGGCCACGACGACCCATAATCCGTGTTTCAGCCTGATGCTCATGGCGTTCCTCTTTGCTTGCATGATTGCCGATCGACGGAGCCGGGATCGACAGATGGGCTGCTAGGGAAACGAGCCGTGGAGCATGATTGTTCCGATCTGGCGGTCGCGCTTCGATCACTCCCGGCCGACGAGGCTGAGTGCCTTTCGATAAGGTCGGCTTTAATCTACTAACTTAGTAGAAATTAGAAAAAACTGTTTTGCGGCTTTCCCGGTTCGGCGCTAAAAATTACGGCGGATCAAGGCTGTTTCTCACGCCGCTCCGGCCGTCTTATTCTCAAAATAGAATTTTTTTCTCTTGGCCTTCGCGCTTGCGAAAAAGCGATTGCCTGCCGTTCGGCGGCGCGCGAGTGCTTGCCTTCTGGTTTTTGGCGTGGCCGCGTAAAACTGCCAAACTGTTCCAGT
Source organism: Mesorhizobium sp. CNPSo 4661 (assembly GCF_057784215.1). Lineage (NCBI taxonomy): Bacteria > Pseudomonadati > Pseudomonadota > Alphaproteobacteria > Hyphomicrobiales > Phyllobacteriaceae > Mesorhizobium > Mesorhizobium sp. CNPSo 4661. The sequence goes on along the minus strand of NZ_JBWGIO010000009.1, from coordinate 204,548 downwards.
ATTGCTCATCGTCATGCCGCAAACCAACACCAAGCTCAATGCCTTTCCCGTCTTCATGCGGGTCGACGGCGAAGCCGTAGCCATCGTCGGCAATGGCGAGGAAGCGCTTGCCAAGGCGCGGCTGCTCTCGCAATCGAGCGCGGTGCTGCGCATCGTTGCCGACAATGCCGGCGGCGCTCTGCTGGATTTCATTGTCTCGACCGGCGCCATCCACATCAATGCGGCCTACGAGGCCGTGCATCTCCAAGGCGCTGCCCTGGTGTTTGCCGCCAGTGGCGATGAAGCGGTCGACAGCCGCGTCGTCGAGGACGCGCGCCGCATGGGAATTCCGGTCAACGCCGTGGACCGTCCGGAGCTCTGCGATTTCTACACCCCGGCGCTGGTCAACCGCGCGCCGGTCGCCATCGCCATAGGCACCGAAGGGGCGGGACCGGTCCTGGCGCAGATGCTGCGCGGTCGCATCGACCGCATGCTGTCGCCGTCGCTCGGCCGGCTGGCGGCGCTCGCCGCGTCTTTCCGCGCCGCCGCCGAAAAGCTGCCGAGAGGCAACCGCCGCCGTCGCTTCTGGAGCGATTTCTTCGCCGGCGCGCCGGCCAAGGCCATCGAAGCAGGTGAGTTCGCCGAGGCGCATGGCGCGGCGCTCGACCTCCTGGCTCAGGACGCTCCGGCCGAGGGACATATCGCGCTGGTCGGCGCCGGTCCGGGCGCGGAGGACCTTTTGACCTTGCGCGCGCATCGCCTGCTGATGGAAGCCGATGCCATCGTCTACGACGCGCTGGTGCCGGAAGCGATCGTCGCCATGGGCCGCCGCGACGCCGAGCGCCTGCCGGTCGGCAAGCGCAAAGGCTGCCATTCCAAGAGCCAGGAAGAGATCAACGCGCTGCTGATCGAGCTCGGCCGCGCCGGCAAGCGCGTTGTGCGGCTGAAGTCCGGCGATCCGCTGGTGTTCGGACGCGCGGGCGAGGAAATGGCGGCACTGCGCGAGGCCGGTATCGCCTATGAGGTGGTTCCGGGCGTTACCGCCGCCTTTGCCGCCGCCGCCGATTTCGAGCTGCCGCTGACGCTGCGCGGCGTTTCGTCCTCGATGGTGTTCACCACCGGCCACGACCTCAAGGGCAACTCGCTGCCCGACTGGGCGAAGCTCGCCATCTCGGGCGCCACCGTCGCCGTCTATATGGGCCGCTCGGTCGCGGCCGAGGTCGCCGGCCGGCTGATCGAGGCGGGCCTGTCGCCGGACACCGCCGTCGCCGTCGTCGAGAACGCCAGCCTCGGCACCCGCCGCCGCTTCCACGGCACGCTGGCCGACCTGCCGTCGCTGGAGGCGCGCGCCGACCTCACCGGGCCGGTGATGACGATCATCGGCGATGCGGTTGCCGGCGCCAATTTCGAACAATCCGAGCCGCTTGCGGCACACAGGCATGAGGGCGCGGCGTCAGCCGTCGCCGAAGGAGTTGAGCAATGAAGGTTCTGACCGCGAACAGGCTCTCCGACGGCATCGCCGTCTGGTACGCCGATGGCGGCTGGGCGGAGACGGTCGGTCACGCCGATATCGCGCATGACAAGACGGCGGAGGACTGGCTGGAAGCGATCGGCGCCGCGGCTGGCGCCAACAACGAGGTGGTCGACGTCAATCTGATCGATGTCACCGTGGTCGATGGTTTGGTCGAGCCGGTGCGGCTGCGCGAAAAGATCCGCGCCGCGGGCCCGACCATTCGTACCGATCTCGGCAAACAGGCGAGCCTGGAAGCGATCAGGGCGTAGAATTTTAGGAAACAGCGGGCGGACGCGCCCGGAAAGACGAAGCATGTACCGTTACGATGAGTTCGACCAGGATTTCGTTCACGCCCGTGTCGCCGAGTTCAGCGACCAGGTGCAGCGCCGGCTTGCCGGCGAGATCACCGAGGACCAGTTCCGGCCGCTCAGGCTGATGAACGGCGTCTATCTGCAGCTGCATGCCTATATGCTGCGCATCGCCGTGCCCTACGGCACGCTGAACAGCCGGCAGTTGCGCATGCTCGGCCACATCGCGCGCAAATACGACAAGGGCTACGGCCATTTCACCACGCGCCAGAACATCCAGTTCAACTGGCCGGCGCTGTCGGACATCCCGGCGATCCTGGCCGATCTGGCGAGCGTCGAGATGCATGCCATCCAGACAAGCGGCAACTGCATCCGCAACGTCACCGCCGACCATTTCGCGGGTGCCGCCGCCGACGAGGTCGCCGATCCGCGTCCCTATGCGGAAATCCTGCGCCAATGGTCGTCGGTGCATCCGGAGTTTTCGTTCCTGCCGCGCAAGTTCAAGATCGCGGTGACCGGCGCCGAGCGCGACCGCGCCGCCATCCAGACGCATGACATCGGCCTGCATCTGAAGAAGAACGCGGCCGGCGAGCTGGGCTTCGCCGTCTATGTCGGCGGCGGCCAGGGCCGCACGCCGATGGTGGCGAGAAAAATCCGCGACTTCCTGCCGGAAGCGGATCTTCTGTCCTACTGCACGGCGATCCTGCGCGTGTACAACCTCTATGGCCGCCGCGACAACAAGTACAAGGCGCGCATCAAGATCCTGGTGCACGAGACCGGCGTGGAGGAGATCACCCGCCAGATCGAGGCAGAATGGCAGGAGCTGAAGGATGCGGAGCTCAAGCTGCCGGAGGCCGATATCCAGGCCATCAATGCCTATTTCGCGCCGCCGGCGCTGGTTTCCCGACCGGAAGGCGACGATGCGGTGAAACAGGCCAGGCTCGATTCCAAGAGCTTTTCGGAATGGCTCGACCAGAATGTCGTGACGCACCGCCATCCCGATTATGCAGCGGTGACGATCTCGCTCAAGGGCATCGGCGAGGTGCCCGGCGACGCCACCGACAGCCAGATGGAGGCGGTGGCCGACATCGCCGAGAAATATGCCTTCGACGAACTGCGCGTCAGCCACGAGCAGAACCTGATCCTGCCGCATGTGGCGCGCGCCGATCTCAAGGCGGTCTATGACGCGCTGGTCGAGATCGGCCTGGCGACCGCCAATTCCAACCTGATCAGCGACATCATCTCCTGCCCCGGCCTCGACTATTGCGCGCTGGCCACGGCCCGCTCCATTCCGATCGCGCAGGAAATCTCGCGGCGCTTCGCCTCGATGGAGCGGCAGCGCGAGATCGGCGAATTGAAGCTGAAGATCTCCGGTTGCATCAATGCCTGCGGCCACCACCATGTCGGCCATATCGGCATCCTGGGTGTCGAGAAGAAGGGCTCCGAGCTCTACCAGGTGACGCTTGGCGGCTCGGCCGACGAGAACACGTCCGTGGGCGAGATCATCGGCCGCGGCTTCTCCTCCGAAGAGATCACCGATGCCATCGAGCAGATCGTCGATACCTATCTCGGCCTTCGGCTCAACCCCGACGAACGTTTTATCGACGCCTACCGCCGTGTCGGTCCCGCGCCGTTCAAGGAGGCGCTCTATGCTGGCGAAACCAAGGCCGCTTGACAAGGTGGGCGGCGTCGAGGCCGGCGTTGCCGCGGAAGCGGCGGGGCTGGATGCGCTGCTCGGCCATCTGAAGCCGATCGAGATCATCGAGCAGTCGGCGCATGAGTTCCGCGGCGCGGTCGCCGCGGTGTCGTCCTTCGGCGCGGACTCGGCCGTGCTCCTGCATATGATATCGGAGATCGACCGCTCGCTGCCGGTCATCTTCCTCGATACCGGCAAGCATTTCGAGGAGACGCTCGGCTATCGCGACGCGCTGGTCGCCGATTTCGGCCTGACCGATATCCGTGTGATCAAGCCGGAGGAGGCCGCGCTCGACCGCGTCGACCCGACCGGCAGGCTGCACGAGACCAACACCGATGCCTGCTGCAATGTGCGCAAGGTCGAGCCGTTGGCGCGGGGCGTCGAGCCGTTCCGTGCCTGGTTCACCGGGCGCAAGCGCTTCCAGGCCTCGACGCGCGCGGCACTGCCCGTCTTCGAGGCGGTCGGCTCGCGCATCCGCATCAATCCGCTGGCGCATTGGACGACCACCGACCAGGCCGACTACATGCGCGCGCACGCGCTGCGCGAAAATCCACTGGTCGCCTATGGCTATCTCTCGATCGGCTGCTTCCCCTGCACGCAGCCGGTGCAGCCCGGCGAAGACGCCCGCAGCGGCCGCTGGGCCGGTCACGCCAAGGTAGAGTGCGGCATTCACCTCTCCGGTTTGGAAAAGTCGCTGACCGACGCATCTCTTTAGGCTATGCCGATAGTCAGGTGAGGCCGGCCTGCAAACGGCGGCTTCCTGCGCTTCCGGTGCTCACGTACTTCAAGTACGCTCCGCTCCGGTTCTCGGAAGCCACCGCTCTCGACTCGGCCTGACCTGACTCTCGACATAGCCTCGATTTTGAACTTTAGGATCTTTGATGACTGGATCGACGACAGCGGGGACCCGCCTTTGGACCCCGGACGGTTTTCGCGAGGACGAGTGGACGCACGCCGAAAGCGCCGAGGCGCTGGCCGGCAATGGCCGCTTCATCCTGCCGCTGCAGGTCTTTCTCGGGCTCGACGACCAGGTCCGCAAGTCGGCGCGCGAGCGCATCGGCGTCCTGCTGCAACCCGGCGACGAGCTCGACAAGATCACCGGCCTGCTGGACCAGCTGTCGCTGGTGGCGCTCGCCTTCCCGGCCTTCAATGACGGCCGCTCTTTCTCCAAGGGCGAACTGCTGCGCGCCCGGCACAATTTCAAGGGCGCGGTGCGCGCCACCGGCCAGGTGCTGGTCGACCAGCTGCCGCATATGCTGCGACTCGGCTTCGACGAGTTCGAGGTCTCCAATCCGGTGCTGTTGAAGCGGCTGGAGGAGGGCCGGACCGGTGGCCTGCCGGTGTACTACCAGCCGGCTGTGGAACCCGAGCCCAAGGGCCCGAAATACTCCTGGCGGCGCAAGCGCGCTGGACCAGAATGACGTTCGGTCGGACCGTCATCCTGGTCCAGTCCTTTTGTTGGAGCATGATCTTCTCCGAACCGAAGGTCAGCGCAGCAAAAACCGGTTTCCACTTTTCGGGATCATGCTCTGGCTAACGCAGCGGCATCTTTACAAGCCGCCCAAGCAGGCATTCTCTCGGCAGAACGGACGGAAACATCCGCCGGGAGGAAACCATGCGCTATGACTATGTGATCGCCGGCGGCGGCTCCGCCGGTTCGACGCTTGCCGCGAGGCTTTCCGAGGATCCATCGAAGACTGTTTGCCTGCTCGAAGCGGGCGGCGCCGGCAAGGATTTGCTGATCCGTGCGCCCGCCGGCATCATCGCGCTGCTGCCTGGCCGGCCCAAGATCAACAACTGGGCTTTCGCCACGGTGCCGCAGGAGGGCCTCAACGGTCGCAGGGGTTTTCAGCCGCGCGGCAAGGCCTTGGGTGGCTCCAGCGCCATCAACGCCATGCTCTACACGCGGGGCAACCGCCGCGACTATGACGAATGGGCCGAGCTCGGCTGTGACGGCTGGTCGTGGGACGAGGTGCTGCCCTATTTCCGGCGCGCCGAAGGCAATCAGCGCGGCACTGATGCGCTGCATGGCGGCGAAGGGCCGCTCAGGGTCGCCGAACAGCAGGACCCGCGCGCGATCTCCAGGGCTTTCGTCGCGGCCTGCGGCGAAAACCAGATCAGGTTGAATGACGACTTTAACGGGCCGGAGCAGGAGGGGGCCGGCCTCTATCAGGTAACGCAGTTCTGGGGCGAGCGCCGCAACGGTGAGCGTTGCTCGGCGGCGGCCGCCTATCTGCATCCGGCGATGAACCGGCCGAACCTCACCGTCATCACCGGCGCGCATGCGACGGGCGTCGTGCTCAACGGCAAGCGCGCCACGGGCGTGCGCTATCGCGCCGGCAAGAGCGAAGCCGTGGCGGAGGCACGGCGCGAAGTCATCCTCTGCGGCGGGGCGTTCGGCTCGCCGCAACTGCTACTGCTCTCCGGCATCGGTCCGGCGGTCGAGCTCGCGGCGCACGGGATTCCGCTCGTCCACGAATTGCCCGGCGTCGGCCGGAACCTGCAGGACCATCTCGATTTTATCCTCGCCTGGAAGTCGCGGGAGACGGATCTGATGGGCATCGGCCTCAGCGGCATGCCGGGCCTGATCAGGCATATGCTGCGCTGGCGCAAGGACGGCAGCGGCATGATCGCCACCCCCTATGCCGAAGGCGGTGCTTTCCTCAAATCCGACCCGGCGATCGAGCGCCCCGACCTGCAATTGCATTTCTGCATCGCCATCGTCGACGACCATGGCCGCAAGTTGCATATGGGCTACGGCTTCTCCTGCCACGTCTGCGTGCTGCGGCCGCATTCTCGCGGCGAGGTGGGGCTGTCGAGCGCCGATCCGCTGGCGCCGCCGCGCATCGATCCGCGCTTCCTCGAGGACGACCGCGACGCCGCTCTTCTGCTCAAGGGCGTGCGAATGACGCGCGCCATATTGGAAGCGCCGGCGCTGGCGAAGTATCGAGCCAAGGAAATCTATACCGCCGGCGCTTCGAGCGATGCCGAATTGATGGCGCACATCAGGGCGCGCGCCGACACGATCTACCACCCCGCCGGCACCTGCAAGATGGGCGTCGACGACATGGCCGTGGTCGATCCGAAGCTCAAGGTGCGCGGGCTGGAGGGCTTGCGTGTGGTCGATGCCTCGGTGATGCCGACCCTGATCGGTGGCAACACCAATGCGCCGACGATCATGATCGCCGAGAAGGTCGCGGACATGATCCGGGCGACCGCCTGATCCTTGCCTGCTTGGTCGGACCAGCTTCGTCGGTTTTCCGTGCGCGTCGTCTTTCCCGTACACCCGCCGGTGCATTCGAATCTATCTGGTCAGACCACTTATGCGATTTTGACTTCCCCTCTCGTCGTCTTGCCCTTAGGATAGGGTCATTATTTCGCGTTACGAAATAAATAGCCAGCTAAGGGAGGAAGCAGCATGGCAGGCAAGAAGATATTGATGCTCGTCGGCGAGTTCAGCGAGGAATACGAGATTTTCGTCTTCGAGCAGGCCATGCACGCGGTCGGCCACACCGTCCATGTCGTGTGCCCGGACAAGAAGGCCGGCGACGTGCTCAAGACCTCATTGCACGACTTCGAGGGCCATCAGACCTATACCGAAAAACTCGGCCACGACTACATCCTCAACAAGACCTTCGCCGAGGTGAACCCCGCCGACTACGACGCGGTCTATGCGGCGGGCGGGCGCGGGCCGGAATATATCCGCATCGACAAGCGCGTGCAGGCGCTGGTCAGACATTTCCATGAAGCCGGCAAGCCGATCTTCACCATCTGCCACGGCGCGCAGATCCTGATCGCGGTTGATGGCGTTGTGCTCGGCAAGGAAGTGGCGGCGCTGCATTATTGCGAGCCGGAAGTGACGCTTGCCGGCGGCATCTATATCGATGTCGCGCCGACCGGCGCGCATGTCGACGGCAATCTGGTTTCAGCCAAGGGCTGGCCGGGCCTCGCCGCCTTCATGCGGGAATGCCTGAAAGTGCTCGGTACCGAGATCCGCCACGGTGAAGCGCTGATGCGGGACGACCGGAAGGCGGCCTGAACTCGTCAATTGCGGCGGCGCGGCTATTAGATCGTGAAGGCGTTTCGTTGAATCGCCATCACGATCTAACTCTTTGTCGGAGCATGATCTTCTCCGAAAACCGGTTCCCACTTTTCGGGATCATGCTCTAGCGCCGCCCGCCGCCTGCATTCTCAGCCTCGGCGCCGTCGAGGCGGTCAAGCAGGTCGACCAGTTGCCGGGGCATTTCCTTTTCCAGGCGAAATGTCGGCAAGGTGCGCAGAAAGCGCTTGGTCGCTTCGCTGCCCGCCTGCCGCCTGATATCGTTGGCCAGTTCAGCGCGCCTGTTGGCGTTGTTGCCGTTCATCGTCCCAAAATCCTGTGTCGGCTTCGAAACTCCGCTAGGGCGACAATGGTTCCCATACTCGCCCTTGAGAGCAAGCAAAGCTGCTCGGTACGGTAAAATTTGAATTAATTTTAAACGATAGTCCGATATCGGCCGCCCACGCTTACCCCTTGATTTTTGGCCTCCAAACCTCGATATCGGGCGCAAATCCAGACCAATCCGAATGACGGGAAACGCGATGAGCGACCAGGCAAAAGACGAACGCACGCCCGAAGATATGGAAGCCACCCAGGCTTCCGGCGAGCGTGCGGAAGGTGGCGTCGACGGCGACTACGAGGCGCTTGTACGGCTGCTGAAGGAAAACGAGGAACTGAAGGACCGCGCGCTGCGCACCGCGGCCGAAATGGAGAACTTGCGGCGGCGCACCGCGCGCGACGTGCAAGACGCCCGCGCCTATGCCGTTGCCAACTTCGCCCGCGACATGCTGTCGGTGTCCGACAATCTGCGCCGCGCGCTGGACGCGATTCCCGCCGAGGCGAAGGCTGGCGGCGATGCCGGTTTCAAGGCGTTGATCGAGGGCGTCGATCTCACCGAGCGCGCCATGCTTTCGGCGCTGGAGCGCCATGGCGTGAAGAAACTAGCGCCCGAAGGCGAGAAGTTCGATCCGAACTTCCACCAGGCGATGTTCGAGGTGCCCAATCCGGAGGTTCCGGCCGGCACCGTCGTCCAGGTGGTTCAGCCGGGCTATTCGATCGGCGAGCGCGTGCTGCGGCCGGCAATGGTCGGTGTCGCCAAGGGCGGTCCGAAGACCGCCGCCGAGGCGAAGGTCGAGCCGGGCCCGGTGAACGAGCAGGCCGAGAAGGATGCGTGATTAGGGAATAGGGAATAGGCAGTAGGCAGTAGAGGGAACGAGGGCGATATCAATCGCGTAGCTTCGTGCTATTCATACTCCCCCATTCCCTACTGCCTAATCCCTACTGCCTATGCCCTTGAATCCCATCGCCTTGCTCGACTATGCCGGCGTCGCCGTCTTCGCGGCGACGGGCGCGCTTGCCGCATCGCGCAAAGAGCTCGACATCATCGGCTTCCTGTTCCTGGCCAGCGTCACCGGAATCGGCGGCGGAACGCTGCGTGACGTCATCCTCAACCTGCCGGTGTTCTGGGTCGCCAACAGCGGCTATGTGCTGATCTGCGCCGTCGTGGCGGTGCTGGTCTTCTTCAGCGCCCACCGGTTCGAATCCCGTTACAAATTGCTGCTCTGGCTCGATGCCATCGGACTTGCCGCTTTTTCGGTCATGGGCGCCGCGAAGGGGCTGGCGATCACCGGCTCGCCCGTCGTGTCGGTCATCATGGGCGTGCTGACGGCAACCTTCGGCGGCATTTTGCGCGACCTGCTTGCCGGTGAGCCCTCGGTGCTGCTCAGGCCCGAGATCTATGTCACGGCCGCCCTTGCCGGCGCCGCCATCTTCACCCTTGGCGATCTTGCCGGCCTGCCGGCGCTGGCGTCGAGCCTGCTCGGCTTCGCGGGCGCATTCTTGGTGCGCGGCGGGGCGCTTAAATTCGGCTGGTCGTTTCCGGCCTATCGGAGTCGGCCGGGGCGAAGGCCGGAGGATATTCCCTGAGGGAGCGAATAGCGAATAGGGAGTAGCGAATAGGGATTGCGCGAGATAGCGTTCTATTCGCTATTCGCTATTCGCTAAGCGGCGAAGCGCTGGCCTTCGCCGCCATAGTAGTTGACGTAGCGGGCGCCGATCTCCTTGACGGGCATGACGACGAAGACGTCGACGGTCGAGAATTCGTGGTCGATGACGCAACCGTCGCCGATGCGGGCGCCGACGCGCAGATAGCCCTTGACCAGCGGCGGCATGGCAGCGATCGCCGCCTTGGTGTTCACCGCCTCGATCGGCATCAGGTCCATGGAGCAGTAGCGTCCCGGAACCGCGCGGACATCCCAGGCGGAGTCGGTGCGGCAATGATGGGCGAGGTAGGTCAGCGCCTCGGCATGCGCTGCCGGCACGATGCCGTGGAAGGAGGCGCAGCCGGTCATCACGCCGATATTGTAGTGATTGATGTAGGCCCAGATGCCTTGCCACAGCGCCTCGATGGTGCGCTTGGAGCGATATTCCTTGAGAACGCAGGAGCGGCCGAGCTCGAGGAAGCGCTGGCCGGGGTGCCGCGCGACAAGCTTGGTCAATTCGAACTCACCCTCGGAATAGAAGCCTCCGGCGGCCGTGGCGATCTCCTGCCGCAGCAAGCGGTAGGTGCCGACGATGCGACGATGTTCAGGGCCGGGAAGGGACGTGTCGAACACAAGAAGGTGATCGCAGAGCGGGTCGAAACGGTCGGCGTCGCGCCGGTCCTGCGCCTGGAACAGGTCCTTCCTCGCGCCAAGCTCGTCGTAGAATACCCGATAGCGGACCTCCTGGGCGGCGGCGATCTCGGCCTCGTTGCGGGCGAGCCGCACTTCGAGATTGCCGACACGGCCCAGCGGAGCACCGTTTGCGACGGCGTCGACGGTACGGGCGGCGAGCAGGGCGCCGCCGGCATTCGGCCGAGTGTCACATTCAGGCACGACTGTATGCACGAGTGATTCTCCTTCGAGCCATCCCTCTTGGCACGGGGATACGGTGTAGGTGCAACAGGATTGTGACAGTACCGTGATACGACGTGGCGGGCAATACTTTGTCGGCTGGGCAATACCCTCAACCGGCTATCTTGTGACCGCGAAAGGCAGGCAAGCCAAGGCGTTCAACGGTCAAAAATTTCCTTAAAGCAGGTCGCGTGAAAAAGGATTCACGCGACCTGCTTTGAGTTTTTGATTTAAGCATGTCTTTGCCCCGAAACCGGGCCCACTTTCGGGAGACATGCTTTAAGCCGCAACCTGGCCCTCGACCGCCTGGACGAGTGCGTCCGGGTCGAGCGGCTTGGTCACGAAACCGCTGGCGCCGTGGGCGAGCACGGCATGCCGGGTCTTTTCCTGGCTGTCGGCCGAAAGCACCATGATCGGGATCGGCGGCATGGCGAGCGACTCTTCATGGCGACGGATGGCGGCGATCGCGTCCAGCCCGTCCATGACAGGCATGTGCAGGTCCATCAGCACCACATCGAAGCGAAACTTGAGGCCGGCATCGGTAACGGCCTCGACCGCGGCCTTGCCGTTGCCGACGATCCTGACGCGATGCCCGGCCTTGAGGAGCGTGGCGCGGGCGAGCATGGCGTTGATGTCATTGTCTTCCGCGATCAGCACCGACAGGCCCTGGTCGCGCTTGCGCACCGAGGATGCCCCGCGCGGCTTCGGCTGCGGCTGCAGGAGCGGGGAGCCATGGCTGGTCAACAGCACCCGCAAAAGGGTCTCGCCGCGCACCGGCCTGGCGAGGAAAGTGGTGTAGCCGCTGGCGCGGAATTCACCGAGCATGCCGCGATCCGTCGGCGCGATCAGGGTGATGGCCTCACAGTCGGCGAAGCCCGCGTCGCGCAGCCGCCTGAGCAGCCTGCCATCGCTGTTTTCGAGCGCCGCGTCGATCAAGAGCACGTTGCAGCCGGCGGCGAAGGGAGCGGCCTGGCTTGGTGTCGCCGCGATCTCGACGATGCCGCCATGGGCCCTGATCGCGCGGGCGATGGCATCGGCCTCGACGGCGTTTTTCGACACGATCACCGCCCGCCGGTCGGCAAGGATGTTGTGGCGATGCGGCGGCGGTTCGGTCGCGGCGACCGCCGGAAGCTCGAGGACGAATTCGGACCCCTCGCCGAGTCGGCTCAAAACCGAGATCGTGCCGCCCATCGCCGTCGCCAGGCGCTTGGAGATGGCAAGACCGAGACCCGCGCCGCCATGCACCCTGGTCGAGGTGCCGTCGGACTGCTCGAACTCCTCGAAGATGCGCTCCATGTCCTCTTCGCGCAGGCCCGGGCCGGTGTCGGCGATGGTGAAGCAGATGCGGTCGGTGGTTTCGGTGCGGGCGCGCGCCACGGTCAGCAGCACGCCGCCCGTGTCGGTGAACTTCACCGCATTGCCGATGAGGTTGAGCAGCACCTGGCGCACGCGGCCGGGATCGGCGGTGATCATCTGCGGCACGTCGGGCTCGACATGGCAGCCGAGGCCGATGTTCTTGGCAAAGGCCTTCGCGGCAAGAAGCTCGATGATGTTGTCGGCGATCTCGCGCAGCGAGGTCGGCTGCGGCTCGGGCTCGAAGCGGCCCGCCTCGATCTTGGAATAGTCGAGCAGGTCCTCGATGAGCGCGAGCAGCGCGCTGGCCGAAGTGGAGACCGCGCCGACATAGGTGCGCTGCTCGGGCGAGAGGTCGGTATCGGCAAGCAGCTTCGCCATGCCCATGATGCCGTTCATCGGCGTGCGGATCTCGTGGCTGACGGTGGCGAGGAAGCGCGACTTGGCCTGGCTGGCATATTCGGCCCGTTCGCGCGCGGTGATCAGCGAGGATTCGGCGCGCTTGCGGGCGGTGATGTCGCGGGCGATCGCCCGGTGCGAGACCGCGCCCGTGTCCTTGTCGCGCACCGACAATTCGATCCAGGAGAACCAGCGCGGCCCGTTCGGGGTGCGGATCGCGACATCGGTGGAACTCAGGCATTCATGATCGGAGAAGGCGGCGTCGGGAACGACACCGACATCGATGCCAAGCTCGGCCAAGGTCTTGCCGGCAAGATCGCGCGCGTCGATCTCGACAAGCGAGGCAAAGACGCTGTTGGCATAAACGATATGGCCGTCACGATTACGGTGGACGACGAGGTCGCCAAGCGCGTCGATCAGGCCGCGGAAGCGCTCCTCGCTCTCCTGCATCTCCCACATGCGGTCGGCGAGGGTTTCGATCTCGGCGCGGCTGCGGGCGGCGGTCTCGTCGAGAAGCGCTGCGGCGCGCCGCTCGTCGCGACGGTTGCGCAGATGCATGGCAAGGCCGGCAAGCGCGGCGGCGGCGAGGCCGATGGTGATGATGAGCGGCGCGCCGGTAAGATGCGCCAGCCCCGCCATGACGGCGATGGCGACGATCGTCAGGAACGGCAAGCCTTCGTGGCTCGCCATGGGCAATTCAGGCGCCAGCGGCGGCGCGACAAGCACCTGCCGCTTCGGCGCATCGGGGATGAGCCTGTCAGCGCCCGCGGCTTTGCTGTCCTGTCTGATGTCGGAGTCCGCGACCATGCGCGGACCATGCCAGACAGAGATTATGGAAGACTGGGACGGATCGTTCGAATTTTAGCGATTGCGCGGATTTTAACCACGCATGCGCGGGCGAAACCGCTATTTCCAGCTACATATCGACGACGACGCGGCCCCTGATCTTGCCTTCGACGATGTCGCGCGCGGCAGCGACAATGCCGTCGAAACCGATCGTGCGCGACAATGTCGACAGCTTCTTCAGGTCGAGATCGGTGCCGATGCGGCGCCATGCCTCGAGGCGAACCGCCTTCGGCGCCATCACCGAATCGATGCCCAGCAGCGAGACGCCACGCAGGATGAAAGGCGCGACGCTTGCCGGCAGGTCCATGCCGCCGGCCAGGCCGCAAGCGGCGATGGCGCCGCCATAGGAGGTCATCGACAGCGCGTTGGCCAGGGTATGGCTGCCGACCGAGTCGACACCGCCTGCCCAGCGCTCCTTGGCGAGCGGTTTCGCGGGCTGGCTGAGCTCCTCGCGCGAGATCACCTCGGCCGCGCCGAGGTCGATCAGATAGGGACTTTCGGCGTTGCGGCCGGTCGAGGCGACGACATGGTAACCGAGGCTCGACAGGATCGAGATGGCGACCGAGCCGACGCCGCCGGCAGCACCCGTCACCACCACCGGGCCGCGGTCCGGCACGATGCCGTGCCGCTCCAGCGCCATGACTGAGAGCATTGCGGTGTAGCCCGCCGTGCCGACGGCCATCGCATCATGCGCGCTCATGCCCTCGGGCAGCGGCACCAGCCAGTCGCCCTTGACGCGGGCGCGACCGGCATAGGCGCCGTAATGCGTCTCGCCGACACCCCAGCCGTTGAGGATCACCTTGTCGCCCTTGCGCCAGTCGGCATGCGAGGAGGAGATCACCGTGCCGGCGAAATCGATGCCCGGAACCAGCGGCCAGCGGCGCACGACCGGCGCTTTGCCGGTGATGGCGAGCCCGTCCTTGTAGTTCACCGTCGTCGCCTCGACGGCGACGGTGACATCGCCTTCCATCAGGTCGGCCTCGGTGAGGTCGACGACATCGACGGACTGCTTCTTGTCCGCATCGCGCGAAACGAGGATGGCTTTGAAGGTATCGGGCATGGTTCTCTCCTCGGCTCTGCTGTCGGGAAGTCTGCGGCTTCAACCGCGTGCGGTCAATTGCCTGGATCCTGCGGTTTGGCCTCACGGCCCCAGCCGATCAGCTCGTCGAAGACGACAAGCGCCGCGCCGACCGAAATGAAGGCGTCTGCGAGATTGAAGACCGCGAAGGACCAGACGGGCGTGTGGAACAGGATGTAGTCGATGACGTGGCCGTAGACGGCCCGGTCGATGAGGTTGCCGAGCGCGCCGCCGATGATCAGCGCAAAGCCGATGCGGGCGACGACATGGCCGGCAGGCGTGCGCGTGGCGAGATAGAGCACGAAGGCCACGACCAGCACGGCGATGACCACCAGGCCGGTGTCGCCGAAGGACTCGAACATCGAGAAGGCGATGCCGGTGTTATAGGTGCGGAACAGCGCCAGGAACGGCAGGAGATCGACTTTCTCCTGAAAGGCGAGACCGTTCTCGACCAGTTGCTTGATCCACTGATCGAGGGCGATGGCGATGACGACCAGCACGACGTAAGGGGACCAGGATTTCACTTAGCAGTCCTCATCGGCAGCCCTCATCGGATGTCGTTGGCAGGCTCGAGCTTCAACGCGCCGCGCCGGATCTCGAACAGCATCACGCCGGTGGCGACCGCCAGATTGAGCGAATCGGCCCGGCCTGCCTGGGGGATCCTGAGCAGCCGGTCGCAGCTCTCGGCGAGGCTGTCCGGCAGTCCCTGCTGTTCGTTGCCCATCAGCAGCAAGACCGGGCCTCTGGAGAAATCGACGGAGCGATAGTCGACCGCGCCCTTGAGGTGCGTTCCAGCGACCAGCCCGGAAAAATCGCGCCGCCAGGCGAGGAAGGCCTGCTCGGTCGCCCTGGCGACGGGCACGGCGAAGATCGAGCCCATGGTGGCGCGCACCGTCTCCAGCGAGAACGGATCGGTGGTATCGCCGACCAGGATGACACCTTTGGCGCCGACGGCGTCGACGGTGCGGATCACGGTGCCGAGATTGCCGGGGTCGCGCACGCGGTCGAGCGCAACCCAGACATCGCCGTCCCTGGCGCGGATATCCTTCAGCGGCACGGTCTGCTGCGCAAAGACGCCGACCACCATTTGCGGGTTTTCGCGGCGGGTGATGGCTGCCAGCACCTTTTCAGAAACTTCGAGCACCGTGCCACCGGCGGCAACGGTCCGCGCGGCGACCTTTTCGACGGCCGCGTTGCCGCGCCCTGCCTTGGCGAAGACCAAGGTCCTGATCGACCAGCCGAGGTCCAGCGCGTCGATGACGAGCTTCAGGCCCTCGGCCATGAACGCGTTCTGCTGGTCGCGGAATTTCTTGAGCGTCAGCGCCTTGATGTCCTTGACCAGGGGATTGGCAAGGCTGGTGACTTCCTTGACCTGCCCGACAGGGCGCGCGCCGTCATGTGCCGTCATTTCAAGCCACCCAGCGCGAGAACAGCGAGGTCGACAGCGCGCGGCCGGCGGATTTCTCGCGAATGATCAGTTCGCCGGATTCGACCGTGCCGCCCATGCCGGCGAAGGTATCGCGCATCAGCGCATGGATGGCGAAGAAGGAGGCGCGGATCGAATAGGCGGTGAGGACGACGGCAAGCGGCTTCGGCGTCAGGATCGAACGGCAGAGGTCGGTGAGGCCCGGCAGGTCCTCGAACAATTGCCAGACCTCGCCCTTGGGGCCGCGGCCATAGGCCGGCGGGTCGAACAGCACGATGTCGTAGCGGCTGCCGCGGCGTTCCTCGCGCTCGGCGAATTTCACCGCGTCCTCGACGATCCAGCGGATCGGCTTGTCGGCAAGGCCGGCCATTTCCTGGTTCTCGCGCGCCCAGCCGATAGCCTTCTTCGAGGCATCGACATGGGTGACCTCGGCGCCGGCGCGGGCCGCCACCAGCGAGGCGAGACCGGTATAGCCGAAGAGGTTCAGCACCTTGACCGGGCGCTTCGCCGCCGCGATCAGCCCCGCCATATGGTCCCAATGCGAAGCCTGCTCGGGAAAGACGCCGACGTGACGAAACGAGGTGAAACGGCCGAGATAGTCGATGCCGTCATGCTTCATCGGCCAGGTCTCGCCGAGCGGCGCCTTCGGAAAGCGCCAGCGGCCGATGCCTTCCTCGTCGGTATCGCCGGTGAAGATGGCGTCGGCGCGTTCCCATTCCTTCGCCGGAAGGGCCCGCTGCCAGATCGCCTGGCCTTCGGGGCGCACGATGCGGTAGGGGCCGTATTGCTCGAGCTTCTCGCCGGCGCCGCTGTCCAGCAGCGCGTAATCGGCGTTGGGCGCGACTTCGAGGATCAATGGCAGGCGCTCGGCGGGCAACACGCCCTCGCGGCGCGCAAGCACCCGCGGTGCCGGTTTGGCTTCTTGCCTGTCCGCCGGTTTGGTTTCGCGGCGCTCGGCGGGCGCGGCCTGCTGGCGCCCGGCCGCGAAAGCATCACGCGGGCGGGGCTGTTCCGCCCTTGCGGGGTGCGGGCGGTTATCGCGGCGTTTGTCGCGAAAGGATTTCAAGAAGGATCATCTCCGGCGGTTCGGCCCGCTTCTGCCACAGCTAAGCCCACCGGCGCAACAAAGCCTGGCTCATTCAATAGTGGGGTCTTCAACCATGCCGGAGGCCGAACAGGCCGAAACAAAGTGAAATGAAGCCAAGCGCCTTCGTCGCCGCCACCGCCATGTGGCCGGTTTCCCAACGCAGCCGCACAGTTTCGAAGTCTTCTGGAATTGGCCCGGGCGTCCAGGGCGCGAGGATATCGTTGGCCGGTTTGACGAGGCCGAACCAGAGCGCCAGCGAGACCGCATAAAGCAATGTGGCGACGAGCACGAACCGGAAGGCAAACGGCTCTCCACGCAACATCCAGGCCAGCAGTGCCGGACAAAGGATCGCTGCGATATCGAGCGGTGCTCCGATCACGGCAAAGAGCACAAACTGACCGTTGAACACCGTCGCCTCGCGCCACAGCGCCGGCGACCATCTGGTCAGCTTGGGCAGCGATTCCAGCACATGGGCAAAGGATGGCCCGAGGCTGAGCGCCGCGACGAAAGCGGTCAGCACCGACCAGAAAAGCAGGTATCCGCGCATCTCCATTGCGGAGACAACGGGAACGGGACGCAGGCGTTCCGTGGTATTGGGCGCCCTATTGTTCAGCACACTGGTCAGCCAATCATGTCCCGTTCAGCCCGCCTGCTCGACCTCGTCCAGATCCTGCGCCGCCATCGCCGGCCGGTGAGCGGCCGCATGCTTGCGGACGAGATGGGCGTCTCGATCCGCACGCTCTATCGCGACATCGCGACGCTGCAGGGGCAGGGCGCGCCGATCGAAGGCGAGGCGGGGCTTGGCTATGTGCTGAGGCCCGGCTTCATGCTGCCGCCTTTGATGTTCAGCGACGAGGAGATCGAGGCGATCGTGCTCGGGTCGCGCTGGGTGGCGAAGCAGCCGGACAAGAGATTGGCCGCCGCCGCGGCCGATGCGTTGGCAAAGATCGCGGCGGTGCTGCCGGATGATTTGCGCGAGGACCTCGATGCCACGACGCTGCTTGTCGGGCCGCGATCGGAAAGCGTCGAAGCGATCGACCTCGGTGTCGTGCGGCAGGCGATCCGCGACGAGCGCAAGCTCGGCTTCCTCTATAGCGATGCCGGCGGTTCGACCTCGAAGCGCATGGTCTGGCCATTCGCGCTCGCCTTCTTCGACAAGGTGCGGGTGATGGTGGCGTGGTGCGAGACGCGCCAGGATTTCCGGCATTTTCGCGCAGACCGGATATCCGACCTGGCAGCGACCGACATCCGCTATCCGCGCCGCCGCCAGGCGATGCTGAAAGAGTGGCGGGCGACACTCGCTGCGTCCGGCCAGAATGGTAGGAAAGACACTCTCCGGTGATCGCTGCTGCCAGAATCTGACAGCAGGCCCGCATATGGTCTCCAAGGTTCAGACACTTTTGGAGATCAGATATGACCACGCCGAATTTCATCATCCTCTATGTCGACAGCCCGGAAAGGAGCGGTGCGTTCTATGCCTCGCTGCTTGGGCGCGAGCCGGTCGAGTCTTCGCCGACCTTCGTGATGTTCGTGCTCGACAAGGGCTTCAAGCTCGGCCTGTGGTCGCGCCACACTGTGGAACCGGCCGCGACCGCCACCGGCGGGGGTGGCGAGCTCGTGCTTGCCGTCGAGAACGCGGCGGCGGTCGATGCCACGCATGCCGATTGGGCCGGGCGTGGCCTGAAAATGCTGCGGGTTCCGACCGATCTCGATTTCGGCCGTAGCTTCGTCGCGCTCGATCCGGACAATCACCGCCTGCGCGTCTACTGGCCGTTCGAGGGAGCGCAAGGATGAGCGCCTTCTGGATCGCGGTTGCGTCGGCCGAGCATGTGCGGATCGGCCGCCAGGACGGCTTCATGCAGGTCAATCACGGCAAGGCGGCGCCGCTGCGCCGCATCAAGCCGGGCGACGGCATCGCCTACTACTCGCCGAGCACCGTGCTCGGCGAGAAAGACGGGCTGCAATCCTTCACGGCGATCGGCACGGTGCGGCAAGGTGATGTGTATGAGGGCGTCATGGGCGGCGGTTTCACGCCCGCGCGGCGCGATGTCGACTGGCGCGAGGCCAGGGAGGTTCCGATCAAGCCGCTGCTCGATCAGCTGGATTTTACTGCCAGCAAGTCGAACTGGGGCTACCAGTTGCGCTTTGGCCTGTTCGAGATCAGCAAACACGATTTTGGACTGATCGGCGATGCGATGGGGGCCAGGCTGGCTTAGCAGCTATCTGAGCGCCTTGTAGACGGCGATGCCGGCGGCGAGATCCTCGAGCGCGGCGCCGACCGACTTGAACAGCGTGATCTCGCTGTCGCTTTGCCGGCCCTTTTTCTCGCCGCGCGCAAGCTCATGCAGGTCGGCGACGATCGCTTCCGGCTTCAGCACGCCGGAGGCCAGCGGCTGGACGATGTCGCCGGCTTCCTTGGTGGCGCCGGCGCGGGTGTCGACATAGACGCGGGCACGGGCAATGGCGTCGTCATCGCTTTCGCGCATCGTCGGTGTGAAGCCGCCGACCAGATCGACATGGGCGCCGGGCTTCAGCAGCGCGCCCTTGACCAGCGGCGTGTTCGAGATCGTCGCCGAGGCGACGATGTCGGCCTCGCCAAGCTCGGCGTCGAGATCGCCTGCGGCAGTCGCCGGAAGGCCTTCGGCGCGCAAGGCGGCGGCCACCTTTTCGGCATTGGCCGGCGTGCGGTTCCAGATGCGGATGGAGGTGATCGGCCTGACCGCCGAATGCGCCTTGGCGAGGAAGGGCGACAGCGCGCCGGCGCCGATCACCAGAAGCCGCGAGGCGTCCTTGCGGGCGAGATAGGAGGCGGCGAGCGCCGAGGCGCAGGTCGTGCGCCATTGCGTCAGCCGCTGGCCGTCGATCAGCGCCTGCGGCTCGCCGGTTACGCCGTCGAGCAAGAGATAGAGCCCCATCACCGCCGGCTTGCCGATGGCGTTGTTGTCGGGCGACACGGTGACGATCTTGACGCCGATATGACCGCCCACCGAGGTGCCTGCGGCGTTGAAGTCGGTCCAGGCCGGCATCAAAAGCAGGGTCGAGGCGGCGCCATCCGGCCGCTCGACGCCATGATGGTGGCGGACCGGCTGTACCGCGCCATCACGGAAGGCTGTGCGCAATGTCTCGACAAGGCCCGGAAAGGTCAGCGCGCGGTCGACCTCTTCGGCCGAAATGGTCAGCATCGGGGGCTCCGTAAGGCGTTACTCAGAGAGCATGATGCACTCGAAAGCCGCTTCGCATTTTTCGGCGTCATGCTCTAGTTCGTCGGCTTGGGCAGCGCCGGTCCGTTCGGCGCCGCGGGCGTGCGGCTCACCGCCTGGCGCAGGTTCTCGGCTTCCAGACCGCGCTGGCGCGCGAGCTTGCGGTAGCGCCCCTGCTTCACCCAGGTTGCCATGCTGCCGACGACCATGCCGACGGCCAAGGCCAGGAACAGGAAGATGAAAAGCGGCAGGTTCAGCGTCAGCGCGGGATTGCCGGGATGGAATGGGTCGAGCGTGAAGGCGACGGGGCCGCGGTTGGCGACGGCGAGCGCGATCAGGATGATGGCCAGCGGCACGAAGACCACGACGAGGATGAAGCGATTGAACATCAGATCTCCATGGAGAGGCTTCTTGAGGCGCGCATGCTTGTCCCGAAACCCGCCTCCACTTTCGGGAGACATGCTTTAAGCGCCAAGATGCGGTTTCAACGCGCCGGCGCGGCGCCTATTTGCCGCCGTTCAGCCTCTCGCGCAACTCCTTGCCGGTCTTGAAGAACGGCACCCACTTTTCCTCGACTTCGACGGATTCGCCGGTGCGCGGGTTGCGGCCGGTGCGGGCGGGACGATTCTTCACCGAAAAGGCGCCGAAACCGCGCAGCTCGACCCGGTTGCCCTCGGCAAGCGCATCGGTGATCTCGTCAAAGATCGCGCCGACGATGTTTTCGACATCGCGCAGGAAAAGGTGCGGGTTGCGTGCAGCAATGATCTGCACAAGCTCGGATTTGATCATAGACGTTCCCCGTAAACCACTGGAATCGATTATCAGGATGATTTTATTGCTTTTTTGGCAGGTACCAACGGTGCCTCAAGGGTGCCAGACCGAAACGAGACCGTCAAGAAACAAGCGGTCGGCACCGAGTTCGTGAATGACATCGCCGCCGGCATCAGGCAGGCCGAGCGCCTTGGCCGCCATTTTTGCCATCGACTGGGAAAACAGGAAACCGCCACGCCTGTCCTTGTTCTTCCACTCGACGACCTTGAGCTTGCCGTCCACGCCCTTCGTCGCCAGCCAGTCGATCGCCTCCTGCTCGCCGCCGACCGCGTCGACCAGATGGTTGGCCAAAGCCTGGCGGCCGGTGAAGATCGAACCGTCGGCCAGCGCCAGCGCCTGCTCATGCGTCATCTTGCGGCGGTCGGCCACGATACCGACGAACCAGTCGTAACTGTCGAGGATCAGCTTGCGCACCATGGCGCGCTCGTCGTCATTGGTCGGCTTGAAGGGCGAAGGCGAAGCCTTGAGTGGCGACGATTTCACTTCCTCCAGCTTGATGCCGAGCTTGTCCATGAGACCGCTGACGTCGGGATACTGGATCAGCACTCCGATCGAGCCGACGATGGAGGTCTTGCGGGCGACGATGTGGTCGGCGGCGCTGGCGATCATATAGCCGGCCGATGCCGCCAGCGTGCCGACTTCGGCCACCACCGGCTTGTCGCCGGCAAGCTTGCGCACGGCTTCGAATGTGGACTCGCCGCCGACCGTGGTGCCTCCGGGCGAATCGATCGAGAGGATGACGCCCTTCACCTCCGACGACGTGCGGATCGCTTCCAGCCTTTTGAGCAGTTCCTCGTCCTCGGTGATGGTGCCTTCAATCTTGACCTTGGCGATATGGGGGACTGCCTGGCCGGTAAAATTGTCGCCATAGACCCAGGCCGAGAAGGCGATAATTGCCGCCGCCAGGACAACAAAAGCAGCCACGCGCCAGAAAGTCAGCTTGCGGCGCAAGCGGCGGCGGTCGATCAGGTCGTCGGCTCTCATTGCCATCGTCAGCCTCATGGGTGGTGGGAAAACACGCTTTTAAAGCAAGCCTCGGCACAGGGCTACCGTTTCGTGGGGTCGGTTGCCGCTTCACGGAACGGTGATCGGCCGGATCTCACTGTCCTGATGCAGTTCCCGCCGGAAAACCGCTCGCACTTTTCCTGGAATGGCTAGAAAGGCCCGGCTTCGGGCTTCGGTGTTGACGCCGGCCTCACGAAAAATTAACGCAAGCAGTCAGTATCTGCTATGAACTACAAGCCGTCCCGCTGGATTCCCCTCGATTTTGCGGGCGGCAGTTGTCACATTTTTGCAGTTTTCCTCCGCTTGTGCTTGCTTGTAGGTGCCGGCATACCACCTATAGTCGGTGTTTGGGCGGGCAAAGGTCCATTAGAAAAGTCATGTTGGCGCGATCTGACGAAACGAGCGATGCCGGTGAGGCATCGGCTCCCGCGAGCCAGGACGGCGCGCGTGGCGATGCCTTCAACCGCGCAAAGCGGCACTCGCGCCGCGTGCGTGTGCTGAAATTCGCGGTGCCGCTGCTCGCGGTTGCGATCGCCGTCGCATTTCCGGTCTATTCCTACCTGAAGGCACCCCTGTCCGTCTCGGTGCAGGCCGACGGCACGGCGTTCTCCGACGGCAAGCTGGTGATGGCCAATCCGAAGCTCAATGGCTTCACCAAGCAGAAGCTGCCCTATTCGCTGACGGCGACCAGGGCGACGCAGGATGTTGGCCAGCAGGCCGTCATCGACCTTGAAGGCATCAATGCCAAACTGCCTGTCGCCTCCGACAACATCGTGTCCGTCGACGCCGCGCACGGTATCTACAATCGCGACGCCAATACGATGGACCTGACCAGCGACGTCGCCGTGACGACGACGGACGGACTGGTGGCGAAGTTCAAATCGATCTTCCTAGACATGGGCAAAGGCTCTATGAAGACGAGCAATCCGGTCGATGTCAGCCGTGGCGGGTCGCGCATCACCGCGGACTCGATGTCGGTCGAGGACAATGGCAGGCTCGTGGTCTTCGAGAACCGGGTTCGCGTCAACATAGATCCAGCCGCGCTGAAGGCTGCGGGGGTAAACGGTGGAGAACAGAATGCGTCGCAGTAAATCCGCATGGCTTCCGGGCGCTGCCTCCGCATTGCTGCTTCTGGCGACCGCGCATTCGTTCGCGCAATCGAGCGCGACCAGCCAGATCCCGGGGTTGAAGCTGTCGGGCGACCAGCCGATCCAGATCGAAAGCGACAAGCTCGAGGTGCGGCAGAACGAGAGCATGGCTGTTTTCAGCGGCAACGTGACCGTCAATCAGGGGCCGACCCTGCTCAAGGCCGGCAAGATGACGGTCTACTACGTCAAGGACCCCAAGGCTGACAAAAGCGCTGCCGCGGGGGCGTCGGCGATGACGGGCGCGGCCAATATCGACCATCTCGAGGTCGAGAACAAAGTCTACATCAAATCGAACGACCAGATCGCCACCGGAGACACCGGCAAGTTCGACATGAAGACGCAGGTGCTGGTGCTTTCGGGCAAGGAAGTGGTGCTGTCGCAGGGCGACAATGTACTCAAGGGCTGCAAGCTCACCGTGCAGATGAAGAGCGGCCTCGGCAATGTCGAAGGCTGCCCGCGCGTCATCATGATGTTCAAGCCGCAGAAGCAGGATGCGACCCAGAACCAGGGAGCGTCGAGCAACTAATGGCCGGCGTAACTTCGCTGCTTGCCCGTCTTCCGGGGCGGGCGGCCGCCCGACCGGCTGCGTCCGCGACGGCCGGCGTCGACAAGGAAAAATTCAAGGGCACCCTGATCGCCAAGGGCCTGACCAAGAGCTACAAGGGCCGTAAGGTGGTCAGCGGGGTGACGATCGGCGTGCGCGCCGGCGAAGCGGTCGGCCTGCTCGGTCCCAACGGCGCCGGCAAGACCACCTGTTTCTATATGGTCACCGGCCTTGTGCCCGTCGATGAAGGTTCGATCGAGATCGACGGCTTCGACGTCACCTCGATGCCGATGTACCGGCGTGCCCGCCTTGGCATCGGCTACCTGCCGCAGGAGGCGTCGATCTTCCGCGGCCTCAATGTCGAACAGAATATCCGCGCCGTGCTGGAAGTGGTCGAAAAGGATCGCAAGGTGCGCGAACGCAGTCTCGACGAGCTGCTCGAGGAATTTCACATCAGCCATCTGCGCAAGGCGCCGTCGATGTCGCTGTCGGGCGGCGAGCGTCGTCGCCTCGAAATCGCGCGGGCGCTGGCGACGCGGCCGGCCTACATGCTGCTCGACGAGCCCTTCGCCGGTATCGACCCCATCGCCGTCGCCGACATCCAGCAGCTCGTTCGCCACCTCACGGCGCGCGGCATCGGCGTCTTGATCACCGACCACAATGTGCGCGAGACGCTTGGCCTGATCGACCGCGCCTATATCATCCATGCCGGCCAGGTGCTGACGCATGGCCGGGCCGACGAGATCGTCGCCAACGCCGATGTGCGGCGTCTCTATCTCGGCGAGGGCTTCACCCTCTGATCCGCGGTTTTCGCGTTTTTTCGTGGCCGCGTCCGACTTTCGGTTATTTTAGCGCTCGATAACGCTCCGGTAAGCGGCAGCTGTTAGCGTTTTCCTTGACAAGCAAAAGCCGGGCCAGTTTCTATGCCCGACCGAAAAACTTTATGTACGACGCGTAGACGAGGCGTTTGAATCCCACCATGGCGCTGGCAGCCAAACTGCAGCTCAGACAGTCCCAGTCGCTGGTGATGACGCCGCAGCTGATGCAGTCGATCCGGCTGTTGCAGCTCACCCATGTCGAGCTCGAGCGCTTCATCGATGAGGAGATCGAGCGCAACCCGCTGCTGGAGCGGGCCGAACCGCAGGACGACGCGGCCGGCGACCAGGCCCAGAAAGGCGAGGCGGCGCCGGACAAGGATCCCGAGGGCGACTGGTTCGAGGGCGAGACGGAGTGGAGCGCCGAAGCGATCTCGCAAAAGCTCGATTCTTCGCTGGAGAACCTGTTTCCCGACGATCCCGGCACCAGCGAGAGGCTGGGGCCCGATCTCACGGCGCAGTGGAAGTCGGCCGCGGGCGGCGGCGCCGGCGCAGCGTCATCCGAGGGGTTCGACGTCGGTGACATGGCAGCCGCCGCCATTACGCTGCGTGAGCATGTCGGCGAGCAGATCGCGCTCGCGTCGCTTAGCCCCGCCCAGCGGCTGATCGCGGGCGAGCTGGGCGACGGGCTCGACGAAGCCGGTTATCTGCGCACCGAACTCGATGAGATCGCGGTCCGGCTCGGCACGGATGACGCGGCGGTGGCGCGTGTGCTTGGCGTCTGCCAGACCTTCGAGCCGGCAGGCCTTTTCGCGCGCGACCTCGCCGAATGCCTGTCGCTGCAGCTTGCGGCGCGCGACCGGCTTGATCCGGCGATGAAGGCGCTGGTTGCCAACCTCGAGCTTCTGGCGCGGCGGGATTTCCAGACGCTGAAACGCATCTGCGGCGTCGACGAGGAGGATCTGCTCGACATGCTGGCCGAGATCCGCGCGCTCGATCCGCGGCCCGGCCTGGCGTTTTCGGGCGGCGCCAGCGATGCGATCGTCGCCGATGTCGAGGTCCGCGCCGCCAATGACGGCAGCTGGGCGGTGGAACTCAACGCCGACACGCTGCCGCGCGTGCTGGTGGACAATGTCTACTTCGCCCGCATTTCGAGCCACGCCAAGGATCAGGCGGAAAAGGATTTTCTCGCCGAATGCCTGCAGAACGCCAACTGGCTGACGCGCAGTCTCGACCAACGGGCCAAGACCATCCTCAAGGTGGCCTCCGAGATCGTGCGGCAGCAGGATGCCTTCCTCGTCCATGGCGTGCGCCACCTCAAGCCGCTCAACCTGCGCACGGTGGCCGACGCCATCGGCATGCATGAATCGACAGTCAGCCGCGTCACTGCCAACAAATACATGCTGACGCCGCGCGGCGTCTTCGAGCTGCGCTATTTCTTCACCGCGTCGATCGCCTCGGCGGAAGGCGGCGAGGCGCATTCGTCCGAGGCCGTGCGCGATCGCATCAAGCAGATGATCGACGAGGAAAAGCCAGCCGACGTGCTTTCCGACGATGCCATCGTCGACATGCTCAAGGGAAGCGGGGTCGATATTGCGCGCCGCACCGTCGCGAAATATCGCGAGGGCATGAATATTCCATCGTCGGTTCAGCGGCGGCGGGAAAAGCGAGCGCTCGCGAACGCCGGCCGCTAGGCTTGTCGGTCTCGCGATGCCAGCCTGCGAATGGCGGTTTCTGCGCTTCCGGTACTTGCGTACCTCAAAGTACGCTCCGTTTCGGTTCTCGAAAACCACCATTCTCGGCTCGGCCTGATCCGAATCTCAACAAGCCGAGGTCGCTGCGAGATGCGCGGATTTTCCACAATTGCCAAGCTTCATTGACAAGCCGCAACGAAGTGGCTAGAAGCCCGCCCGCATGAGCGGGGCGGTAATGCCCGCTCGCGAAAGGGTCCGTCAGACACGGCCACGGACGGCCAAGAAGGCGACTTGTGATCAACCGGAAAGTTCGGGTCTAAAATCGGCGCGCATGCCGCTGCGAAGCTTGTGCGCGCGCGCCACGGGTATAAACTCGGGAACAGTTTGAAGCCTGAGCAAGGAAGGTCAGTTTTCAGATGAATCTACGCATTTCGGGAAAACACATGGACATCGGCGATGCGTTCCGCACGCGCATCAACGACCGGGTCGGCGAGGCGATCGAGAAATATTTCGATCGGGGTTTTTCAGGACATGTCACGGTCATCAAATCGGGGTCGCGTTTCTCCGCCGATTGCATGGTCCGGCTCGATTCCGGCGCTTCGCTGCAGGCGACCGGCGACGCCCAGGATCCGACGCTGGCCTTCGAGGCGGCCGCCGACCGCCTGGAAACACGGCTGCGGCGCTACAAGCGCCGGCTGAAGTCGCGCAATACGGGCAACGGCGAAGAGCCGACCGACATCGCCTATACCGTGATGGCCCCCCTTACCGACGACGAGGAAGATATTCCGGAGGACTTCGCTCCGGTCATCGTCGCCGAATCAAGCATGACGCTGCGGACCATGTCGGTGGCGTCGGCTGTCATCGAGCTCGACAACAGCGACAGCCCGGTCTTCCTGTTCCGCAATGCCGGGACCGACCATCTCAACATCGTCTACCGCCGGCCGGATGGCAATATCGGCTGGATCGATCCGTCGACGACCAAAGTCGCGCAGGGATAAAAAGCCAGCCGCGCGAGGGGGCGACGACTGGCGCGGCAGGCGAGCAAGGGATTTTTCAAGCATGGATCTCAGTGATCTCATCAGCGTCCCGGCGATCATGCCGGCGTTGAAAGCGAATTCCAAAAAGCAGCTTCTGCAATTGCTGTCGGAGAGGGCGGCGGCGATTTCGGGGATTCCGGAACGGGAGGTGTTCGACACCATCCTGCAGCGCGAGCGACTTGGCTCGACCGGCGTCGGCAACGGCATCGCCATCCCGCATGGCAAGCTCGCCGGTGTGAAGCGGATCGCGGGGGTCTTCGCCCGGCTGGAAACGCCGGTCGATTTTGAGGCGCTGGACGACCAGCCGGTCGACCTGGTGTTCCTGCTGCTTGCGCCCGAAGGCGCCGGCGCCGACCATCTCAAGGCGCTGTCGCGCATCGCGCGCGTGCTGCGCGACGCCGACACGGTTGCCAAGATCAGGGGGACGCGCGACGCGGTGGCGATCCACGCGTTGCTGTCGGACACACAGGCCTCGCACGCGGCCTGAGTCTCTTTGGTCGAGCGCAACTCCGGACGGAAGGCCACGGCGAAGTCACCGAGCCTAACCGTTCCGCACTTTTCTGGAATTGCTGGAAATTTTTTGGATTAAAGCTTCCAAGGGCCGCCGTGAGCGGCCCCTTCCCTTTCGAAGACCTGAGCCGCGTTAGTGGATCGCGACGGTGGTCAGGTCGTTCTCCAGCGCACCCGCAAGCGCCCGGTCACGGGCATCGGAAAGCAGGATCGGCTGGCCGTTGGCGGCAAACAGCGCCCACAGCTCCATGCCGGGCGCGATTTCCTCGAGGCCGGGGAAGCGGCCGCGGAGGTCGTCGCTCGACACTTTCCTGAGATAAGCGACCGAACCTTCGCCGAGATGGGCGAGTTCGCCGCTGGTCATGGTGTTCACTTCGTCAGTTCTGGTCATTTCAAGCCTCCTTGGCGCGAGGACGCCAGAATTGGCCGTCTCGCATAGAGCCATCGGCGAAGGTTAGTCTTTCACCGATATGTTTATTTTCCGTACCAGCCGCTCGGCCTCCGGCCGGTCGAGATCGACCGACAGCAGGCCGTTCTTCAGTTCCGCCGCGATCACCCGCATGCCGTCGGCCAGCACAAAACAACGCTGGAACTGGCGCGCGGCGATGCCGCGGTGGAGGAATTCGCGCTCGGTGTCGTCGGTCTGGCGGCCGCGCACGATCAGCTGGTTCTCCTCCGTGGTGACATCGAGGTCGCTTTCGGCAAAACCGGCCACGGCCAGCGTGATACGCAGCCTCTCGGACTTGCCGTCGGCAGCGTTCAGGCGTTCGATGTTGTAAGGAGGGTAGCTGTCGCCGGACTTCGCCAGACGCTCAAGCGTCTTTTCCATGGCATCGAAACCCAGGAGAAGCGGGCTGGAGAAGGGCGTCATTCGACTCATTGTTACACTGTCCTCTGAAGAGCGACACAAACTGGAAAAACCCAGATGGCATTTTTCCCGATGGCCTTGATATGGTCTGCCGCGCGATCAAGTTCAAGCCACTGAAATCAGGATGACGTTTCGTTGAACCGCCATCCTGGTTCAGCTCTTCAGTGGAGCATGATCTTGTCCGAAAACCGGTTTCCACTTTTCGCGGTCATGCTCTAAACCCGCCCAAAAAGACTCCCCAAAAGGAATTGAAATGCCCCAGTCCAGAAAGATCATCATCGACACGGATCCCGGCCAGGACGATGCCGTCGCCATATTGCTGGCGCTCGGCAGCTCGGAGCTGGAGATCGTCGGTATCACCGCGGTTGCAGGCAACGTGCCGCTGAAGCTGACCCAGAACAACGCCCGCAAGATTTGCGAGCTGGCCGGCAGGCCGGACATCAAGGTCTATGCCGGCGCCATCCGCCCGATGGCGCGCGAACTCGTCACCGCCGAGGAAGTGCACGGCAAGACCGGCCTCAACGGGCCGCAACTGCCCGAGCCGACCATGCCGTTGCAGGAACAATACGCCGTCGATTTCATCGTCGAGACGCTGATGCGCGAGGAGGCAGGCACCATCACGCTTTGCCCGCTCGGGCCGCTGACCAACATCGCGCTGGCGCTGATCCGCGAGCCGAGGATCGCGCCACGCATCAAGGAAATCGTCCTGATGGGCGGCGGCTTCTTCGAAGGCGGCAACGTCACGCCGGCCGCCGAATTCAACATCTATGTCGACCCGCAGGCCGCCGATCTGGTGTTCAAATCGGGCATTCCGATCGTGATGATGCCGCTCGACGTCACCCACAAGGCATTGACCACGTCCAAGCGCATCCAGGCTTTCCGCCAGCTCGGCACCAAGGTCGGCACCGCGACCGCCGAGATGCTGGAGTTCTTCGAGCGCTACGACGAGGAGAAATACGGCACCGATGGCGGGCCGCTACACGATCCGTGCGTGATCGCCTACCTGATCAAGCCGGAACTGTTCAAGGGCCGCCACTGCAATGTCAGCGTCGAGACCGCGTCGGAGCTCACCATGGGCATGACGGTGATCGACTGGTGGGGCGTCACCAAGCGCGAGAAGAACGCCACGGTGATGCGCGACATCGACCATGACGGCTTCTTCGCGCTGCTGGTGGAGCGGCTCGGGCGGCTGTAGCCCCTCTTCCTTCTCCCGCAAGGGGAGAAGGGGAAGCGCTCACTTCGCCTTCGAGAACGCCAGCCACAGGCCGCCGCCGACCAGGAAGGTGCCGCTGATGCGCGACATCAGCCTGACGCGGCTGGCCGACAGCATCCGGCCGGCGCGGCCGGCGGCAAGGGCGTAGGTCGAGTCCGACATGGCGGCGAAGATCATCGCGGTCAGGCCCATCACGACGATCTGCAGCGTGTAATTGCCCTGTGGTGAAATGAACTGCGGGAAGAAGGCGCCGAAGAACACCAAGGTTTTCGGATTGCTGACGGCGACCAGGAAGCCCTGCAGGAAGAAGCCGCCGCGCGGTTTTTTCGCCGATCCGTCGGGGTTCAGCGTGCCCTTGGCGCGGAACATCTGCACGCCCATCCAGATCAGGTAGGCAGCGCCGATCAGCCGCACCCACTCGAACCAGTGGCCCATGCCGGCGATCAACGTGTTGAGGCCGATGCCGACGATGGCGATCATGATGGCAAGCCCGGCCTGGGTGCCGGCGACGTTGGCCAAGCCTGCGCGCGAGCCGTGGCGGATGCTGTTGGCGATGATCAATGTCACCGTCGGACCCGGTACCAGGATGATGACGATACAGGCGACGACATAGGTGGCGTAGAGTTCCAGCGACATGGTCTTCCTCGGATGGACGGAGGTGATGCGGCGGTGGCTGGGGGATCAATGCACGGCGCGGCCGCCGGCGCAAGTCGCCCTGCCTTGTCGACCAGAATCGCTCAGCCAGCTCCCACCGGCCAGGGCAGCGTCGTCTCATAGGCGGCGCCGGCCTTGAGCACGGCGAGGTCGCCGCGCGGGCGGCCGATCAGTTGCATGCCCATGGGCCGGCCCTTCTCGTCGAAGCCGGCCGGCACGTTGAGCGCCGGGCAGCCGCCGAGCGTGGCGAAGGCCGAGACCTGCATCCAGCGGTGATAGCTGTCCATGGGCCGCCCCGCGACCTCGCGCGGCCAGTGGGTCGAGACGTCGAAGGGAAACACCTGGGCGGTGGGCAGCGCGATCAGGTCGAAGCGCTCGAACAGCGACAGCAGCGTTCGGTGCCAGGAGGTGCGCCGGACGGTCGCGGCATGGATCTGCGGCGCGGTGAGGCGTATCGCCTGTTCCACTTCCCAGACGGCCTCAGGCTTCAGAAGCTTGCGCTTTTCCGGGTCATCGTAATGCGATTTCAGCCCGCAGCCGCTGCTTGCCTGGCGCAAGGTGACGAAAGCCTGCCACAGCGCCTCGAAATCGACATCCGGAACCGAGGCTTCGCTGTGGAAGGATGCATCGGCGAAGCGGGCAAGGGCGGCCTCGCAGAGGTCGAGTACGCCCGGTTCCATCGGCAGGTGGCCGCCGAGATCGCCCAGCCAGGCAATACGGCCGCCGGCCGCTTTCGCGCCCAAGCCGTCGAGGAACGAGCCCTCCTTGGCATATGACAGCGGCGCGTGCGGGTGGTAGCCGGCCTGTTCGTCCAGCAAAAGCGCGATGTCGCGAATGTTGCGGCCCATCGGCCCTTCGACGCCCATCTGCGAATGGAAGACATCGAAGTCCGGGCCTGCAGGCACAAGGCCCTGCGAGGGACGGAAGCCGTAGACATTGTTGTAGGCGGCCGGATTGCGCAACGAGCCGCCGAAGTCGCTGCCGTCGGCGACCGGTACCATGTCGAGCGCCAGCGCAACGGCCGCGCCGCCGCTCGATCCGCCGGCGGTGAGCGCCGGGTCGAAAGCGTTGAGCGTCGGCCCGAAGACCGGATTGTAGGTGTTGGAGCCCAGCCCGAATTCCGGGACATTGGTCTTGCCGATGATGATGGCGCCGGCCATGCGGACGCGCTCGACGAAGAAATCGTCCACGTCGGGGATGAAATCGGCGAAGATCGGCGAGCCGAAGGTGGTTCTGAGCCCTTTCGTCAGGGCCAGGTCCTTGATGGCGATCGGCAGGCCGAACAGCGATCCGGCCTCGCCGCCGCAGGCTAAATGAGCATCGGCCCTGTCGGCCTCGGCCAGGATATCGGCGCGCTCGCGCAGCGAAACGATGGCGTTGACCAGCGGGTTCACCGCCTCGATGCGGTCGAGGAAAGCGCCGGCGACCTCGCGCGCCGACAGATGGCGCTGCCTGATCTTTTCGGCAAGCTCGACGGCGGAGAGGCGGCAGATATCGCCGGCCGGCGGCACGGCATGCCTGGTGACGGGACGCATGGCCATTACCGGGCTCCCGCCAAGGCGGCGTCGACGTCTTTTGCCAACGGGATCGCCGGCTGCGCGCCGGGTTTCAGGCAGGCAAGCGAACCGGCGGCTGCGGCACGGGTGAGCGCCTCCTGGAGCGACAGGCCGGACGAGAGGCCGGCGCCGAAATAACCGCAGAAGGTATCGCCGGCGCCGACCGTGTCGACCGGCGTGATCTTCAACGCCGGAACGGTGAGGAAATCCTCCGGCGTGGCGGCGAGCACGCCGTCGCCACCCAGCGTGACGACGATGGCGCGGCCTGTCCTTTTGGCATAGTCGCGCATGCGGGCAGGGCGATCGCGGCCCAAGAGCGCCAGCGCCTCGCCATAGAGATCGAACTCGGTTTCGTTGGCGACGGCATAGTCGGCCTTGCCGACGAATCCGGCGGCCTCGGCACGGAAGGGCGCGGTGTTGAGCACGCTGACGGCGCCCGCCGCGCGCGCCGCGTCGAGCGTTGCCTCGACCGTCTGAAGCGGGATCTCATGCTGCAAGAGCACGACGTCGCCCTTTTTGAGATAGGCCTTGGCGACATCGCCCGGCACTACCGAGTCGTTGGCGCCAGGCACGACGGCGATGACGTTCTCTCCATCAGCGCCGACCAGGATCAACGCCGTGCCGGTGGAGGCGAAGCTCTGGCCGACGCCGGACAGATCGACGTTGCCGGCCTTGAGAAGGGCGAGCGCTTCGGCGGCAAAACCATCCTTGCCGACGGCGCCCACCATGCGCACCGGCGCGCCGGCGCGCGCAGCGGCCAGGGCCTGGTTGGCACCCTTGCCGCCGGGCGCGGTGGCGAAGCCGGAGCCGCGCACCGTCTCGCCGGGTTCCGGCAAACGGTCGACATTGGCGATGAGGTCGAGGTTGATCGAGCCGACAACGATGATCAAGAAGTGCCTCCTGCTGGAGCCGTCCAGCCTTCGATTGACGGGACCAACTCCAAGTATTTGCTTTTACACAATTGATTGCGCCGGAAGCTAGCTGCAAAGACCGCCGGTTGCCAGATCATGCCGGTTGCGCGGGCTCTTGGCCCACAGGCATCATTCGCAGCGCACCGTGACCGTGCCCTGATAGTTGCCTGCCGGGAAGATGCCGGGCGACTTGGTGGCGGTCAGATCGACCTGGATGGTGTGGGTGCCGTTGGTCACCCGCTGCGGCGAGCTGCCCGGTATGTCCAGCCCGGATCCGTCGAGCCGGAAGACGGTGGCGAAGGTGACGTTGGTGTCGCCGCCGCTCGGCGCCGAGGTGAAAGCGATCGGCGTCGGCGCGGAGACGGTATAGCAGTCTAGCAGGTTTAGAATCGAACACAGCGTCGAGTTCGCGGTGATGGTGGCGCCGGCGCTCGACCCACCTGCCTGCTTGGAGCCCAGGGTGTTGATGGCCAGGTTCGATTTCATCGTCCCCGAGGCGCCGATCATGATCGTGCAGGTGCCGATGATCGCCGCCTGTGCCGGGAGACAGAAGCAGGCGAGCGCTGCTATCGCCAACGGCGCTCGACTATTTCCGCTTCTTTTTCTTCTCATTGCCGGTCGTGCCTCTGATGCTCCAGCCTTCATTGGCCCATCCTGCCGACGTCGCCGAGCGAGCTGCGGGAGCCGCGGAAGCTGTTGCGGCCGTGGCAGCGGTGTTCGTCGTGCTCCCCGTCGTCTGGCCATCGGTGCCGAGGCCCATTTTGAGGAGCTTCAATTCCAGCTGCAGGCGCTCAACCTCCAGCTCGTAGAGGCGGCTGCAATCGACGCGTTTCGGAGTCCGCCCGATCGGGATCACCACGCGGCCGTATGTGGCGATGTCGCTGTTGGCCTGGTTGCTGCTGTTGTTGCCGCGGATGACACCAAGGTCGAGATAGGCACCGCTGCCGGAAACGGCTGAGCGGCAGGTCGTGCCGTCACTGGCATGAACCTCGTCCTGGCCCTGAGGCAGGCTGACGCCGGGCAGGCTGAAACCCGTCTGGTTCTGGTTCAGGTTCAGGATATCCTCGGCAAGCCCCTGACTTACGACCGCCAGGACGGGCAGCAAGGACAGGGTCAGAACCTGCGATGCCCGAAGAACTTTCCGCATATCTGTGCCCTTATCTGGGTCTGCTCGCTTGGAAAGGGGATACTCTCGGTACAGATACGCACTTTACGCTCGTTCGCGCCGTCGAACGGGACGACCACCAGGACAGGGCGCGACGCCTGACCGGCCAGAAGGAAAGCGCTCGGCGTGATCCTGGCGTCGACGGGCTGGAAATCCTGGTCGTAGACATGCACCTCCACGCGTATGCGCTGGTTGTACGGGTTGCCCGGGAAGACGCGAACGGCGAAGGCATCCGTGAAGGATCGTACTTCGCCCCGCATCGGCGTCATCGACTGGCCGGTCGCTGCAACGGGAGACAACGCGGCGGTCAGGCCCGCCGCCAGAATTGCAATCGTTCTCAAGGACCGCTCCTTTCACGAGAGGCTATTCGCAGCGCAGCGTCACCGTTGCCTGGTAGTTGCCGGCGGAGAAGCGGTTGGTGCCGCTCTTGGTGCCGGCGAGATTGACCGCCACCGTCGATGTACCCGGCACCGTCAGCGCGGTCGCGGTGCCGGTTTCGGCGATCGTCTGCGCGCCGGAAGTGGCAAAGGTCGGGGTCCATGTCGTGGCCGTCGTATCCGAGGCGGGCACGGTCGTCGTGGTCACCGGATCGACGCTGAGCGAGACGCCGCCCGTGGTATCGACCTGAGCGCTGCCGGCCGAGCCGCCGGCATTGTGCGAGCTCAGCGACTGAAGATTGCTGCTGACGGTCATCGTGCCGTTGGAGTTGATCGTGACCGTGCAGGTCGCGGTGATCGTGCCGTTGAACAGCACGTTTCCGGTGGTGGCGGCCTGCCCCGTCTGGCAGGTGCAGGCGGCCAGCAAGCTCGCAGCCATGGCGGCGCGAAAGAACTTCATTGGGACCCCACTTTCGAGCCGGATGATGCGGCTCAACGTAGGGGTCATCTTCCCTTTATCGTGGTTAATTTAGCGTTAAATGAACTAATGTCGGAGAGCAACTTCAAACAAAACCGACAATAACCAGAGGTTGTCGCCGGTTGCATTTCGTGAATAAATCGATGTATTTATTTATCTTGCACTGACTTATATTACGAAACACGGTTTTTCGCAACGGGATACGAAAAAATCGATTGTTTCATGACGTCACTTGTCCCGCTTCCCAGCCGAGGATGGCACGCTTGCGTGTCAGGCCCCAATGATAGCCGGTGAGCGCGCCGGACTTGCCCAGCGCCCGGTGGCAAGGCACTACGAAGGACATCGGGTTGGCGCCCACCGCCGCGCCCACGGCCCGGCTGGCGCTCGGCGCGCCGATGCTTGCCGCGATCGAGGAATAGGTGCAGGCCCGGCCCATCGGGATGCGCAGCAAGGCTTCCCAGACGCGAAGCTGGAAATCGGTGCCGATCATCACCACGCGCAGCGGCTGGTCGGCCCGCCATTGCGTCGGGTCGAAGACCCGGGCGGCGTAAGCCTGGGTGGCCGACATGTCCTCGACGTAGGTCGCGTTCGGCCAGCGGCCTGACATGTCGGCGAAGGCGGCCCGCTCGCCGCCGGCGTCACAGAAGGCGAGGCCCGCGAGACCCCGGTCGGTGACCATGATCAGCGCGATGCCGAAAGGCGAGATGTGGTAGCCGTACCGGATGGTGAGACCCGCGCCCCGGGTCTTGTAGTCGCCAGGCGACATCGCCTCATGGGTGACGAAGAGGTCGTGCAGCCGGCCGGGACCGGACATGCCGAGCTCGAACGAGGTCTCCAAGAGCGGCATGCCGGAATCGAGCAGCCTGCGCGCATGGTCGAGCGTCACCGCCTGCAGGAAGGCCTTGGGCGACAAGCCGGCCCAGCGGGTGAAGAGTTTCTGCAGGCCGGTCGGCGTTTCGCCGACCTCTTCGGCCAGGACCTCGAGCGAGGGCTGGTCGCGATAGTCGAGGCTGATCTTCTCGATGGCGCGGCGCACGACGTCGTAGTCGCTGCCTTCCGGCGTGATGTCGTTCTGGAGGATCGCGGTCGGTTTCATGCGGGTATTCGTGGTCATCTGAGCGTTCATGGCAATATCTCCTTGGTCCCGAATATCGGTCTTCCAGAACTTTGCCTCCACCCGAAACTTGCCTTCCCGCACACGGCACCCAGATAGAGTGGGCTTCGGGCCGAAGAGGACGATCATGGCCGTCGAAAAGGTTGATCTGACCGGGGCAAGGGAAACCTTGCTGATGACGCTCTACGGCAAGGCGCTGGAGAGCCGGCTGCCCAATTCGCTTCTCAAGGACCGCTTCGCCGACGAGGCGTTGCGCAAGATCGACTATGATTTCGCAAGGCTCAAGGTCGATGCCAATCTCGGGTTGGGATTCGCAATCAGGGCGAAGACCCTGGACGTTTGCGTCGCGGATTTCCTTGCAAGATATCCGGACGCGATCGTGCTGCATCTGGGATGCGGGCTCGATACGCGGGTATTTCGTGTCGACCCACTGCCAGGCATCGACTGGTTCGACGTTGACTATCCGGAAGTCGTCGAGCTCAGGCGCAGGCTCTACCCGTCCAGGGACCGTTACCACCCGATCGCCTCCTCGGTGACCGAGCCGGATTGGCTGGCCGCGGTGCCCCGCAATCGCCCGGCGATCGTGGTGGCGGAGGGGCTGACGCCGTATCTTCCCGCCGACGAGGGACCGCGGCTGCTTGCGCGGCTTGTCTCGCATCTTGCTGGCGGCGAGTTGATGTTCGACGCCTATAGCCGGTTCGGGCTGAAGCTGATGCGCCTCAATCCGGCCATCAAGGCGACCGGCGCCGAGGTCCATTGGGCCATAGAGGATCCGCGCGACCTGGAGCGGGCGGTGCCCAAGCTTCGCTTCATCGGCGAGATCCCGTCCTACAAGCCGGAGCAAGGGGCGCGCCTGGGCTGGTCGGCGCGTCTGTTCGTCGGTCTCTGGAAGCTTATCCCGGCGATGCGCAAGGTCGGCAGGCTGCTGCGCTACCGGTTCTGAAACGGTTATTTTGCCGTGAGCATGATCTTGTCCGAACCGCAGGTCAGCGAAAGCAAAAACCGGCGTCCACCTTTCGCTGACGCGGACCCTCGGTTCGGGATCATGCTCAGCGCGTCTTGGCGGTCGCCAGCGCGCGCGAAAAGGCGGTGGCGAAACTTTCGCGGTCGTCGGGATTGAGGAAGGCGCCGATCGCCACGCTCTTGCCCTGCGCTTCGACGGCCATTTTGGTGATGCCGATTTCGCTGTGGCGGGCGATCGAGAACCGCGTCCAGAAAGGGTTGAAGCGATGATCTTCCGAGCGGCCGGAAGGCGCTGTCTTGCGGATGTCGAGACTGGTGCGCGAGA
The DNA here is from genome assembly GCF_057784215.1 of Mesorhizobium sp. CNPSo 4661. Classification (NCBI taxonomy): domain Bacteria; kingdom Pseudomonadati; phylum Pseudomonadota; class Alphaproteobacteria; order Hyphomicrobiales; family Phyllobacteriaceae; genus Mesorhizobium; species Mesorhizobium sp. CNPSo 4661. The sequence goes on along the minus strand of NZ_JBWGIO010000009.1, from coordinate 167,522 downwards.
CCGAGATTTCCTCACGGGCGCGCGCCGCCCGGTAATTGGCGCGGAAGGCGATGTAGACGGCGATCACGTCGAGGCCAAAGAAGCCAAACACCGGCCAGGCGCCGTGCGCCAGGAAGAAGGCGCCGGTGACCGCCCAGCCGAACACAAGCGCTCCCATCAGGATCAGGAAGCCGGTACGGCCGAGCGAGCGGTGCGGCGTCAGCAAAGCCTGGAAAAATGGCTCGTCGGCTTCGAATGAGGCGTTTGTGTCGCTCATGAGGGGATATTATAGGAAGGGATATGGCGCCTCCCAAGTCGAAAAAATCCGCAGCCGTCAAAAAACCTCAACCCGCCGTCGCGGGCGGCGGCCGGGCGCCTGGTCGGCGGCCATCAAAAGCCGCTTCGCGCTCGCTCTACACGCCGGCCGAGGTGCATGAGATATTCCGGCGCTTTTGCGTGCAACGGCCGGAGCCGAAAGGCGAGCTCGACTATGTCAACGCCTTCACCTTGCTGGTCGCGGTGGTGCTGTCGGCGCAAGCGACCGATGCCGGCGTCAACAAGGCGACGAAGGCGCTGTTCGGCGCGGCCGACACGCCGGCCAAGATGCTGGCATTGGGCGAGGCCAAGGTCGGCGACCATATCCGCACCATCGGTCTGTGGCGCAACAAGGCCAAGAACGTGATCGCGCTGTCGAAGGCGCTGATCGACGATTATGCGGGCCAGGTGCCGCAGGATCGCGACGAGCTGGTGAAGCTGCCTGGCGTCGGGCGCAAGACCGCCAATGTCGTGCTCAACGTCGCTTTCGGCCAGCACACCATGGCGGTCGACACGCATATCTTCCGCATCGGCAACCGGATCGGGCTGGCGCCCGGCAAGACGCCGGAACAGGTCGAACAAGGGCTGCTCAAGGTCATCCCGGCCGAATTCATGCGCCATGCGCATCACTGGCTGATCCTGCATGGCCGCTATGTCTGCAAGGCGCGCAAGCCCGATTGCCCGGCTTGCGTGATCGCCGACATCTGCAAGTCGAAGGAAAAGACCACCGACGTGCCGGCCCCGCTGGTGCAGATCGCGCCGCTGGATGAGAGGTTTCCGGTCGAAGCCTAAAGCATGTCTCCCGAAAGTGGTCCCGGTTTCGGGACAAAGACATGCTTAAGATCAAAGGCTTAAAGCAGGTTGCGTGAATCCTTTTTCACGCGACCTGCTTTAGGGCGGTGTTCTCGTGTGTTTTCACCGTTTCACGGAACCGGCGAAACGCCCTATCTCTTTGTTTTTACGCAATTCCGGACGGAAGGCTACGGCGAAGTCGCCGAGCCTAAAGCGCGTCGCGCTGAAACGGATTCAGTCGACGCGCTTTAGGTCCTTTGTTTGATGCATGTCGTTGCCGCAAAACCGAGGTCACTTTTGCGCGACATGCATTAACCGCTCACACTTTTCCTGGGATTGCTCTAATAGCCGTAGCCACGGGCCATGGCCGCGGCAAAAACCGGAATGAGCAGGAAGATGAAACCCTCGGCGCGGACATAGTTCTTCACCGAAGCCAGTTCCGCCGCGGGCACCGCGAAAGACGGATCGCCGCTCGCCTGCCTGTTCCAGGAGATGAAGCGCATGGTCGGCACGATCGACAGCAGGCCGACGATGGCGAAGGCCACCATCTTTGCCCAGAACACCCAATTGTAGACGTAGAATTCCCAGCCTTTCAGGCCGAAGAACACACGGCAGACGCCGACGATGACGATCAGCGCGGCGATGATGCCGTAATGGCGGTCGATGCCGGCAAGGCGCTTCAGCGTCGGCGACGCCAGATCGCCGCGCACCAGCACGAACTCGGCGCCGATGATACCGGCCAGCGAGAACACCAGAAGGTGATGGACGATGGCCAGCAGAAGGTCGGCGGTGTCCATGATTCTTCTCCGGTCGAATTGCGTTTCTGGGTTGGTTGCGCGCAAACTAGCATCGCCAGGCGAAAAGCCATAGCGACGCAGCCGCGCCATGGCCGCTATGGCTGGAAGAGCCACTGCATTATCCTGGCCCTTGTTCGAGCGCGCTGGTTTGCTAGTGCGTTTCACGGAAACGGTGAAACGCACTCGCCTTTTGTTTTTATGCAATTCCGGACGGAAGCCTAATGGCGAAGTCGCCGAGCCTAACCGCTCACACTTTTCCTGGAATTGCCTTAAGCGCTGCCGCCTCAATGGAGGGGAATGCCATGAGCATCAAGACGGAAGCCGGCGTGCCGATCCTCGAGACGGCGCGCACCGTTCTGCGGCCGCACAGGCTGGACGATTTCGAGACCTATGCCGCCATGTGGGCCGAGCCTGCCGTCACCCGCTTCATCGGCGGCAAGCCGCGAACGCGGGAGGAGAGCTGGATGCGCTTCCTGCGCCATGCCGGCCTGTGGTCGCTGATCGGCTATGGATTCTGGGCGATCGAGGACAAGAAGACGGGGCGTTTCATCGGCGAGGCCGGGTTCCACGATCTGAAGCGTGAGATCGAGCCGTCGATCGAAGGCGTGCCGGAGGCGGGCTGGGCGCTGGCCTCGGAGGCGCATGGCCAGGGGCTTGCGAGCGAGGTCGTCGGGCGGATCGTCGCCTGGAGCGACGAGGCGCTCGGACAGGCGAGAACCGTCTGCATCATCGATCCGGAAAACGGCGCTTCGCAGAAGGTGGCCAAGAAGAACGGCTATCGCGAAATCTTGCGCACCACCTATCACGAGAAGCCGACGATCCTGTTGGAACGGCAGGCCGGATCCGGGAAGGGAAGCGCTTAAAGCAGGTCGCGTGAAAAAGGATTCACGCAACCTGCTTTAAGTCTTTGATCTTAAGCATGTCTTTGTCCCGAAACCGGGACCACTTCCGGGAGACATGCTTTAGCCCGCCTTGCGGCGCAAGGCCCGCGCCACGCCTTCCCACGCGTCCGCCTTTGCACCCGGCCGGGTGCCCAGAACCGTCGTCGCATCGAATGGCTGCGGCCTGGCTATGGCATAGCCCTGCGCGTAATCGACGCCGATCGCTTTCAAGGCTTCGACGATGCCGTCGCTTTCGACGAATTCGGCTATGGTGCGTTTCCCCGTCACCTTGCCGATATGATGGATCATCTCGACCATGGCGCGATCGATGCGGTCGTCGAGCATGTCCTTGACGAAGCCGCCGTCGATCTTGAGATAGTCGACCGGCAGATGCTTCAGGTAGGCGAAGGACGACATGCCGGAGCCGAAATCGTCGAGCGCGAAGCGGCAGCCCAGCCCGCGCAGGTCGGCAATGAAACGCATGGCCTCGGTGAGATTGGCGATGGCGCTCGTCTCGGTGATCTCCAGGCAGATCGTTTCGGGCGCAATGGCATGCGCGGCGAACTGCTCGCGCATGAAGCCGAGGAACGTCTCGTCGCCGAAAGTGGCGCCGGAGAGATTGATCGCGCAGGTGGATATCGGGGTCGCGCGGGGATCGGTGCGTCTGGCCGCTAGTGTGGCGAAGGCGTTGCGCACCACCCAGCGATCGATCGCCGGCATCAATCCGTAGCGCTCCGCCGCCGGGATGAAGCTCTGGGGGGTGATGAAGCTGCCGTCCTCGTCGGTCAGCCTGAGCAGGATTTCGATATGCGCGCCCGGCTCGGCGATATCGTCCCGCAGCGGCGCGATCTCCTGCGCATGCAGCCTGAAGCGGTTCTCGTCCAGCGCGGCATGCAGGCGCTGCACCCAGGCCATCTCGCCGAAGCGCTCGCGAAGTGCCGAGTCGCCGTCGCTGTGGAGCTGGACGCGGTTGCGGCCCTTTTCCTTGGCCATGTAGCAGGCGACGTCGGCGGCGCGCAGCACCTCCTCCAGCGTCATGCCGACATTAGCGATTTCGACCATGCCGATGCTGACGCTGATGTTGAAGGGACGCCCTTCCCAGGAGAAATGCAGGTCCTGGACCGTGGCGCGCAACCGTTCGGCCGTGGCGGCGGCGCAATCGGCATCGCAGTTGAAGAGCAGGACGCCGAACTCGTCGCCGCCCAGTCTCGCCAGTATGTCGCCGGGCGGCAGCTCATTGGCGAGCAGCACCGAGATCTGGCGCAGCAACTGGTCGCCGGCGGCATGGCCGCACGTATCGTTGACCAGCTTGAACTGATCGAGATCGAGATACATCAGAGCGTGCCGGCGCGGGCTTTCCGGCGCCCCGGAGATCGCGCCTGCCAGACGGTTCTCGAAGTCGCGGCGGTTGACGAGACCGGTCAGCGCATCATGCGACGCCTGCCACGACAGGCGCTCGATATAATCCTGCTCGCGCGTCATGTCGTGCAGGGCCAAGACGCAACCGAGGATCGCGCCGGAGACGATCAGCGGCGCGCCGTTCAGCGCCACCGGCACGACCGAACCGTCGGGACGCTCCAGAAGCTGCGGGCGCACATTGGAGCGGCGCGGCTCGCCCGCCAGCAGGCGCGGGACCAGATCGGTCTCCTCGACGCCGCTGTCCTTGTCGACGAGCCGGAACAATGAGGCGACCGGCCTGCCCTTGGCGGCGGCGAGCGAACAGGCAAGCAGCCTTTCCGCTCCGGCATTCATATAGTCCAGCCGTCCCTCGGCATCGGTGCTGATGACGGCCTGGCCGATCGAGGCCAATGTGATCTGGGCACGCTCGCGCTCGGCGTTGAGGGCGTTCTGGAAGGCCTGGCGCTGTTTCATCAGCTTGCGCGTGCGCCAGACGGCGAGCACGATAAGCAGGGCGGCGGTGGCGAGATTGGCCGCCGTCAGCGCCATCTTGATGAAGCGCGATCCCTCGCCGAGACTGTCGGAAAAGGCCTTGGAGAGCGGCCCGATCCGGCGATCGAGCTGGTGGATCTGCGCCTTCCAGAGGCTGATCTCGGCCGCGGATGCCGGCCCCTTTTCGAGATTTCGATGCATGTCGTCGCCGAGGCTTTCAATGGCGAGGATCATCTCGTCGGCGGCCGTCCAGTGGCGGATCGCGGTATCGAGATAGCTCACGCCACGGAAATTCCGGTATAGCCAGATCAGGCCGGCGACATCGTCGGGGTGGTTGTTGCCACCGAGAAAGCCGAGCCGGGCGGCATTCGTGTCGGGCTCGGCCTGGTCGAGCGCCAGCCGCGCGGCGCGGTCGGCCAACGGCACGGCGATGGCTTGACGATACTCGCTGAAATACTCTTCCCGGCCGGTGTCGGCATAGAGGCTCAGGAAATAGATGGCGTGTTTCTGCCCCTTTGACCATTGGCTTTCGCCGCCGACATAGGCGCGGACGGCTGACAGCGTGTGGAGACTGAGGGTCGCAACCAGCGCCTGGATCAGGACGACCGCGACGAAGGGCCAGACCAGTCCGACGAGACGCTGGCCGGCATCGGTCGATGAGAGCTTCATCCCATTCCCATGGAGCTTGCGCTGGCTCCCTCGGTGTCTGTCCGACTGGCTCATCCGTCGGTTGAGACGATGTTCTTCCCCGCATGTCGTCCAGTTACTGGCGACACCAATCCAGATAACGCGCCTGGCTTAACAGCCGATAAATTTGTCCAGTATTTGTTTCATGAGTTATTGCTCAGCTACAGAAGGCCGCTTACGCTGCGTGATGCCGATATTTTGTGCATAGTATCGGTCCGCAGTGCGAGGACACAGAAGAAAAAGCCGGCAACATCAATCCGATAGCGCCGAGGGGCAGCCGCCTCAGCGCTTGGTCCTGGATTTGTTGAGGGCCACGGCTTCGCGAACGAGCGCCTTCAGGGCATCAGCGTCGATCTTGTCGCCTTCCTTGAAATCGATGGCGCGCCGGGTGTTGCCTTCGAGGCTGGAGTTGAAGAGCTTCTTGGGATCGGGCAGCGCCGCGCCCCTGGCGAAGGTCAGCTTGACGACGGCCTTGTAGGTCTCGCCGGTGCAAATCATGCCGGCGTCCTCCCAGACCGGCACGCCGCGCCATTTCCATGTCTCGACGGCTTCCGGCGCGGCCTGCCTGATCAGGGCGCGGAGCCGGGCAAGCGTCTCGCCCCGCCAGTCGCCGAGCTCCTCGATCCTTGCGTCGATCAGCTCGGATGGAGACTTGCCGTCCTGCGTGTCGCCTTGTTGCATGTCCGTTTCTCCCTTGAAGTTGGATAAGAGATCGCCACCATGTCCCTTTCAGGGAGACGGCGCTTGATCTTTCGTGCGCTTACATCCGCTCGCCAGGCAGCTGGCTCGCCTGCTTGACCCAGGATACGAACTGCTCCTCGTCAAGCCGGTCGTCCTCATGGATGTGGAAATAGCGCGTGTCCCTGCTCCTGGATTCGACGGGGGGCACGGGCTTCAGCGACATTCCACGGAAGAACGCCACCTTGATGTATCTGGCGAAGCAATGGATGCCGAGGAACCAGCCCTCGCCCTCCATGCCGTAGAATGGAGAGTTCCATTTGACGGCCTTCTGCGCATTGGGGACGGCCTGCATGATAAGCTGGTCGAGCCGGCGCCCGACCTCGCTCTTCCAGCCCGGCATCGCAGCGATATAGGCCTGCACGGGCGCGTCGCCATAGCCCTTGGCGATCTGCGGGTTGCCGCCTGAAAGCAGGACGGGCTCCTTGTCCGGAGACGCGGCAGTCTTTGCTTTCGCCTTCGCCATCAGGCCGATCCCGTGCGCTCGCCCGCCGGCTCGCCGCGCCGGTCGGCGGCATAAGGCAGCACGAACATGTAGAGCCCGCTGAACAGCAGCAGGAAAAGCGGGATCAACGGCGAATAGACGATCCAGGCGGGCGGCGGGCCCATGGCCATGGCGGCGAAGTTGGCAATGACGGTGACGGTGAAGATGATCGACAGCCAGCGATGAAGCTGCCTGATCCATTTGCTCCAGTTCAATCTAACCTCCCTTAAATGACGAGACGGATCGAGCTGCCTACCAGCGCGCCAGCTGCGAAAGCTGAATGAGGTTGCCGCAGGTGTCGTTAAGCTGAGCGATGGTGGCGCCGGTCACTGCGGTCGGCGCCATGGCAAAGCTGCCGCCGTTGGCCTTGATGCGCTCATGGTCGGCCTGGATGTCATCGGTGAACAGCATCAGCGCCGGCTGGCCCTGCTTGAAGATGGCCTGCTGATAGGTCTTTGCCGCCGGATTGTCGTTGAGCGCCAGCTGCAGCTCGGTGCCGTCCGGATCGTCAGGCGAGGTGACCGTCAACCAGCGAAACGGTCCATTGGTGAAGTCGGCCTTCTTGGTGAAGCCCAGAATTTCGGTATAGAAACTAAGAGCCTTTTCCTGGTCGTCGACATAGATGCTGGTCAGCTTGATCTTCATTTTCGTGTCTCCATTGCTTACGCCCGCGGTTTGCCGCCCCGCCAGGACCGTGTCTGTCCTTTGAAGCTTCGGCGGAGGTCAGTCGATCCGCGAAAGCAGCTGCTCCAGGGCCGCGAAGTTGCGCTTCCAGCCCACCGTGGCGCCGCGGTAGTACGGCTCCTGGTCGGTGCGGAAGCCGACCTGCTCCATGCGCAGAAGCGTGCCCTTGCCCGTCGGGGTGAGCGTCCAGGTGACGACGCTCTCGAGATCCTTGGTGTCCCAGCTGTAGGACAGGGTCCTGTTGGGCTCGACCGTCCGCACCTGGCAGTCGACACCGCCCCATTCGGCGTTCAGGCTGAAGCGATGATCCACGACCGGCTTGAAGCTGTTCTTCATCAGCCACTCCTCGATGAGATGCGGTTGGGTGAGCGCGCGCCAGATCTTTTCCGGCGGAAAAGGTATCTCGCGCTCGACAATGACGGAGCGCGTTGCGGCTTCATTCATTGATCCATCCTTTTGAGCAGGTCTTCCAGATCGTCAAACCGGCTTTCCCAAAACCCCGCCATGTCGCGCGTCCAGTCCATCAACGGCGCCAGCGCCTTGAGCTGGGCGCTGTAATGGGTCTGGCGCCCTTCATGGCGGTCTCGCACCAGTCCCGCCTCCTTGAGGACGCCCAGATGCTTCGACACCGCCGGCTGCGATACGCCGGCCTGCGCGGTCAGCGCTCCAACCGTCTGCTCGCCCTGACGGCAGAGACGTTCGAAGATGGCGCGCCTGGTCGGATCGGCAAGCGTCCTGAACAGCATATCGTGCGCGGTGGTCATCACAATCAATAACCCGTTGGCTATTGATTGACGTATAACCGCCGGGATATGTATGAGTCAAGCCGCGAATGTGGGCATCAGGCGGAACCGCGACGCCGAGCCGGCGAAGCCGCTATGCCGGATCGGCCGCCGGAACAGTCAAATCCCTAAGCAGCGTCGAAAGCTCCGGCTCGTCGATGAGCAAGGCAGCATCCGTCGGCGGCAGCCATGCGCGGTGCCGGTTCGCGGCTTCCCGCCAGTCGGCCAGCTCCTCGGTTACCTCAAGCAGATAGACCGCAACGTCCACGCGAATGAAGCCGTTGGTCATACGTTTCCAATAGGAATAGGTGCCGGCAGGCTGCTTCAGCGTCCTGCCGAGAACGCCGGCTTCTTCCTGGGCTTCGATCGTTGCCGCCTTGCGCCCGCTCTTGCCTTTCATCGGCCAACCCTTTGGCACGATGAAGCGCCGCGTGGTGCGTGAGGTGACCAGCAACACTTCGAGGCTGCCGTCCTCTCGCACCCGATACGGAATGGCCGCCACCTGGCGGATCCGTTGGCCTTTCTTGGCTCTGCGAACTGCTTTCTTCTTGGTTGTTGCCATCCCAAATTCCGGTGAGAGCAGCATCCCTGCCGCACACGCTATCCGCGCGGGCAAAAACCTTCCCTCTGCAAACCCTAGAGCGTTTCACCGTTTCACGGAAACGGCGAACCGCTCTATCTCTTTAGTTTTGACGCAATTCCTGACGGAAAACCGTGTCACACTTTTCCGGGAATTGCTCCAGAACCACCGCCCTTGCAATCCGGCATTTTGCCAGCAAGTAAGTCGGCTAATAAACTGAAAAAAGCGAAATGTCAGCGGCAAACCCGTGAAATCGTGTTGCCGACTGCTTCCATTCGACATGTCTGGCCATACACCGGCACATCGGGCCGGGGCTTGGGCACGCTTTGCCGGTCAAGCTCGCGATACAATTGCTGTTGCTGCTGGTATTGCTGCCGTTGCAGCTGGTTCTGCAACTGCTGCAGCTGGTTCTGCTGCACCAATGCGTTGCGATTCGTCGGGATGACGACCTGCGCAGAGGCGCAGGAAATCATACCCACCAAGCCAGCGCTCGCCAGGACAGCCAATAGCAGAAATGCCGATAGGCGAGACCGCGACATCGCTTCCTTACCCGCATGAAAACCTCCCCATGATATAGGACGTGTGTGGGGATGTGCCATGGTCAGTTGATCGATTGTCATGCCAAAGAAAATCCGGCGCGTGATCCAGCATCGCACTTGATGGCGGTGCTGGAATGGCGGCTCTATCGCGCGGCTCCGTCCCGTGTGCGTGACTGGCCGGTTGGTGAAGAGGGTTTGCATGACAAGCAGGTATAGTTTGACCGTCGCAATATTGGCGGTTGCTGCGGGTATCGCAGGCATGCCTGCGCTTGCCGCGCAGAACAAGGGCGACAAGGTGGCGCCCGCGGCCCAGTCCGCCGGCGCGGTCAAGCCGCAGCTGCCTGGCGGCCCTCGGCGCTTTCGGAAACGCATGGCGACTGGACGGTCAACTGCCAGGTCACCGGCGCCAACAAGGTCTGCAGCCTGTCGCATCAGCAGTTCAACAAGCAGAGCGGCCAGCGGCTGCTGGCAGTCGAATTGACGACCAAGACCGGCCAGGACTCAACCGGCACGCTGGCGCTGCCCTTCGGGCTTGCCTTGGCCAATGGCATTTCGCTCGAGATCGACGACAAGAAGCTGGACGGCACGCTGCAATTCAACAACTGCCAGGCGGTGGGTTGCCTGGTGCCGGTGGCGTTCGATGCCGATACCACGCCGCTCATGCAGAACGGCACCACGCTGAACGCCACGGCGGCCGACACGACGCAGCCGATCTCCTTCACCATCTCGCTCAACGGCTTCGGCAGCGCGCTCGCCCGGACGGCGGATTTATCGGCGGATTGATCGGCGAAACGAGGATATTCGTTTTGAGGGCGATCGGCGAAAGCCGGTCGCCTTATTCGTTTCCGTCCACCTCACGCAGGCGGTAGCCGACGCCGGTCTCGGTGATGATGTAGCGTGGCTGGTCCGGGGTCTTCTCGATCTTCTGGCGCAGCTGGCGCACATAGACCCTGAGATACTGGACATCGGTCGAGTCGTTCCAGATCTGCTTCATCAGGAACTGGTGCGTCAGCACCTTGCCGGCATACTGCACGAGCATGCGCAGGATGTCGTATTCCTTGGGCGACAGTTTCACTTCCTTGCCCTCGACCTTGACGATGCGCTTGACCAGGTCGACGGAGAGGTCACCGGTATGGAATACCGGCTTCTCACCCTGCTGCTGGAATTTGTGGCGCAGCGCCACGCGGATGCGCGCGATCAGCTCGTTCATGCCGAAAGGCTTGGTCACGTAGTCGTCGGCGCCGAGCTCTAGCGCCGAGACGATACCGGCCTCGTCGGTGCGGCTGGACAGGATGACGACCGGAACGTCGAGGCCGTCGGCGCGCCATTTGCCGAGCAGCTCGAGGCCGGTCATGCCGGGCAGGCCGAGATCGAGCAGGATAAGGTCGGGCCGTTCGATCTGCATGAGTTCGATAGCCGCCTTGGCGTTCGGCGCCTCGGAGACCGTGTAGCCCTGGCTGCCGAGGCCGACGCGCAGCAATTTGCGGATCGGCGGTTCGTCGTCGACGACCAATAAGGAAACGGTCTGATTTGTCATGCCGCATCGTCCGTAAGGGGCGTGCCCAGCGCTGGCAACTCAGCCGGCACCGGCATGCGGATGGTGAAGATCGCGCCCGGACGATCGGTGCGGTTGGCGGCCGCGATCGTGCCACCCATCGCCTCGATGAAGCCACGGCTGATCGAAAGGCCGAGACCCGTGCCGGCGCGCACCTGGTCGCGCTTGCGCACGCGGTAGAAGGTGTCGAATATCCGTTCCAGATCATCCGGCGGGATGCCCGGTCCCTCGTCCATCACCTGCAGGATGACGGCGCCATTGTCGACCCAGGCCTGCAGCCGGATGGCCGAGCCGGGCGAGGCGTATTTGGCGGCATTGTCGAGGAGGTTGAACAATGCCTGCTCGAACAGAACCGGATCAAGCCGCAGCATCGGCAGGTCGGCCGGAATGTCGGTCTCTATTCTGTGCTCGGCGGTGATCTTCTGCGCCCGGTTCAGCGCCGATCCGACGACGTCGCCGACATAGTGGAATGCGTGGTTCGGCTCCATCGCGCCCGACTCGATCCTGGTCATGTCGAGCAGATTGGCGATGAAGCGGTTCAGCCGTTCCGCCTCGCTGACGACGGTCGATAGAAGCTCATCGCGATCCTTCTCGGGCAGCGCCGGCGCGAATTCCTTCAGCGTGCCGGCCGCGCCCAGGATCGCGGCAAGCGGCGTCTTGAGGTCATGCGAGATCGAGGTGAGCAGCGCCGAGCGCAACCGGTCCGCTTCGGCGGCCAGCCTGGCGCGGTCGACATCGGCGACGAGCTGGACGCGCTCGATGGCGACCGCTGCCTGGTCGGCCAGGGCGTCGAGCAGCCGCTGCTGCTCGGGCGTCAGCAGCGGCCCTTGCTTGTCGTTGTCGAGGCCGACCACGCCGATCGCGGTCCGCCCCGTCCGCAAGGGGAGGTAGAGACGTTTTGCGCCCGGCAAGGTGTCGGCGCCGCGGCCGGCGGCGCGGTTGTGCTCCCAGGCCCAGCGGGCCGCCGCGATGTCGGCCTCGGCCAGCGTGTCGTCGGGCGGATAGCCGGCCTTCACGGTGATCGTGCCGTTTTCGGGCAGCAGCAGCACCACGCGGACTTTCAGCATCGAAGCGATCTGGAAGGCGGTGGCCCACAACACGTCGTCGAGCGTGCCGGCGCCCGCGAGCTTTTTCGAGAAGGAATAGATATCCTCCGTTGCGCGTGCGCGCGAACGCGCGGCGACCGCCTGGCGCTGCACGCGCGCGGTCAGATTGCTGGCGATGACGGCGACAACGAGGAAGACGCAGAATGCGACGATGCTCTCTGGATCTCTGATCGTCAGCGTGTAACGCGGCGGAAGGAAAAAGAAGTTGAAGGCAAGGGCACTGACGAGACAGGCGTACAGCGCCGGCCAGAGTCCTGAGGTCACGGCCGATGTCAGCACCGCCAGTAGAAAGACGATCGCTAGATTGCGAACGTCGAGAAACTGATCGAGAACCGTGCTGACCGCCAACGAACCTGTGACATAGGCGGTGGCAAGCAGGTAAGGCCAGACATCAAACGGCCTCTGTTCCGTCGCCGTGCCGACCCTCCTTGACGGCGCCTCTTTATTTCGCTCGGTTCCCGAAATGACGTGAACGCTGATGTCGCCGGCATTGCGGATTAGATCATAGGTGAGCGAGCCCTCGATCAGTTCCCGCCAGCGTGAGCGGGTCGGCCTGCCGATGACGATATGGGTGAAGTTGTTCGCCGTCGCGTGGTGCACGATGTCCTGGGCGACGTTCTGGCCGGGGATGGTCGTCACCTCGGCGCCGAGCTGCTCGGCAAGGCGCAGGTTCATCGCCAGGCGGTCCTTGTCGTCCTCGGATAGGCCTGCCAGGCGTGGCGTGTCGATATGCAGCGCCGTCCAGGGCGCGCGCAGCCGGTCGGCGAGCCGGCGCGCATAGCGGATGCGGGCCGCTCCGCCAGGTTGCGAGTCGACGCAGACGAGAACCCGCTCGCCGGCGGCCCAAGGCCCCGGAATGGCGTGCGACTGCATGTGGTTGAGCAGTTGCTCGTCGACGCGCTGGGCCGTGCGGCGCAAGGCCAGCTCGCGCAGCGCCGTCAGATTGCCCGGCGAAAAGTAATTCTCGATCGCGCGCTGCGCGGTGTTGGGGAAATAGACCTTGCCGTCCTGCAGCCGTTTGATCAGGTCGTCGGGAGTGAGGTCGATGATCTCGATGTCGTCGGCCTCGTCGAGGATGGAATCGGGAACCGTCTCGCGCACCCGGACGCGCGTGATCTGGGCGACGACGTCGTTCAGGCTTTCGACATGCTGGATGTTGAGCGTGGTGTAGACGTCGATGCCTTGCGCAAGGATCTCCTGCACATCGAGATAGCGTTTGGGATGCCGGCTACCGGGCGCGTTGGTGTGGGCAAGCTCGTCGACCAGGACCAGCGCAGGGCGCCGCTTCAGGATGGCGTCGATGTCCATCTCGTCGAGGGTTTGGCCGCGATACTCGACCAGGCGGCGCGGGATCACCTCATAGCCGTCGACCAGGGCCTGGGTTTCCTTGCGGCCGTGCGTCTCGACGATGCCGATCACGACATCGGTGCCGTCGGCGCGGCGGGCGCGGCCCGCCATCAGCATCTCGTAGGTCTTGCCGACGCCGGGCGCGGCGCCGAGAAATATGCGCAGACGGCCACGGCCCTCGCGCTCGGCATGCTCGAGGAGCGCGTCGGGGGAGGGTCGGTTCTTCGGGTCGGTCCTGTCGTCCGGCATCAGGTCCAATCATGAATTGCGCCGGGGATCGTGTCGATCCCCGGCGCGGGCGGGATTACTTCAGCTCGTCCAGCGCCAGGTTCAGCGCAAGCACGTTGACCACCGGCTCGCCGAGGATGCCGAGCTCGCGATCCTCGACATGGCTGTCGACGAGCGCCTTCACCTTGGCCTCGTCCACACCGCGGGCCTTGGCGACGCGCGGCACCTGGAAATAGGCGGCCTCCGGGCTGATGTCGGGATCGAGGCCGCTGCCCGAGGTGGTGACGAGGTTCATCGGCACCGGCTGGTTCGGGTTCTCGGCCTTCAGCTTCCCGGCGTCACCCTTGATGCGCTCGATGAGCTTGGGATTTGTCGGGCCGAGATTCGAGCCGCCTGAGGAGGCGGCGTTGTAGCCGTCGCCGGCTGCCGACGGCCGGCCATGGAAATAGCGGTCGCCGGCGAAAGCCTGGCCGATCAGGCTGGAGCCGATGACCTTGCCATCTTTCTGGATGAGGCTGCCATTGGCCTGGGCCGGAAACAGCGCCTGGGCGATGCCGGTCATGCCGATCGGATAGATGAGGCCGGTCAGCACCGTGAAGAAGACGATCATGACAAAAGCGGGTCTGAGTTGCTTGAACATCAGGGTCAATCCTTATGCGAGGCCGAGGGCCGTGACGATCAGGTCGATCGCCTTGATGCCGACGAACGGCACGACGATGCCGCCGAGGCCGTAGACCAGCAGGTTGCGGGTGAGCAGCGAGCCGGCGCCGATGGCGCGGTATTTCACGCCCTTCAGCGACAGCGGGATCAGCGCGATGATGATCAGCGCGTTGAAGATGATGGCCGACAAGATTGCGCTTTGCGGCGTCGCCAGATGCATGATGTTGAGCGCCTGCAGCGGACCGGTGGACTGGCCGGGCGCGACGTAGAAGACCGCGAACATCGCGGGGATGATGGCGAAGTACTTGGCCACGTCGTTGGCGATCGAGAAGGTCGTCAGCGAGCCGCGCGTCATCAGCAGCGCCTTGCCGATCTCGACGATCTCGATCAGCTTGGTCGGGTCGCTGTCGAGGTCGACCATGTTGCCGGCCTCGCGCGCGGCGACGGTGCCGGTGTTCATGGCGACGCCGACATCGGCCTGGGCGAGCGCAGGCGCGTCGTTGGTGCCGTCGCCACACATGGCGACCAGCTTGCCCTTGGCCTGTTCCTCGCGGATCAGCGACAGCTTGTTCTCGGGCGTGGCCTGGGCGAGGAAGTCGTCGACGCCGGCTTCGGCGGCGATGGCCGCGGCGGTGAGCGGGTTGTCGCCGGTGATCATCACTGTGCGGATGCCCATCTTGCGCAGCTCCGCGAAACGCTCGGCTATGCCGCCCTTGACGATGTCCTTGAGGTGGACGACGCCGAGCAGGCGGCCGTCGCGCTCGACGGCGAGCGGCGTGCCGCCGGCCTTGGCGATCTCGGCGGCGATGGCCTGCAGATCGCGGATGGTGTCGCTGGTCGGACGGGTTCCGTGAGCGGCCGTCGTCGCCTGGCTGACATGGGCGAGCACCGCGTCGACGGCGCCCTTGCGCACGGACGAGCCGTCGATGTCGACGCCGCTCATGCGGGTCTGCGCGGTGAAGGGTACGAAAGCCGCATGCAGCGTGGCCATGTCGCGGGCACGGATACCGTATTTCTCCTTGGCCAGCACGACGATGGAGCGGCCTTCCGGCGTCTCGTCGGCCAAAGAGGCGAGCTGTGCCGCATCAGCCAATTCCTGCTCGGTGACGCCCTTGACCGGACGGAACTCGGTTGCCTGGCGGTTGCCGAGCGTAATGGTGCCGGTCTTGTCGAGGAGAAGCGTGTCGACGTCGCCGGCGGCCTCGACGGCGCGGCCGGACATGGCAAGCACGTTGAAGCGCACGAGACGATCCATGCCGGCGATGCCGATGGCCGACAGCAGCGCGCCGATCGTGGTCGGGATCAGCGTGACGAAGAGCGCAACGAGGATCGTCACCGGGATATAGCCGCCGGAATAGGAAGCGAAGCTCGGAATGGTCGCGGTGGCCAGCACGAAGATCAACGTCATGCCGACAAGCAGGATGTTGAGCGCGATCTCGTTCGGTGTCTTCTGGCGCTCGGCGCCCTCAACCAGCGAGATCATGCGGTCGAGGAAGGTGTGGCCGGATGCGGCTGAGATGCGCACGCGGATCCAGTCCGACAGAACCTGGGTGCCGCCGGTGACGGCGGAGCGGTCGCCGCCGGATTCGCGGATGACGGGCGCGGATTCGCCGGTGATCGCGGCTTCGTTGACGGAGGCCACGCCTTCGATCACCTCGCCGTCGGACGGGATGATGTCGCCGGCCTCGACCAGCACGACATCGCCGACCTTCAGGCTGGTGCCGGGGACCAGCTTGAATTTGGTGCGGTCGCCGTTGACGAGCAGCTTGGCCTGGGTCTCGGTGCGCGCCTTGCGCAGCGAGTCGGCCTGCGCCTTGCCACGGCCCTCGGCTACGGCCTCGGCGAAATTGGCGAACAGCACGGTGAACCACAGCCAGATGATGATCTGCAAGGTGAAACCGAGATCGCCGCTGCCGGTGACCAGGTCGCGGATGAAAAGCACTGTGGTGAGCAGCGAGACGACCGCAACGACGAACATCACCGGATTCCTGACCAGCGTGCGCGGATCAAGCTTGCGGAAGGCGCCGCCGATGGCGGGCACCAGGATGCGGGCATCCATAATGCTCGCGGATTTGGACTGGCTCATTTTCGGGCTCCGGTATCGGTTATGTTGGACGGCGCCGGGTGTTCGGTCTTCGGGAACAGGTGCGGAAGGCCGGTGGCCAGCAGCCACAGCACGAACAGCACGGCCGCCATGCCGAGAAAGGTTGAAAGCGTCGGAAAAGGACGAGGCTTCTCGTCCCTTCCGTTGTCGGGGGCTCCGTCACCGGTCTGGGGACGGTCATCCCGACGTATCTGGTTGAACCAGGGCATGGTCATCTCAGAAGGTCTGTCCGTGGATCATCGCCAGATGCTCGACGATCGGACCGACGGCGAGCGACGGAAAGAAGGTGAGGCCGCCGACGATGACGATGACGCCGACCAGGAGGCCGACGAACAGCGTGCCGTCGGTCGGGAAGGTGCCGGCGGAGGCGGGCACGGTCTTCTTGGCGGCCAGCGAGCCGGCGATGGCCAAAGCCGGGATGATGACCAGGAAACGGCCCATCAGCATGCCGATAGCACCCGTGAGGTTGAACCAGGGCGTGTTGCCGGTGAGGCCGGCAAAGGCGGAGCCGTTATTGGCAGCCGACGACGTGTAGGCATAGAGGACCTCGGAGAAGCCGTGCGGGCCGCCATTGGCCATCGAGGCCACCGCGCTCGGCAGGACCACGGCGATTGCCGTGAAGATGAGCATCGCCAGCGGCAGGCACAGAATGGCCAGCATCGCCATCTTGACCTCCTTGGCTTCGATCTTCTTGCCGAGATATTCCGGCGTGCGGCCGACCATGAGGCCGGCGACGAAGACGGCGACGACGACGAACATCAGGATGCCGTAGAAGCCGGCGCCGACGCCGCCGACGATGACCTCGCCGAGCTGCATGTTGATGATCGGGATCATGCCGCCAAGCGCGGTAAACGAGTCATGCATGGCATTGACCGCGCCGCAGGAGGCGGAGGTGGTAATGACCGCGAACAGTGTCGACAGGGCGATGCCGAAGCGCGTCTCCTTGCCTTCCATGTTGCCGCCGTCGATGCCCAGCGCGTGAACCAGCGGGTTGCCGGCAGCCTCGGCCCAGTAGCAGACGATGACGCCGGCGATGAACAGCACGCCCATGGAGGCCAGGATCGCCCAACCCTGGCGCTCGCTGCCGACCATGCGGCCGAAGACGTTGGTGAGGCCAGCGCCCAGCACGAAGATCGTCAGCATCTGGATCAGGTTGGAGATCGCGTCCGGATTCTCGAACGGATGCGCGGCATTGGCGTTGAAGAAGCCGCCGCCATTGGTACCGAGCATCTTGATGGCGACCTGCGATGCGACCGGTCCGAGCGCGATGGTCTGCTTGGCGCCTTCCAGCGTGGTGGCATCGACATACGGACCAAGCGTCTGCGGGATGCCCAGCCAAACATAGACCAGCGTCAGCACGATACACATAGGCAGGAGCAGGTAGAGCGTGCAGCGGGTCAGATCGACCCAAAAATTGCCGATCGACTTGCCGGAGGCGCGGGCGAAGCCGCGGATCAAGGCAACCGCAATGGCGATGCCGGTGGCGGCCGAGACGAAGTTCTGGACGGTGAGGCCGGCCATCTGCACGAGATAGGACATCGTGCTTTCGCCGCCGTAGTTCTGCCAGTTGGTGTTGGTGACGAAGCTGGCGGCGGTGTTGAAGGCTAGCTCAGGGTCGACCGCGCTCATGCCGGCCGGATTGTAGGGCAGAACGCCCTGCAGCCGCTGCAGCGCGTAAAGGACCAGCAGGCCGACGAGGTTGAAGAGCAGCATGCCCGTCGCATAGACGGCCCAGTGCTGTTCTTCCCTGTCGCTTGTGCCGGCCAGGCGATAGAGGCCACGCTCGATGGGGACGAGCACCGGCGACAGCAAGGTACGATCACCGCTGAAGACGCGGTACATGTAGCCGCCGAGCGGCTTCACGAGCAAAAGCAGGATCCCGCAATAGATGATGATCTGTATCCAGCCATTTATAGTCATGATGGGCTCTCCGGGTACCGATCAAAAGCGCTCTGGGCGGATGAGCGCGTAGGTGAGGTAGGCAAGCAGGAACAAGGTCACCGCGCCGCCGAGGATGTAGTCGAAAAGCATGGAAGGGCCCTTTCTCAGATTCTGTCGCAGGCTTTGACGTAGGCTAAGGACAGGGCGAAGAATAAAATCCCGATCCCGAGAACGATGAGGTCCATTGCAGGTGTTCCTTGTTTTCCACTTGTGTTTTTCTTGCCTGATGCCGGCGAGATAAAACTGCACGCGGACGCACGTCACCTTTGGCGGCGACGGCGATCAAAGCGCTTTTCGAAGGGAAATATGGACCCGATCGCCATAAAGGTTCGAGACGGAGCGGGTGGGAAAGATATAGGAATTTTATAGGGGTTTTGGCTGGCCCGGCCCGCCAGCTCCGGTTGGCTAAAGCAGGTCGCGTGAAAAAGGATTCACGCAACCTGCTTTAAGTCTTTGATCTTAAGCATGTCTTTGTCCCGAAACCGGGACCACTTTCGGGAGACATGCTTTAATGTGCGTTGGCAGATCCCATGCCTTGGCGATTGACCGAGACGCCTATCGCGATCGTCATCCACGGGCGGAGCAAGGAGCGTAGCGACGCGCGCAGACCCGAGGATCCATGCCGTGACTTGGAAGCGCCGCGGCGGTCCAGAAATTCTGCACCCTTGCACCCTTCGGTCCAGGTAACGGAATGGATTCCAGGGTCTGCGCGCGTCGCTACGCTCCTTGCTCCGCCCTGGAATGACGAGGTCCAGGAGCCTTCAGCTCATCGCCAGCGTTTGCGCCGACTACCCCCAACGGACGTTGATAACCTTGCCCGACAAGGTGATCGCCTACAGCGCCGGCCCCCGATCCTTCCACGGCATTGTGTCTTCCAGCTGCATGGAAAGCGCGAGCACCGTCGCCTCGTCGCCGTAATGGCCGACGAGCTGCACGCCGATCGGCACCCCACCGGCCGACTGCCCGAGCGGCAGCGAGATTGCCGGCAGGCCGGAGATGTTGAAGGGGAAGTTGAAGACCGCGTCGCTCCATTTGGCGTTGTAGCGATCGAGATCGGTTTCCGACATGTCGTAATAGCCGAGCGGGCGCGGCAACTGCGTCAGCGTCGGGGTAATGAAGATGTCATAGGGGTTGAGGTCGCCGACGATGTCGCGGCCGATCAGCCTCAACTGCTCGACATCGGAAATATGCTTGATTCCGCTGGTCGCGCGGCCGCGCTGGATGATCGCCCAGGTCAACGGTTCGACATCGTTCGGCGTGACCGGCCGGCCGACCAGCGTTTCGAGGAAGCCGAAAGTGGCGGCCGTCTGCACGTTGGTCATGTCGGTGTAGGTTTTCCACGCGGCATCGGCGTCGAGCGGCATGTCGTGTTCCTCGACATCATGGCCGAGGCGCTCGAGCGCGGCGACCGTGGAGAGCACGGTCGCCTTGACGTTAGGATCGATCGCCGTGCCGTTAGGCGGCGTGACGGTAAAGCCGATGCGCAGTTTTTTGGGCGCCCGAGCGGAGAGGCCGAGCCAGCTGTCCGCCGGCACCGGCGGCGTGTAGGCGTCGCCGGGCAGGGCGCCGGCCACCGCGTCGAGATAGGCGGCGGTGTCGCGCACGGTGCGTGAGCAGCAGAGGAAATAGGCGCCGCCATACCAATAATCGCCGAAGGGCGCCAGGCTGACGCGGCCGCGCGATGGCTTCAGGCCGACAATGCCGCAGCAGGAAGCCGGCACGCGGATCGAGCCGGCGCCGTCGCTGGCCTCGGCGATCGGCACCATGCCCGAGGCGATCGCGGCCGCGGCGCCGCCGCTCGAGCCGCCCGGCGTGATGCCTTCCTTCCACGGGTTCTTCGTCGTGCCGTAGAGTTTTGGCTCGGTGGTGATCGACCAGCCATTCTCCGGCGCGTTGGATTTGCCAACGAGGATAAGGCCCGCCGCCTTGATGCGGCGCACGACCTCGCTGTCGGAATCGGCGACGAAATCCTTGAGATAGCGGCAGGAATTGGTGAGGGGCGCGCCGGTCCAGGACGAAGCGAGCTCCTTGAGCAGATAGGGGACGCCGGCGAAGGGCGCATCCCTGTCTACCGTCGTGGCCTGGGCGCGTGCCATGTCATAGAGGCGATGGATGACGGCATTGAGTTGTGGGTTGAGGCGTTCGATCGTGGTGATCGCAGCTTCGACAAGCTCGGCCGGGGAAACCTCGCCGCGCTTCACCAGTCCGGCGAGTGCCAGCGCGTCGGACTGGGTGTAGGTTTCGAGCAAGCTCTTCGAGACCGCGGCCATGTGTTCCTCCCGTTAGGTTCTCGCTGAAGGCTAAGGATGGCTTGGCGGACTCACCCTCACCCAGCCTCCGCTTCGCTCGGCTGACCTCTCCCCGGTGGGGAGAGGAGATTGTCGGCGCCGGCGCCAATCTCTTCTCCCCACCGGGGAGAAGGTGGCCGCGAAGCGGCCGGATGAGGGGGCGTGGCGCTCCCTTGACCGAGAACCCTCAGGCCAGCTCGACAGTGCGCTTTTCCGCGATGCTCTGCTCGGCCGCCAGCACGATGCGCAGGCTGTTGACCGCGGCATCCATCTGCTCGGTCAAATCGAGGTCCTCGCGGATGGCGCGCAAGAAGAAGGCCTGCTCGCGGTCGCAAAGCTCCTGATGTCCAGGCTCGTCCTCCATGCTGACGATCTCGTCGGGCTTGGAGAAGTTCTTGTCGCCATCGACCTGCGCGTAATGGATCTTCAGCGCGTCGGTCTTGGTGTGGCGGTCGATGTCGGCGGAATCGGAGACCTCCTCGGTATCCTTGGCACCGCCTGCCTGTTGGCCGGCGACGATCGAGACGGCGCCCTTGGGGCCTACCACGTCCTTCACGAAATAGGCCGTCTCGCTCATCATCGGGCCCCAGCCCGCTTCGTACCAGCCGACCGAGCCGTCATCGAAGGTGACGTGCAAATGGCCGTAATTCTGCTTGTCGGCCTCGGCCCAGAGTTTTGCGCCGATGCCGTGCACGCGCACCGGCTTGGCGCCGGTCAGCTGGCACATGACGTCGACATAGTGCACGCCGCAATCGACGATCGGGATCAGCGAGTCGATCAGGTTCTTGTGCCAATGCCAGGCGGTGCCGCTGCTCTGCTGGTTGAGGTTGAGGCGCATCACCAAAGGCTTGCCGAGCGTCTTGCCGACCTCGATGAATTTGATCCAGGACGGGTGGACGCGCAGGATGTAGCCCAGCACCAGCTTGCGGTTCTTCGCCCGCGCCGCGGCCACCACCTTCTCGGCATCCGCGATGTTGGTGGCCAAGGGCTTTTCCATGAACACGTGGCAGTTGGCGGCGATCGCCTTCAGCGCGTATTCGGCATGCGTGTTCGGCCAGCTGTTGATCGAGACCGCGTCCGGCCTGGTCTCCTTCAGCGCCAGGTCGAAGTCCTCATAGAGCGGGTAGCCGGCAAGCTCTTTCGGGATCTTCTTGTTGCTCTTGATGGTCCGGCTCATGATGCCGACGATCTCGAAACCGTCGGAGCGGTGATAGGCGCTGGCATGCGAAGCGCCCATATTGCCCAGACCAACCACCAGAACACTTACCTTGTCGGCCATGTCAGCCTCCCCATGCTCTTCGGAAAGATGATGCGGGCGGCGCGATGCGCCACCCTACGCGATTGCGTCTGCTCACTTCACCGCCGAGTCGAACAGGTGCGCCTTGATCTTGTCGACGTCGAGCGCGGCAAAGCCCTCCGACAGTTTTGCGCCGTCGGCATCGGCCTTGACCTTGGCCTTGTCGAAGTCGTTGGCGGCCGGGATGAGGTCGTTGGTGCAGACGTCCTCGGCCTTCACCGGCGCGGTGATCTGGCCGATCTTGAGGATCTCGTCGAAGAAGCCCTGCCAGCTCGCCATGTCGTGCGAGCCCCAGCCGCCGCGCTTGTCCATGTCGCCGCGGAACACGTTGATCTGCTGCAGGATCGAGGTGGTGCCAAGCTCCGGCCCGAGGTTCTTGGCCAAGGTCGGGAACTGCTCGAACACCGCTTCGACCGCGGCGCGCGGGTTCTGGTAGCCGAATTCGAGGCCCATCGCCCAGCCGCGCAGGTATTTCTCCAGGAAGGCCTTCTTGTCGGCGTCCTCGAGGTCGGCGGCGCGCACGACGAAAGTGTTGGCCGGCAGCTTGGAATTCTTGACGCCCAGCCAGTATTCGAAGTCGAGTCCCTTGGCGATCCATTCGGCGCGCAGCCCCTCCCAGGACAGCGCCGCGTCGCCCTGGCCGCCGGCGAGCGCCGTGCCCCAGGTCGGCCAGCCGGCCTCGACATATTTCACCTTCTTGATGTCGACGCCCTGGGCGGCAAGCAGTGGATCGACGATCGCCTGCCAGGCGGCGGAGCCGAGCAGGATGGTCTTGCCTTCGAGGTTCTTGAGGTTGTTGGTGCCCTGGCCCTTGCGGAAGGCGAGGCTGAAGGTGTCGCGCGCGCCCATATGGAAGACGGACTTCAGCTTCATGCCGTTCTGGATGGCGAAAGAGAAGACGCCGGGCGAGGGGAAGCCCATGTCGGCCTGGCCGACATCAACGAACTTCACCGTCGCCGTACCATCCGACGGGCCCGGCTGCATGTCGGTGTTAAGGTCGCCGAAATAGCCCGCCTTCTTGGCCGACCAATAGGGATAGTCGTCCAACACTTCGAGCGTGCCGCGCGGGGAGATCCAGGTAAACTTCTCATAGCCCGCCGCCCTGGCCTTCAGGCCGGACGCTCCGAGCGCGGTGGCGGTCACGACGCCTGCCGCCGTCACCTGCAGGAAGTAGCGGCGGCTGATGCCGGCCGGAACGTTGGAATGGATCGGATTGTCGTTGGTCATGGCACTCCCCTTTTGTTGATTGCTTGCCTTCGCCCGCCTCCCGGGCGACTTCATCCTTTCGCGCTCACGTCTCCCAGCTCGCCCATTTCTTGCCGATCAGGAAGAAGAGCACGTAGATCAGGATGCCGAGCGTCGACAGGATCAGCACCACCGCGAAGAATTGCGGCATCTGGATCATCGACGAATAGGAGGTGAGCCGGTTGCCGAGGCCGAAGCCGCCGCCGACCATCTCGGCGCCGACGGCGGTGAGCAGGCCGAAGATCGCGCCGATCATCAGGCCGACCAGGATCATCGGCAGCGCCATCGGCGCACGGATCTTCCAGAAGATCTGCAAGGTGCTGGCGCCATAGGAACGGGCCAAAGCGATCTTGGCGCTGTCGACGCGGCGGAAGCCGGTCGCGGCATTGATCATCACCATCGGGCCGGCGGCCAGGGCCACGGCGATGATGCGCGGCGTGTAGCCGAAGCCGAAGCGCAGGATGAGCAGTGGCACCAGCGCCAGCATCGGCGTGGTGACGAGGATCAGGATATACGGCGCGACGATCTTTTCGGCGAAGGGGAACTGGGTGATCACCGCCGCCATCACCAGGCCGACGATGGCGCCGATGGCGAAGCCTGAGACGAGCTCGACCAGCGTATAGCCGAGATGCGGCGCGATCAGCGGGAACTCGTCGAACAAGGCATAGGCGATCGAGCTCGGCGGCGGCATGATGTATTGCGGCACGTGGAAGATGCGCAGCGCCAGCTCGATGCCGCCGATGATCACCACCGCGACGGCGAGGATCGCCGCCACCTCGGCGCCGGACTTGATGCCGGGGCCGCTGGCGAAGGCCGAAAGATTGGTCAGGCTGACGTCCTGCCCATCTCCCGATTTGGCCTTCGAGAATTCCGGAATGGCGTCACCTCCGCTCACGGCCTGATCCTCACGATTTCGGCCGACGGCCGCTCCGGTGCGATCGGCCGGACGCGCTCGCCGACAATGTCCATCTTGATCTTGTTGGTGAGGTCGAAGACTTCCTTCGTCGCCATGATCTCCAGCGATCGCGGCCGCGGAAACGGCACGTCGTAGACCTTGGCGACGCGCCCGGGCCTTGTCGTCAGCACCACCACGCGGTCGGAGAGGAAGATCGCCTCCTCGATGCTGTGGGTGATGAAGACGATGGTGGTCTGGGTGTCGAGCCAGATCTCCTCGACGAGGCGGTTCATCTCCTCGCGGGTGAAGCTGTCGAGCGCGCCGAAGGGCTCGTCCATCAAGAGCACCGAAGGTTTCAGCGCCAGCGCGCGCACGATCGCGGCGCGCTGCTGCATGCCGCCGGAAAGCTCGCGCGGGAACTTGCCGCCGAAGCCATCGAGCCCGACGCGATTGAGCAGATGCGCGATCCAGGCGCGGTCGGGTTTCTCGCCCTTGATCTCGAAGGGGAAGTTGATGTTGGCGTCGAGATTGCGCCAGGGCAAAAGGTTCGCCTCCTGGAAGACGATGCCGATCTCGGGGCGCGGGCCGGTGACCTCCTTGCCGTCGAGCAGGATCGCGCCCGCGGTCAGGCGATGCAGGCCCGACATCGACCACAACAGCGTGGTCTTGCCGCAACCGGAGGGGCCGACGATCGAGACGATCTCGTTGGGCTGAATATCCAGGCTGCAGCGGTCCAGCGCCAGAAGATCGCCGGAGGCCGTTTGATAGACCTTGGTCGCTGCCTGCACGCCGAGCTTCGGCGTTCTTGCGCTTGCCGTACTCATGCTCCCCCTCGGAGACTGCGCGATGTGTTGCCGAGGCCCCATCTGTCCGCAAAATCAGTCTGTAACTATCCTACTTTACTGTCAAGCGGCGGCGAAGAACGGAAGCAATCAGCTTCAATCAGTCTTTATTTAAGTGTATGATTTATCGATCTTTTATGATCGCTTGCGATATGTGTTACTTTCCTACATACTCGCTTCGGTTGATTGCCTATGGCCAGCGGGCGGATAATCGCGAAGATGATAGGTCCCGAAGCGGGCTGGGGAGGACTGGCCAATGACCGAAGCTGACAGCCAGACGTTGCGAACGACCGACGAGGACGGCGACCGACACGACCATGTCCGGCGCTTTCCCGATATCATCTCGCAGGTGAAGGACAGCTATGCGGAACTGCGGCCGGCCGAGCGCCGCGTCGCCGATGTCGTGCTCGACGATGTCAAATATGCAGTCGGCGCTTCCAACGCCGCGCTTGCCCAGCGCGCAGGGGTCAGCGAGCCGACGGTCACCCGCTTCTGCCGCGCCATCGGCTGCGACGGCGTGCGCGATTTCAAGCTGAAGCTGGCGCAGAGCCTCGTCGTCGGCGCGCTCTATCTGAGCACCAAACCACAACCCGCGAACAGCGACAGCGGCATGCCGTTCTGGAACGCGGTGTTCGGCGAGGCGCGGCGCGCGCTGCAGGAGGCGGAGCGGCAGATCGATCCGGGACAGCTGCAGAAGGCGGCGGAACTGATCGCCAAGGCGCGGCAGGTGACGGTGTTCGGCCTCGGCGGCAGCTCGTCGGCGCTGGCGCAAGAGACACAATACCGCCTGTTCCGCTACGGCATCACGATCAGCGCGCAATGCGATCCGTATCTGATGCGCATGACTGCCTCGACGCTGAAGCCTGGCGACCTGGTGATCGCGATTTCGGCAACCGGCCGTACCCGGGAAGTGATCGAAGCGGTGGAGCTCGCCAAGCATTACCGCGCCAACGCGATCTGCGTGACGGCGCCCGACACCGAGCTGACGCGCGTCTGCGACGTGCGGCTGACGATGGCTGTTCCCGAATATCCCGACACGTTGAAGCCGACGGCGTCGCGCTATGCTTTCCTGGCGGCCATCGACCTTCTGGCGGTGGCGACCGCCTACAGGATCGACGGCCCGGCGCGCGAGACGGTGCGCCGGATCAAATACAACGCCCAGATCCATCGGACGGGTAAGGAGATGGAGCCGCTGGGAGATTAGCGACTATCCCTTCTCCCCTTGCGGGAGAAGGTGGCCTCGCGAAGCGAGGTCGGATGAGGGGTGTTCCAGGGAAAGCCGGCGTCTCACTCCGCTGGAGCACCCCTCATCCGTCTCGGCGCTGACGCGCCGATCCACCTTCTCCCACAAGGGGAGAAGGGGAGGACCGGCCACCGGCTTCGATAAAAATTCGAACAGAGAGGAAAAAAATGCTCGACATCGCACCATCGCAACAGGCGGCAACCTGGCTCGGCGCATTCGGCCGGGCGCTCGAGGCCGGCGATATCGAAGCGGCGACCGGCCTGTTCGCGGAGGATTGCTACTGGCGCGATCTTTTGACCTTCACCTGGAACATCAAGACCATGGAGGGGCAGGCGGCGATACGCGAGATGCTGAAGGCCACGCTCCACCTAGCGCGGCCGTCGCACTGGCATCTGTCTGGAGACCCAGGCGTTGACGACGGCACCGTCGAAGCCTGGTTCACGTTCGAGACGACCGTGGCGCGGGGCGAGGGCATCCTGCGGCTCAAGGATGGCCGCTGCCGCACGCTGTTCACGGCGATGAGCGAGCTCAAGGGTTTCGAAGAGCAGAAGGGACCTGCGCGGCCGCTCGGCATCCGCCACAAGGCCGACCCCAAGCGCGAGACCTGGGCGGAAGCACGAGCGCGCGAGGCGCGCGATCTCGGCGTGCATGAGCAGCCCTACTGCCTGGTGATCGGCGGCGGGCAGGGCGGCATCATGCTGGGTGCCCGGTTACGGCAGCTCGGCGTGCCCACGCTGGTCATCGAGAAGAATGCGCGCGCCGGCGATTCCTGGCGCAACCGCTATCGCTCGCTCGTGCTGCATGACCCGGTCTGGTACGACCATCTGCCCTATGTTCCGTTTCCGGAAAACTGGCCGGTGTTCACGCCCAAGGACAAGATGGGCGACTGGCTGGAAATGTATACCCGCGTCATGGAGCTGAACTATTGGGTGGCCACCAAATGCATCAGCGCCGCCTATGACGAGGCCGAGAAGATCTGGACCGTCGTGGTCGACCGGGTCGGCCAGCGCATCACGCTGAAGCCGAAGCACATCGTCTTCGCCACCGGCGCCTATGGTCCGCCGCGGCAGATCGAATTGCCGGGAGCGGAAAGCTTCAAGGGCGAGCTTCTGCATTCCAGCCAGTATTCCACCGGCGAGAAGTTCCGCGGCAAGCGCGTCGCGGTGATCGGTGCTGCAAGCTCGGGGCACGATGTCAGCGTCGATCTGTGGGAAGCGGGCGCCAAGGTCACCATGGTCCAGCGTTCGCCGACGACCGTGGTGAAATCCGACACGCTGATGGATGTCGGCTTCGAGATCTTCTCGGAAAAGGCGCTGGCGCGCGGCATCACCACCGACAAGGCCGACATGATCGTCGCCTCCACGCCCTTCGCGCTGGTGCCGAAGGGCCAGCGCGCGCTCTACGACGTCATCCGCGCGCGCGACGCGGATTTCTACCAGCGCCTCAGCGACAGCGGCTTCGCCATCGACTTCGGCGAGGACGAGACCGGGCTGTTGATGAAGGCCTACCGCACCGGCTCAGGCTACTACATCGATGTCGGCGCCTGCGAGCTGATCCTGAACGGCGAGATCAAGGTGAAGGGCGGCATCGGCATCAAATCGCTAACGCCGAGCGGCATCCTGTTCGAGGACGGCAGCGAACTGGAAGTCGATGCGATCGTCTGCTGCACCGGTTACCAGTCGATGAACGAGACGGTGGCTGCGATTGTCTCGCGCGAGGTCGCCGACAAGGTCGGCCCGTGCTGGGGCCTCGGCTCCGGCGTGAAGGGCGACCCGGGGCCGTGGCAGGGCGAGTTGCGTAACATGTGGAAGCCGACGGCGCAGGAAGCGCTGTGGTTCCACGGCGGCAATCTGGCGCTGTCGAGGTTCTACTCGAAATATGTGGCGCTGCAGCTCAAGGCGCGGATGGAAGGGATTGCGACGCCTGTCTATGGGGAGCCGAGTAATGCAAGGCGGTGACGTGGGTAATCCTCTTTGTGAGGGAGATGGCCGGCAGGCCAGAGGGGGCGCTGTCCGCCAGCGTTTCAAAACTGAGGTTCCTCGCCCCCGCCAAGGGCGGGGGAGAGGTGTCCGCGAAGCGGACGGAGAGGGAGCCTTCGTAGGGCGCTCCCCTCTCCGTCTCGGCTTTGCCGAGCCACCTCTCCCCACTTCGTGGGGCGAGGAACCTTGATCCTGGGCCGCCGCGATCCTTCGCGCCCCCCTCTGCCCTACCGGCCATCTCCCCCACGAGGGGGGAGATTGGCCAATCACCGCCCAAAATGCCTCGCGGCCACATCCACATGGGTGTGATGCGCATGCGCCTCGAAGCGCTCGGTCTCATTGTGGTCGGGCGCGTCGTTCGTCCACCATTTGCCGCCGATGACGATGCCGTTGGAGACCAGGCGCTGATCCGCGACCAATGACGCTCCAACAGCATCGACGAAGGTGAAGCGGCCGGGCTGCAACTTCAGCACCGCGACGTCACCTATGCCGCCGACCTTCAGCGTACCGAGCTCGGGCCGGGCAATCGCCTGCGCGGGGTTCACGGTCGCCGTGCGCAGCACCTCGACCAGCGGCATGCCGAGCGCCATCAGCTTCGACATGCAGACCAGGATGTCGAAGGCCGGGCCGTCGACGCAGTAGAGATGCACGTCGCTCGAGATGACGTCGGGCGCCAGACCCTCAGCGAGCATCGCCTTCGCCACCTCGAAATCGAACGAACCCATGCCGTGGCCGATGTCGAAGATGACGCCGCGCTGGCGCGCCAGCCGCATGTCCGGCCGCACCGCGCCGGAGGCGAAGACCGGCGCGTTGGGGAACGGCCGGAAGCAGTGGGTTAGGATGTCGCCGCGCCGCAGCCTGGGCAGCACTTCCGAGCGGCCGGGCGGCGGCTCATCGATATGCGCCATCAGCGGCAGGCCGACCTTGTCGGCGGCTTCGAGCGCGAGGTCGACCGGCGCGATGCCGCTCAAGCCGCCGGCATGCTTGCCGGAGCGCACCTTGACGCCGACGACGACATCGGCGTGTTCGCGCACCGCGGCAACCGTCTCGCGCGGCTCGCAAAGCCTGAGGTCGCTGCATTCGCCGACGGACACGGTCTTGGCGAAGCCAAATATGCCGGCGAAGGAGATGTTGACGTAGGCGAGGATGCGGACCTTCGAGCGTTCGATGACGTGGCGGCGAAAGCCCAGGAAATTGCCGGCGCCGGCGCTGCCTGCATCGATGAAGGTGGTGGTGCCGCCCTTGGCGGCGAGCCGGTCGGCATCGACGCCGAGCGAGGTTCCGCCCCAGTAGACATGGCTGTGCAGGTCGACGAGGCCGGGCGTGACGATGCAGTCCCTGGCATCGACGACTTCACCAGCCGACTCGGCATCGATGGCGGCGTCGATTGCGGCGACGCGGCCATCCGCGATGGCGACATCGCGCTGCGCGTCGAGGTTCGATGCGGGATCGATGACGCGCCCGCCCTTGATCAGGAGATCGAACTGCATCGGTGCTCTCCCTGCTGTTTGTTTCACGCAATTGCGGACGGAAGGCTACGGCGAAGCCGCCGAACCTAACCGCTAAGCACTTTTCCTGGAATTGCTCCAAGCGATCCGACCGGCGATCAGACCGGCCGATAGGCGACGGCCTCGACCTCGATCTTGATGTCGATCATCAGGCGCGACTCGACCGTGGTGCGCGCCGGCGGATCCTTGGGGAAATGCTTTGCGTAGACGGTGTTGAAGGTTCCGAAATCGCGCGCGTCCTCCAGCCAGACGGTGGTCTTCACCACATCGTCCATGGTGCAGCCGGCGAGCGCCAGCGCCGCCGTGACGTTCTGCAGCACCTGTTCGGTCTGCTCGGCGATGCCGCCCTTCACCACGAGCCCGTCGCTGCCCACCGGCACCTGGCCGGAGATATAGACGAAATCGCCGGCGCGCACGGCGGGCGAGAGCGGAACATGCGATTTTCCGAAACATTGCTTGGGCAAAGTGAGCCTCCTCTTGGCGATCGAGCGGGACCGTTGATATAGCCGTCTACGCTTGTCGGCATGATCCTCATAGAGGCAATGTCGGAAAGCAACATTTTTTCGAAATCCATGTTGCTTTATTACAGAAGCCTGAGCATCCTGCGCTCGACGCCGCTTCCGTTCGGTGCACATGTGAGGGGAGATTCAGCATGACCTTCGACAAGAATCCGTTCCCGGAAGGCGACGCCGACCGCCATGCGCTTTGGGAGATGCTGGTGCGGCGCGACATCGATGCCTTCCTCGGTCAGGACTGGCCGATGGTCGAGGACGATTTCATCGCCGAGAGCTTCTTCGGCATGCATGCGCATTTCCTCGCCAATGCCGACGCCTGGCGGCTGCAGTTCCCGAGGCTGGAGGTCTATCGCGACGAATGGCTGCGGCAGGCCAAGGAAACTGCGGCGACCAAATTCGCCGAACCGCTGCGCGAGGCGCTTTTCCGTGCCACCAACATGCGCGACATCGATGTCGACGGCGACCGCGCGGTGCTGCACAAGAAGTTCGACGGTTCGGTCGCCAAGGCCGATGGCGGCGTCGACCGGCTCAAATGGCAGACGCTCTATTTCTGCCGCAAGGTCGGCGGACGCTGGAAGATCGCCGGTTTCGTCGGTTATATGCCGCATCCATTGGGCAGCTAAATCTGTTGAGATTCAGACCTGAATCTTAACAGATCTAGCGCTCACCACCACCTAGGCCCGCAGGGAAATACCTTCAGAAAGCGGCAGCCGCTCGTCCGGCGAGCGGTGGTCGAAGACGACGCCCATGGTCTTACCAATTGCCGCCATAACGATTAGCTCGACGAGGTGATCGTCGCTCTCGTCGCAGGCCGGATCGGAACGACGGATGGCATCGAGCATGGCGCGCGTCGAGACGGTGTCGCCGGCGCGGAATTTCGAAAGGGCAAACGTTACAAGGTCTTGCACCGTCGACGCAGCAACGGGCATTTCGGCAGCAACGTCCATCGGCCTCCTCCTGCCATGAACCCTGTCCCGGCAAGATGATACCCCAATGGCTGACCGGCGCCACAGAAATGGTGGTCCGACCAGAGTGATTGCCGACAGCCTGCCGCCATTCGCCACATAAGGAGGGACTGACGCCCGCCCGTGGGACGACCTGACCCGCCCATAGGTGTGGAACACCGCCCCAGCCATGCGCGGCCATCCTCGACGCGCCGGACTTCGGTTGATAAGCCCCTTGCGCGCATGGAGGCGTTCTGAGTCGAAATATGACGGTTGCAATCGAGATGGGGCAGACGAGCGCAGGCGCGCCGGCGGGCCTCGACCTTGAGGAACTGCTGGCGACCCGCCTGCTGGTGCAGGGCAATTCGGGCTCCGGCAAGTCGCATCTGCTGCGCCGGCTGCTCGAACAGAGCGCGCCATGGGTGCAGCAGACCATCATCGACCCCGAAGGAGACTTCGTATCTCTGGGTGAGCGCTATGGGCATCTGGTGATCGATGCGGAGGAGCATACCGAGCGCGGCCTGCAGGCGGCGGGCGAGCGGGCGCGCATCCACCGCGTCTCGACGGTGCTCAACCTCGAAGGGCTCGACGCCGAGAACCAGATGCGGCGCGCCGCGGCCTTCCTTGGCGGGCTGTTCGAGGTCGCGCGCGACCACTGGTATCCGATGCTGGTGGTGGTCGACGAGGCGCAGCTCTTCGCCCCCGCCGCCGCCGGCGAGGTTTCAGACGAAGCGCGCAAGCTCTCGCTCGGCGCCATGACCAATCTGATGTGCCGCGGCCGCAAGCGCGGGCTTGCCGGCATCATCGCCACGCAGCGGCTGGCGAAGCTCGCCAAGAACGTCGCGGCGGAAGCTTCCAACTTCCTGATGGGCCGCACCTTCCTCGACATCGACATGGCGCGCGCGGCCGACCTGCTCGGCATGGAGCGGCGCCAGGCCGAAGCTTTCCGCGACCTGGAGCGCGGGCACTTCATGGCGCTTGGGCCCGCCTTGTCGCGCCGTCCGCTCAGCGTGCGCATCGGCCAGACCGAAACCAGCCCGCGCAACGGCACGCCGCGGCTGATGCCGCTGCCGGAAGCGATGCTGGAGGATGCGCGCTCGATCATCCTCGCGGCACCGCCGCCGGAGACGGTCAGGCCGCAGCGGCGGCCTTCGCCCGACCTGCTCGACCAACTGATGGCGGCCAAGGCCGCGCCTCTCGACATCCGCCCCGAGCCGGCGGAGCCGCAGCCCAGCGCCGAGGACCTCGCCGAGCGGCGCGAGCGGATGGACCGCATCCTGCGCGCCATCCTGGCCGAGCCGGATGCCGGGTTCCGCGTCATCGGCGTGCTCTACCAGGAATTCGTGGTCCGCTGCCGCATCGAAGGGCTGGCCTCGGTGGTGCCCGATCTTTCGGAATTCCGCCGCATGCTGACGCGGGCGCGTGCCGGCGTCGGCTCCGACATGGCCGAGGACGACGCCTGGCGCGACGTGTCCGTGCGCGCTTCACTGCTGCCCGAAGACATGCAGGGCGTGTTCATGATGATCGCCCGCGCCGCCAAGGAAGGCTGGCCATGCCCGAGCGATGCGGCGATCGCGCGCGCCTACGGTTCGCATTCGCTGCGCCGCGCGCGGCGGCTGCTCGACTATATCGAGGAACAGGGTCTGATCGTCTGCCAGGTCGACGGCACCGGACGGCGCACCGTGACGCTGGTCGAGCTCGCCTGGGCGACGGCGCCCGGCGACCCGAACGCCGTGGACGCGGAGCAGGGCAGCTCGGCGGCCTGACAGCTGGCGGCAGGGTAACTGCGCGGCTGAGGATCAGGCGCTTCAAGCACGTTCTGTCGATCGATTGCTGGGGATCGCATTCACGGCCGCAATGCGATTGTGCGGGCTCCGCGAAGCGGCGGTGCCCGATGGGTTGAGACGACGACGATCCGATCGCCGGAGCGGGCGAGCAGCCGCTCGAGGATGCGCGCTCCCTGCGTATCGTCGAGGTGCTCGGTCGGCTCGTCGAGCAGCATGAGCGGCTTGGTCGACAGCCAGGCGCGGGCGAGATTGATGCGCTGCACCTCGCCGAGCGAGAACCGGTCCTGCCTGATCCAGGCGTCCAGCCCGCCGGCCTCGCGGATACGACCGTCCATCTCGACGGCTTCCAGCGCCTGCCAGAGTGCCGCGTCCGGGACGTCGCCGGCGAAGAGATTGGCGCGGACGGTGTCTTCGAGGATGACCGCGTCGTGCAGGACGAGCGCTGCTTGCGCCCGACGCTCGCTCGCCGACAGGATGCAGTCGCCGGCGGCAAGGGCATCGTCGCCGATCCAGCCGGCGATCTGCTTGAGCAGGCTGGTCTTGCCCGAGCCGCTCGCCCCGACCAGCATCGTTGGCTGACCCGTTCCGAAAAGCAGGGAGATGGGCGCCCCGATCGCCCGGCCGTCAGGTGCTCGGCGCTGCATCGCGCCGTGCCGAAGCAGGCCGGGCCTGATGTCATCCGGCGCGAATTCGCGTCTGTCGGCCGTGGCGCCGCGCGTCCATTGGCCGATCTCGGCGCCGGCGGCGTTGCGGCGAAGCACGGCAACCAGCATGCGCGACGCGCCATTCATGGCTTCGCCCAGCGCCAGCCAGGAGAAGGCGAGCAGCATGGGCAGAAGAAGCTCGCTGCCCTGCCTGCCGACATGCCATGCGGCCGCCATCACGCTGATGCCGGCAACCGGACCGAAGGCCGCCGCTATCATGTCGAGCAGGGCCTGCAACCGGCGAAGCGCAAGCAGCGCACCATCGGCGCGGGAGAGCGCGGCAAGGGCCTCAGTGCATTCGCTGCTCCAAGCGCCTTCCGCCTTCAGCGGGATGGCTGACGCCATGGCCGCGCCAAGCCTGCCTGCGCCTCCGCGACGCCGCGACCTGGTCTGCTCCCATGCCATGGCGCCAGCCTTGGCCACCCGGTTCCCAGCGAACAGGACGGCAAGCAGCAAAAGGGTGATCGGCAGCAGGGACAAAGGCGCCAGCACCGCCGAGCCCGCGATCAGGACGGTAAGGCCGCAGCCAAGCGTCAGCGCCGGCAACCCGGCGCGCAGCCTGGCGTAGTCGAGGTCCTCGACGTCGTCGAGATAGTCGGCGAGGCGCGCATCGTCGCCGAGCTGCCATCCGGCCCGGCGCACGGCCGGCGCCGCCGCCATGGCGGCGAAGAGCTCGACGCGCCGCGCCACCTGATCGGCGAGCGCCGCCTTATGACCGGTCAGCCGCTCGCCATAGCGCGCCGCGGTACGGCCGACCGCGAACATCCTGATCAAAGCCGCAGGGATGTGGAAGTTGAAGGTGAAGGCGGCGGCGGACAGGCCGGCGATCGCCACCGATCCGAGCAGCCAGGCCGAAACCCCGCCGAGCAATATCGCGCAGGCCAGGGCGGCGAAGGCAAAGCCCGTCGCCAGCCGCCATGACGTCCGACTCGATGACTGATATGCAGCGCTCATGCCGCCACCTCGACGGTATCGTCGCGGGTGAGATCGACCATGATGTCCGCCGCCGCGGCAAGGTCCCGGTCATGCGTCGCCACAACGACCAGTCGCGCACCTGAAATCTCAAGCAGCATGTGCCGCACCGCCTCGGCCGTCTCGCGGTCGAGCTTGGCCGTCGGCTCGTCGGCCAGCACGGTTCGTCCACAAAGCTGCGCGCGGGCGACTGCGATGCGCAGCCGCTGGCCGCCCGAAAGATTGGCGCCGCCTCTGTCCAGCCTGGCATCGAGGCCACCGGGAAGCAGCGCGTCGTCGAGCAGCCCGATCGCGCGGGCGGCATCTTCCAGCCGGGTCCGGTCCGGCGCGCCGGCGTTCCACGAAATGGCCCCGGCCAGCGTTCCTTCAGGCACATAGGCGTCCGTCGAAACCCAGGCGATTTCCCTGGCTGCAAACGGGTGGGTTCCCGGTATCGGCTTGCCGTCCCGTTCGAGGCCGGCGAGGCGGCGCAGCAAGGTCGATTTCCCTGACCCACTGGGACCGACGACGGCGACGAGGCCGTGCGCCGGCAGCGTCAGGCGCAACTGGTCGAGCACCGGCAAGGACTTCGCTGCGACCGGCTCGGCGTCGAGCAGCCGGTCCAATGCCGCGGCCGCCGCCAGTCCTTCGGCCTTGGCATGGTACTGCTCGGAGAAGCGCCGGAATGGCGCGAAATATTCCGGCGCGATCATCAGGATGAACAGGCTCTGCCAGAGTTCGAGATTGGAGAAGCCGGGGATCGTCGCGAGCTTCAGGTGCCCGAGACCGAGAAAGACGGCCAGGATCGCGATCGAGAGCGAGGCGAAGAAATCGATGATGCCGGCATTGGCGAAAGCGATGCGCAGTACGCCTATCGTGTTGCCCGCATAGGCTTCGAGGCGTTGGGCGAGCTTTGCCTCCTCGCTGGCCATCGCATGATTGGCAAGGATCGTGGGCAAGGTGCGGATACGGTCGGCGAACTGGCCGGCCAGCTGGCCGAAGGCGCGTTCCTGGGCGTTGGCGCGCCGGCGGATGGCGTCGCCTATCAGCGCGAAGAACACGATCATCACCGGCGTCAGGCAGACGACCAGCAGGGCCGCCTGCCATGAGACGAGGAAAAGTGTTGCCACCGCAAGCAGCGGCCCGGCCGCCATCATTGCGCTTGCCGCGCGGTGGCCGACGACAAGGGCGGCGATGGCTTCGGGGTGGCGCTGCATCGACATGATGACGCCGCCGACCGAAAGCGACTGCAGCTGACGCGCCGGCATCTCGTCCAGCCGCTTGCCCGCCAGCTCGCGCAGGCCGATCGACACGGCAGTCTCCCCAGAGGCCTGCGCCCGGTCGGCGACAAACCCGGCGAGGCAGGCCGCCACGAGAAGGGCAATCGTGACCGGGACCAGCCAGGAGGCAACGGGCTGCCCCATGACGAGCCGGCCCACCGCCATGGCCGCCATGGCGGCGAAGCCAAGTCGTAGCGCGGTGCGGGCGATCTGGAGGGCGAGCAGCCGGCGCAAACCTGGCTTTGCCAGTTGTCGGGCCGCGGCGAGCGCGTGGAAACGCCCCACTGTCGAGGCGGCAGGATCACGGGCTGACACGGAAACGGCGGGCGGTCTCATGGCCGGGTTTTTCGCACATGCGGGGAGGAAAGGAATTGATCCAGATCAAGTCACCGATCTTCGATCGGCGCTATGAGGCGATATCCAGAAGGGATGCTCCCATGTCCGACTTTCTTCTCGTCGACCTGTCGCGGCTGCAGTTCGCGCTGACGGCCCTCTACCATTTCCTGTTTGTGCCTTTGACACTCGGCCTCTCCATCCTGATCGCCATGATGGAGACCGTCTATGTGATGACCCGTCGAACCATCTGGCGCGACATGACGAAGTTTTGGGGCGTGCTGTTCGGCATCAACTTCGCCCTCGGCGTTGCCACCGGCATCACCATGGAATTCCAGTTCGGCATGAACTGGGCGTATTACTCGCACTATGTCGGCGACGTGTTCGGGGCGCCCCTGGCCATCGAGGGGCTGATGGCCTTCTTCCTCGAGGCCACTTTCGTCGGGCTGTTCTTCTTCGGCTGGGACCGGCTTTCGCCGCGCGCGCATATGATCGTCACCTGGCTGATGGCGCTCGGCACCAACTTCTCCGCGCTGTGGATCCTGATCGCCAATGGCTGGATGCAGAACCCGGTCGGCTCGGCCTTCAATCCGGACACGATGCGCATGGAAGTCACCGACTTCGTGGCGGTGATCTTCAATCCGGTGGCGCAGGCGAAGTTCGTCCACACCGTCTCCGCCGGCTATGTCTGCGCCGCCACTTTCGTGCTCGGCGTATCGGCCTGGTACCTGCTGAGGGGACGCCACGTCCAGCTCGCCAAGCGCTCCTTCGCGATCGCATCGGCTTTCGGCGTGGCATCGGCGCTGTCGGTGATCGTGCTCGGCGACGAGAGCGGCTATGCGCTGACCGACAACCAGAAAATGAAGCTCGCGGCCATCGAGGCCATGTGGGAGACCGAGCCGGCGCCGGCGTCGTTCACGGCGTTCGGCATCCCGAGCCAGAGCGATCGCCAAACGCATTTCGCCATCCACATCCCATGGGTGATGGGCGTTATCGGCACGCGCTCGTTCGACAAGCAGATCGCCGGCATCGACGAGCTCGTCGCCCACGCGGAAGTCCGCATCCGAAACGGCATGGTCGCTTATGACGCGCTGGAGAAGGTCAAGGCGGACCGCAACGATACCGCCGCCCGCGCCGCCTTCGACGCCAGCTCCAAGGATCTCGGCTACGCGCTGCTGCTCAAGCGCTACCTGCCCGATCCGCGGCAGGCGACCGAACAGCAGATCAAGGACGCGGCCTGGTCGATGGTGCCTTATGTGCCGCTGCTCTTCTTCGGCTTCCGCCTGATGGTGGCCTGCGGCTTCGCGCTGCTGGCGCTGTTCGCGGTGTCGCTGTGGCACACGACGCGGGAAACCGAAGCGCCGCGCTGGCTGTTCCGCGCCGCGCTCATCGCCATGCCGCTGCCATGGATCGCCATCGAGGTCGGCTGGTTCGTGGCCGAGTTCGGCCGCCAGCCATGGATCATCGACGGTGTGCTGCCGACCTTCCTGGCCACGTCGGAGCTCGGCGTGAGCGACCTCCTGCTCACCATCGCCGGCTTCACGCTCGTCTACGGCGTGCTCGCCGTCATTGAGGTCAGGCTGATGCTGGCCGCCATCCGCAAGGGGCCGGAGGTCGCGAAGGTCATCGATGACCTGCGCCCGAGCGCCGACCCTGCAATGCAACCGGCAGAGTGAAAGGATCACGAGCATGATCGAATTTCTCTTCGACTATGAAACGCTGCGCGTGATCTGGTGGATATTGCTCGGCGTGCTTCTGATCGGCTTCGCCGCGACCGACGGGTTCGACATGGGCGTCGGCGCGCTGCTGCCTTTCGTCGCCAAGACGGACGCCGAGCGGCGCGTGGCGATCAACACCATCGGCCCGGTCTGGGAAGGCAACCAGGTGTGGTTCATCCTCGGCGGCGGCGCCATCTTCGCCGCATGGCCGGCGCTCTACGCGATCAGCTTCTCTGGCTTCTATCTCGCCATGTTCCTGGTGCTTTTGGCGCTGATCATGCGCCCGGTGGCCTTCAAATACCGCTCGAAGCGACCAGACCCCGCCTGGCGCACGCGCTGGGACTGGGCGTTGTTCGTGGGCGGCGCCGTGCCGGCGCTGATCTTCGGCGTCGCCATCGGCAACACGTTGCAGGGTGTCCCGTTCCACTTCACGCCGGACCTGCGCCCGATCTATGAAGGCAGCCTTTTCGGGCTGCTCAATCCGCTGGCGCTCTATTGCGGCCTGGTCTCGCTCGCCATGCTGGTGACGCATGGCGCGGCCTGGCTGACCTTCAAGGCGGAAGGCAGCGTCGCCGACCGCGCCCGCGCCATCGGCGCACGCTCGGCAATCGTCACGGCGGCGCTCTTTGCCGGCGGCGGCGGGCTGGTCTCGCTCGGCCTGCTCGGCGGCTACCGCGTGACGTCGCCGATCGTCTGGGATGGGCCGTCCAATCCGCTCCTGAAAACGGTGGTGGTTGACGGCGGCGCCTGGCTGGCGAACTTTCATGCCCACCCGCTGCTCTGGATCGTGCCCGGGCTCGGCGTCGTCGCGCCGTTGCTTGCCGCCGCCGGTTTCCAGGCGCGGCTCGAAGGGTGGACCTTTATCGCCTCGAAGCTCGGCGTGGCGATGATCATCGCCACGGTAGGCCTGGCAATGTTCCCGATCCTTTTGCCGTCGAGCAGCAATCCCGGCCATTCGCTCGCGGTCTTCGACGCCTCGTCGAGCCGCGCCACGCTGCGCAACATGCTGATCGCCACGGCGATCTTCATGCCGCTGATCCTTGCCTATACGGCCTGGGTCTACAGCGTGCTGTGGGGCAAGGTCGGCGAGAAGAGCATCGAAAAAGCGGGCTCGTCGGCCTACTGATCCAAAAGGAGTTTCTGACCATGTGGTATTTTTCCTGGATCCTCGGCCTCGGACTGGCCGCATCCGTCGGCATCCTCAACGCGCTCTGGTACGAGCTGCGCACCGTCCGTGAAGAACCCGTCAAGGACACCCTCGCCTTGCCCACACCCTGAGCGAGCGTAGCGGAGGAGCGATCATGACGGGCGAAAGGTCGGAACCGCTGCGCAGCCCGGCGGATATGAGGCGGGCGCATGTGCAGAAACTTGCGCTCTGCCACATACTCGAAGGCATCGCTGACGATTTGCCGTCGCGCGTCGACCGGCTCCAGTGTCTCGCCGTGGCGGCCGACCTCTTGCCGCTATTGCGTGAATGCCACCGCTTTGAGGAAGAGGTCGTCTTCCCGGTCTTTGCGCGGCGAACCGGCGAGGAAGATACCGTCGAGCGGCTGAAGCTCGAGCATCTCGAAGACGAAAGCGCCGCGGCCGATCTCAGCGAGGCACTGCTGGTCCACGGCCACGGGCGGCCGATCGAGAATCCCGAGGCGTTCGGCTATATGTTGCGCGCCTTTTTCGAATCGATGCGCCGCCATATCGCCTTCGAACGCGACCATGTGCTGCCCGAGGTGCTCGGCGATCCGTAAAGGGATGCTCTGGGTCAGTCTCCGGCCCGCGCGGCCAAGCGTGACATGTCGTCGATGATGACGTGGCGGTTGTTCTCGACGCGGATAATCTTCTCGCCGCGCAGCCGGGTGATCTGCCGGCTCACCGTCTCGACGGTGAGCCCGAGGAAATCCGCGATCTCCGCCCGCGACAGCGGCAGGTCGAAAGCCGCACCACGGCCTTCCGGGCTGACCGCAGGATCGATGTTGCGCGCGATCATCAAGAGAAAGCTCGCGATCTTCTCGGCGGCCGTCTTGCGGCCGAGCGCCACCATCCAGTCGCGCGCCTGATCGAGCTCGCGCAATTTCTGCTCGAGCAGGCGATGCTCGAGGTTAGGCTGTTCCTTCATCATGCGCTCCAGCGTCTGGCGCGGGAAGGAGCACAGTTCGACATCGGTCGCGGCCTCGGCGGTGAGCGTGCTTTCGCTCTGGAAGGGCCTGCCGAGGAAATCGGGAGCAAATTGCAGGCCGACGATCTGCTGGCGGCCGTCGGAAAGCGTCTTGGTCAGCTTCACGACACCTGAAAGCACGTTCGAGAAACGCTCGACGCTCCTGGAATCGCCCACCAGTTCCTTGCCGGCCTCGGCCTTGTGCCGCTTCGTCGATTTGGCGAGCGCAGCGAGCTGCTCGGAATTGAGCGCTCCGCATATGCCGCGGTGCCGCGCCTCGCATGAAGCGCAGAGCACTGGGACGCCCGTCGTGTGAATATCCTCGCGCACGATGGAACACCTATAATATTCCCGGCCGGCAGCGGCAACGCAGGGTTGGGCGCGATAGCGTCGCAGTTCACACCCTGAGGGCGGCTGGAATCCCCCTCCAGTCGACTACCGCATTGCACAAATCCGGCCCACCTGCACAATAGGCGCATGTCCGCCGGTTCGTTGACCATCCTTGTTATCGACGAGAACCGCATCCGCGCCTCGATCATCGAGGCCGGATTGCGGGACGCCGGCCATCGCCATGTTACTTTGGTCCATGACGTGGCTGGCATTGCCCGGCGCATTGCCGAGATCGAGCCGGACGTCATCGTCATCGACCTCGAAAACCCCAACCGCGACATGCTGGAGAACATGTTCCAGCTCTCGCGCGCGGTGAAGCGGCCGATCGCCATGTTCGTCGACCGCTCCGACCAGGCCTCGATCGAGGCTGCCGTCGATGCCGGCGTGTCCGCCTATGTGGTCGACGGGCTGAAGAAGGAACGCATCAAGCCGATCCTCGACATGGCGATCAGCCGCTTCAACGCCTTCTCGCGCATGGCGCGCGAACTGGAGGAGGCGCGCAGCGAGCTCGAGAACCGCAAGGTCATCGACCGGGCCAAGGGCATTTTGATGAAGTCGCGCGGCTTGAGCGAGGAGGCGGCCTACGCGCTCTTGCGCAAGACCGCCATGAACCAGAACCGCAAGATCGCCGATATCGCCCAGAGCCTGGTGACCGCGGCGGGATTGCTGGATCCACTGGAGGGCGAATGAGCATGGCGCACGAGATTACCGCCGGCTTCATGCCGCTGTTCGACAGCGCCGTCCTGGTCGTCGCCGCCGAGATGGGCTTTGCCGCTCGCGAGGGCATCGAGCTCAAGCTGCAACGCGAGACCTCCTGGGCCAACATCCGCGACCGCATCGCCATCGGCCACTTCGATATCGCGCATATGCTGGGGCCGATGCCGCTCGCCTGCAGCCTAGGTCTCACGCCTCTTGCCTCCGAGACCATCGTGCCGTTCTCGCTCGGGCTCGGCGGCAATTGCGTCACCGTTTCCAACGCCGTGTGGGAAGGCATGGCGGCACGCGGCGCTGTGCCTGACCTCGATCCCGCGCGCGCCGGGGCGGCGCTCGGCGCGCTGATCCGCGAACGGGCGGGCGCCGACCGCGAGCCGCTGCGCTTTGCCGTCGTGCATCCGCATTCAGGGCACAATTACGAATTGCGCTACTGGCTCGCCGCCTGCGGCATCGATCCCGACCGCGACATCGAGATCGTCATCGTACCGCCACCCTTCATGGCCGATGCTTTGGTCGCCGGCCGCATCGACGGCTATTGCGTCGGCGAGCCCTGGAACAGCGCTGCGGTCGCGTCGGGCACCGGCCACATCGTCACCGTCAAGGCGCTGCTGTGGCGCAACAGCCCGGAAAAGGTGATCGGCGCGCGCAGAGCCTGGGCTGAGGAAAACCCGGAGGCGCTGGCGGCGCTGCTGAGAGCGCTGCATCATTCCGCCCGCTGGTGCCAGGATCCCGCGAACCGCGGCGAACTGGCCGCGCTGATGGCAAGGCCCGCCTTTCTCGGGCAGCCGGAGACGATCCAGATGCCTGTCCTGACCGGGCAGCTTCAGCTTGGCGGCGGCGCGGAACGGCGCGTCGAGGATTTCTTCCTGCCCTTCGACAAGGCGGCGAATTTTCCCTGGAAGAGCCACGCGCTCTGGTTCTACACGCAGATGGTGCGCTGGGGGCAGTTGCCGCACACGCCGCAAAACCTCGCCATTGCCCGCGACTGCTACCGGCCCGACCTCTACCGCTCGGCGCTGAAGCCGCTCGGCGTCGCGCTGCCCGGCGCCAATGCCAAAGTCGAGGGCGCGCTGAAGGTCGCGACGCCGGTCGGTTCCGCCGGGGCAAGTCTCGTGCTTGGTCCTGACGGATTCTTCGACGGCCAGATCTTCGATCCGGATAGGATCGACGCCTATATTGACGACCAGAAACGCGCCTGATCATTTGCGCGTCAATCTTGTGCGTTGCACAAAATTTATGCGGCATGTCTAAGCCATTGATCAATGTTTGACCGGGTTGCCGCTCGGCGCGGTCGAAGGTCAAAACTTATACCGCATTGATTTTTCTTGAGATTCAGCTTCCGCGTAAAACTGGCACGCTTCGTGCTTTGAAATCACCAGGCCCCTCGTGGGCAATTGAACAGGCGTCCAATGGCGGGCGCCACAGGCAAAGCTGCCGCTCAGGTCACCACGCGATCCCGGATGTACGGACGCGAGAGGGCCTGGACGGCAGCTTTTTTCGTTTTGGACCGGAGACGACGATGACGAAACGGATCGGACCTTCGCTCAAGGATTTCACCCGCCGCGATTTCCTGGCGAGCAGCGCGCTGACGGCGGTGCTGTTCATCGCCGCGCTGCTGTTGTTTCCCGCCAGCCACGAGGCCGAAGGCGAGGGTTCGCAAGTGACCGCGCAAGCCCCGTCGCGCTGACCGATGCCGCGATTTTTGATCAACACAACACGCGGTGCCTCCCACACCGCAAACCGGAGCCGACCATGACCGCAAACCTCCCAGCCGCGCCCAGCCAGGACAGTGCTTCCCGGCAGGCGCTCGTCATGTCCACCATCGCCTTCACCGTCTGCTTCGCGGTGTGGACGATCTTTTCCATCAT
Organism: Mesorhizobium sp. CNPSo 4661; assembly: GCF_057784215.1. Lineage (NCBI taxonomy): Bacteria > Pseudomonadati > Pseudomonadota > Alphaproteobacteria > Hyphomicrobiales > Phyllobacteriaceae > Mesorhizobium > Mesorhizobium sp. CNPSo 4661. The sequence goes on along the minus strand of NZ_JBWGIO010000009.1, from coordinate 124,780 downwards.
CGGCGTTCGCATCAAGCAGGAACTCGGGCTGAACGAGACCGAGTTCGGCCTGCTGGTCGGCACGCCGATCCTCACAGGTTCGCTCGTGCGCATGGTGCTCGGCGTGTGGACCGACCGCTATGGCGGCCGCCTGGTCTACACCGCCACCATGCTCGCCGCGGCGGTCGCGACCTTCCTGCTCGCTTTCGCCCACACTTACGCGCAGATGCTGCTGGCCGCGCTTGGCGTCGGGCTCGCGGGCGGCTCCTTCGCCGTCGGCGTCGCCTATGTGTCGCGCTTCTTCCCGGCAGGAAAACAAGGCACCGCGCTCGGCATCTTCGGTGTCGGCAATGTCGGTGCCGCGGTCACCAAGTTCCTGGCACCGCTCGTTTTGCTCGCCTGGGGCTGGCAGTCGGTTGCGCTGGTCTGGGCCGCCGCGCTCGTCGTCATGGCGATCATCTTCTGGTTCACCACCGGCGACGACCCGGTCATCCGCGAGCGTCGCGCCGGCAAGGCGATGCCGGCGAGAAGCTTCTGGCAGGAATTCGCACCGCTAAAGAACCTGCAGGTCTGGCGCTTCGCCTTCTACTATTTCTTCTGCTTCGGCGCATTCGTGGCGCTGTCGCTGTGGTTGCCGCGCTACCTGATCGGCGTCTACGGCTTCGGCATCGCCACCGCCGGCATGATCGGCGCCGCCTATTCGATCCCGGCCAGCATCTTCCGCGCCTATGGCGGCGTGCTGTCCGACCGCATCGGCGCCCGCACCGTGCTCTATTGGACCTTCAGCGTTTGTGCCGTCGCGACGCTCGTTCTATCTCTCCCCTCGGCAGACTATGTCGTGCGCGGCATAAGCGGGCCGATCCCCTTCCATTTCGAGATCGGCCCGCTCGCCTTCATCGCGGTGGCCTCAGTGCTCGGCTTCTTCATGAGCCTCGGCAAGGCCGCGGTCTACAAGCACATCCCCGTCTACTATCCGCAGAGCGTCGGCGCGGTCGGCGGCGTCGTCGGCATGATCGGCGGCCTTGGCGGCTTCATCCTGCCGATCGCCTTCGGCGTGCTGAACGACCTCACCGGCGTCTGGTCGAGCTGCTTCATGCTGCTTTTCCTGATCGTCGGCTCGTGCCTCGTCTGGATGCACTTCACCATCCGCCGGATGGAGCGCGCCGCCGCCGTCGACAACGCGTCCCTTTCCTACGCCGCCGAATAGATCGGAGCAGACCGGACATGACCGAAAAACTCGTCGTCATCGGCAACGGCATGGCGCCGGGCAGGATGCTGGAGCACCTGCTGGAGGCAGCGCCCGACCGCTACGCCGTCACCATCTTCAACGCCGAGCCGCGCGTGAACTACGACCGCATCATGCTGTCGCCGGTGCTGTCGGGCGAGAAGGCGTTCGAGGAGATCGTCATCCATGGCGACGGCTGGTACATCAAGCACGGCATCACCCTCTACAAGGGCCACCGGATCGTCGCAATCGACAGGGACGCGAAGACCGTCACGTCGGACCACGGCGTGACCGAAAGCTACGACCGTCTGATCATCGCCACCGGTTCGGTTCCCTTCATCATCCAGGTGCCGGGCAAGGAATTGCCCGGTGTGCTCAGCTATCGCGATCTCGACGACGTCAACGCCATGCTGCTTGCCGCGCAGTCGCGCGCCAAGGCGATCGTCATCGGCGGCGGCCTGCTCGGGCTCGAAGCCGCGGCCGGCTTGAAGGAACGCGGCATGGACGTCACCGTGCTGCACGTCATGCCGACGCTGATGGAGCGCCAGCTCGACCCGGCCGCCGGCTACCTGCTGCAGAAGGCGGTCGAGGCGCGCGGCATCAAGGTCATGACCAAGGCCAACACCAAGGCCATTGTCGGCAATGGCAAGGTCGAGGGCGTCGAGCTGATGGACGGCACGACCATCCCGGCGACGCTGGTGGTGATGGCGGTCGGCATCCGGCCGAGCACCGCGCTCGCCAAGGACGCCGGGCTGGAGGTCAATCGCGGCATCGTCGTCGACGACCGCATGCGCACCTCCGATCCCGCCATCATGGCGCTCGGCGAATGCGCGGAGGTCGGCGGTCATGTCTACGGGCTGGTCGCGCCTCTCTACGAGATGGCCCGCGTGGCGGCGGCAGGGCTGGCGGCCAGCGAAGACAGGCGCTTCGTCCATTCCGACACGCCGACCAAGCTCAAGGTCACCGGCATCGACCTCTATTCGCTGGGCGACTTCGCCGATGGCGAGGATCGCGAGGAGATCATCCTGCGCGATGCATCCGCCGGCATCTACAAGCGCCTCGTGCTGCAGGACAACCGCATCATCGGCACGGTGCTCTTCGGCGAGACGGGCGACGGCGCCTGGTTCAACGACCTTAAGAAGAAGGCGACCGACATATCGGAGATGCGCGACACGCTGATCTTCGGACAGGCGTTCCAGGGAGGCGCTTCCTCGGACCCTTTGGCGGCCGTTGCGGCACTGGCGGATGATGCGGAAATCTGCGGCTGCAACGGCGTCTGCAAGGGCAAGATCACCGGCGCGATCACAGCCAAGGGGCTGACCGGGCTCGACGACGTGCGCGCCCACACCAAGGCCTCGTCCTCGTGCGGCTCGTGCACGGGCCTCGTCGAGCAGCTCCTGAAGCTCACGTTGGGCGAAGCCTACAATCCGGCGGCGGTGCAGCCGATGTGCGGTTGCACGGGCCTCGGCCATGACGACGTGCGGCGCCTGATCAAGGCGAAGGGGCTGAAGACGATCCCCGCCGTCATGCAGGAGCTCGAATGGAAGACCTCCTGCGGCTGCGCCAAATGCCGGCCGGCGCTGAACTACTATCTGGTCTGCGACTGGCCGGACCAATATGCCGACGACTATCAGTCGCGCTTCATCAACGAGCGAGTGCACGCCAACATCCAGAAGGACGGCACCTATTCGGTGGTGCCGCGCATGTGGGGCGGCGTGACCAGCGCCAGCGAATTGCGCGCCATCGCCGACGTGGTCGACAAGTTCGAGATCCCGATGGTCAAGGTGACCGGCGGCCAGCGCATCGACATGCTTGGCATCCGCAAGGAGGACCTGCCGGCGGTGTGGGCCGATCTCGGCAAGGCCGGCTTCGTCTCCGGCCATGCCTATGCCAAGGGCCTGCGCACGGTGAAGACCTGCGTCGGCACCGACTGGTGCCGTTTCGGCACGCAGGATTCGACCGGCCTCGGCATCCGCATCGAGAAATTCATGTGGGGTTCCTGGACGCCGGCCAAGGTGAAGATGGCGGTGTCGGGATGTCCGCGCAATTGCGCCGAAGCGACCTGCAAGGATGTCGGCGTGGTCTGCGTCGACTCAGGCTACGAGATCCATTTCGCCGGTGCCGCGGGGCTCGATATCAAAGGCACGGAAGTGCTCGGCCTGGTGAAGGGCGAGGATGAGGCGCTGGAGGTGATCGTGGCGCTCGTCCAGATGTATCGCGAGCAGGCCCGCTATCTGGAGCGCATCTATAAATGGGCCAAGCGCATCGGCACCGCCGAGATCAAACGGCAGATCCTGGACGATGCCGAGAAGCGCCAGGCCTATTTCGAGCGCTTCGTCTTCAGCCAGAAATTCGCGCAGGTCGATCCCTGGTCCGAGCGCGTTTCCGGCAAGGACAAGCACGAGTTCCGGCCGATGGCGTCGGTCGGGTTCGCGGAGGCGGCGGAATGATGGAGAGGTCTGAGCGAGGCACCCCCCTCTGGCCTGCCGGCCATCTCCCCCGCAAGGGGGGAGATCGGATGTCATCCCGGCTTTCGCCAATCTCCAACGCTGCAGGATTGGGCGGAGCGCCCAAGCTGCCAATCTCCCCCCTTGCGGGGGAGATGGCCGGCAGGACAGAGGGGGGTGCCTGGGCGCATTCCTATCAGCCAAAGACGAGGAATGCCGCATGACCTGGATCGCCATAGGCTACCTCTCGGACATCCCATCCCGCGGCGCGCGTTGCGTGGCCACTCCGCAAGGCAAGATCGCGGTCTTCCGCACGGCGGACGACCAGGTCTTCGCTATAGACGACCACTGCCCGCACAAGGGCGGGCCGCTCAGCCAGGGGATCGTCCATGGCGCGGCGGTGACCTGCCCGCTGCACAATTGGGTGATCTCGCTGGAAACCGGCAAGGCGCTCGGCGCGGATGAGGGCTCGGTCAGGACGATCCCGGTCAAGGTCGACGGCGAACGGCTCTTCATCGCGCTCGAAGCGCTGGCTTCGAAAGCGGCCTGAGGCATGGAAGAGGCACGCGAGGTGAGGACCACCTGCCCCTATTGCGGGGTGGGCTGTGGCGTGCTGGCCGAGGTCGCCGCGGACGGCACGACGAGCGTCCGCGGCGATCCCGAGCACCCGGCTAATTTCGGCCGGCTCTGTTCGAAGGGTTCGGCTCTTGGCGAGACGCTCGGACTGGAAGGCCGGTTGATGCATCCGGAAGTTCTCGGCAGGCAAGCGAGTTGGGACGAAGCGCTCGACCTCGTTGCCGAAAAGTTCTCGCGGGCGATTGCCGAGCATGGGCCGGATTCGGTGGCTTTCTACGTCTCCGGCCAATTGCTCACCGAGGATTATTACGTCGCCAACAAGCTGACGAAGGGCTTCATCGGCTCCGGCAACATCGATACCAATTCGCGGCTCTGCATGGCTTCGTCCGTCGCCGGCCACCGCCGCGCCTTCGGCGAGGACATCGTTCCCGGCATCTACGAGGATTTCGAGCACGCCGACCTCATCGTGCTGACCGGCTCCAACACCGCATGGTGCCATCCGGTGCTCTACCAGCGCATGCTCGCGGCGCGCAGCGAACGCGGTACCAGGATCGTCGCCATTGATCCCCGCCGCACCGCCACGGCGGGCGAGTGCGATCTGCATCTGGCACTCGATCCGGGCACGGATGTGCTGTTGTTCAACGGGCTGCTGGCGCATCTCGCGCAGGCCGGAAAGATCGATGCCGGCTTCGTTCGCGACCATACATCGGGCTTCGATGCCGCGGCTTCGCTCGCTGGCGCCGACGCGCCGTCGATCGCCCGCGTCGCCAAAGGGTGCGGGCTGGCAGCCGCCGATGTCCAGGCCTTCTACGATCTCTTCGTCGGGACCGAGCGGACCGTCACCGTCTACAGCCAGGGCGTCAACCAATCGGCGCACGGGACAGACAAGGTCAATGCCATCATCAACTGCCATCTCGCCACCGGCCGCATCGGCAAGCCGGGTAGGGGGCCGTTCTCGATCACCGGCCAGCCGAACGCCATGGGCGGCCGCGAGGTGGGAGGTCTCGCCAACCAGCTCGCCGCGCATATGGACTTCGCGGATCCGGCCAACATCGACCGTGTCTCGCGCTTCTGGAAGGCGCCCAACATCGCGCGGCGCGGCGGCCTGAAGGCGGTAGACATGTTCCAGGCGGTCGCCGACGGGCGCATCAAGGCGCTGTGGGTGATGGGCACCAATCCCGCCGTCTCGATGCCGGACGCTTCGCGCGTACGAGCCGCTTTGTCCAAATGCAAGTTCGTCGCGGTCTCGGATGTGACGCGCACCGATACCACGCGCTATGCCGACGTGCTGCTGCCGGCCGCCGGCTGGGGCGAGAAGGACGGCACGGTCACCAATTCGGAGCGGCGCCTCTCGCGTCAGCGGCCGTTCCAACCGCCGCCGGGCGAGGCCAAGGCCGACTGGCGCATTGTCTGCGAGGTTGCCGCGCGCATGGGTTTTGGCGATGGCTTCAGCTACCAATCGCCGGTCGAGATTTTCCGCGAGCATGCCGCGCTTTCGGCGTTCGAGAACAGTGGCGAGCGCCTGTTCGATCTCGGCGACCTGGCTGATCTCAGCGACGCGGACTACACCACCTTTGCGCCGCGCCACTGGCCCGTGTCGGAGCGGGGCGAGCAGCAGACAAGATTGTTCGCCGATGGCCGCTTCCCTACACCTGACGGCCGCGCGCGCTTCGTGCCGGTGCGGCAGGAGGCTACGGCTTTCGCCGTCGATGGCGACTATCCGCTCGCCCTGAACACCGGCCGGCTGCGCGACCAGTGGCACACCATGACGCGAACGGGGACCGTGCCGCGTTTGATGGCGAACGCGCCGGAACCGGCGGTCGATCTCCATCCGGCCGATGCGGCCGCGCACCGTCTCAAGGACGGCGACCTCGCTCGTCTTTCAACCCGCTTCGGCTTCGTCCGCGCCAGGGTGCGCGTGACCGAGGCCCAGCGGCGCGGCCAGGCTTTCCTGCCCATGCATTGGAGCGGGCAGTTCGCGGCGAAGGCCGCGGCAGGCCTTTTGTCCTCACCGGTCACCGATCCGCATTCCGGTCAGCCGGAGCTCAAGCATGTTCCGGTCAGGATCGTGCGGGAAGAGACCGGATGGGCCGGCGTGCTGATCACCCGCCGCGATCTCAGGCCAACGGGTTTCGTCCACTGGAGCCGGCATGCGGTCGAGGGCGGCTGGGTCTACGAGCTGACCGGAACCGAGCCGCCGGACCAGGGCATTCTTCTGGCGCGCAAGCTGCTCGGCGTCCAGCGGCGGGATCAGCTCCTGGAATACACTGACCGGCGCGGGCTCGCCTATCGAGCGGCTGCCATCGACGATGGCGGTGCCATGGCGGAAGCCTTGCTGATTGCCGCCCCGGACCAGCTGCCGGCGCGCGATTGGCTGGTGTCGCTGCTCGCCAAGCGCCAGCCGCTGTCGGCGACCGATCGCCATGCGCTTCTATCCGGCCGCTCGCCGGTGCCCATGCCTGCCATCGGGCGCGTCGTGTGCGCGTGCTTCCATGTCGGCGCCAACCAGCTCGCTTCCGCGGTCGCCGCCGGATGCGACAGTCTGGAGGCGATCGGCTCGACGCTGCGTGCCGGCACCAATTGCGGTTCATGCCGCTCCGAGATCAGGGCGATCATCGATGCCGGCCAGATGCAGGCAGCGGAGTGAGCCGTGCCCGCACATTCGCCCGGTTCTACCGGTCTTCGACGATCCGCAGATAGGCCGCGGTCACGAACAGCACGATGAAGCCGAACAGGATGCGGCGGCCGCCTTCGGGCATCTGCAGGATGGTGAGCAGCGTCGTCAGCACGGTCAGGATCAGCGCGCCGATGATGGTGCCCGTGTAGCCGCCACGGCCGCCGAAGATCGAGGTGCCGCCGATGACGGCGGCGGCCACCGAAGGCAGCACCAGCGGTTCGGCGAGCGACAGCGAGGGCGCCTTGATCAGGCCGATATAGAGCAGGCCGGTGATGCCGGCGAGCAGGCTGGAGAGGATGTAGAGCGCGGTGATCACCTGCCAGTAGCGGACGCCGGAGAGGCGCGCCGCGCGCTCATTGTCGCCGACGGCGTAGAGCAGCCGGCCGAAGCCGGTGCGGTTCAGCATGAAGACGATCAGCACGGCGACGGGCACGAACAGCAACAGGGCGTTCGGGAAGCCGTAGGTCACCCCGGTGCCCAGCCAGTTAAGGAAATCCAGGATCTTGGCGCCCGATGCGATCACGGTGCGCTGGTAGACCTGCAGGAAGCCGGTGCCGATCAGGCTGGTGCCGAGCGTCATGATCAGCGGATGGACCCGGAACACGCCGACGCCGATGCCGTTGACGAGGCCGATCAGCACGGCGGGCAGCATGGCCAGCAGGAAAGCCACCGTCGGATCCTGGTTGACGATCTGCGTCGCCATGATGAAGGCGCTCATCGTCGCCACAGTGCCGACAGAAAGGTCGATGCCGCCGGTCAGCATGGTCATGGTCTGGCAGCCGGCGAGGATCGCCAGCGGAATGGCGAACTTCGCCGTGTTGGCGAGCCAGCGCTCGTTGACGATGCCGGGGCGCAGCACCTGCAGGATCACCACGAGGATGATCAAAAGGATGATCAGCGGGATGAGCGGCCGGTCCGCCATGAAGCGCTTGATGCGGCGGCCGAGTGAGACAGGCTGGGGCATGGTCGCGATGTCGGTCATGGCGTTGCTCCCGCCGGGCGGCTCCGCATGGTGATGAAGGCGCCGAACATCACGACCGCGACCATGATCAAGCCTTCGATGATCGCAGTGACGTTCGGATCGATGGCCAGAAGCGTCAGGTCGGTGCGCACCAGCCGCAGCACGAAGACGGCGATGATCGGTCCGAGCAGGCCGCCCTTGCCGCCGCCAAGCGCGACGCCGCCCAGCACCACCGCGGCGACGCTGGCGAGCAGGTAGGGCCCGGGGATGGGCGCGCCGATGCCGGTGCTTACGGTGAGCGACAGGCCGCCGAGCGCCGCGAACAGGCCGGACAGCGCATAGGCGACGATCCTGGTGCGCGCCACCGGCACACCGCTGCGGAAGGCGGCGAGCTCATTGCTGCCGATGGCGTAGATGGAAAGGCCGAGGCGCGAGCGCCTGAGCGGAATCCACACGATGCAGAGGCAGACGACGAGCAGCACCAGCGCCTTGGGAACCCAGGCATCGGCCCAATCCGGCAGGCCGGGGATCGGCACGGTGCCGATGACGCTTGCCTTCAGCCATTCGGCAGCCGCGCCGCCGGGCGCTTCAAGCACAAGCAGCGCCGCGCCCTGCAGCACGAACAGCATGGCCAAGGTGACGACGATGTCGGGCACCCGGGTGACGACGATGAGGACGCCGTTCAACGCGCCGAGCACGAACCCCATGGCCAGCACGAAAGGCACGACGAAGAGCGCATATTCCTCGCTGGCGCCATTCATCATCGAGGCGGCGGTGACGCTGGTCAGCGCCATCATGGCGGCGACCGAGAGATCGATGCCGCCGGCGATGACGACGACGGTCTGGGCCGCGACGGCAAAGGCGTAAGGCAGAACCGCCCGCGCCAGCGAACCGAAGTCGCCGCTGCCATAGCCTGGCTGGATCAGCTTGGTGACGACGAACAGAAAGATCAGCAGGGCGAAGAGGCCTGCGACCCAACCCTGGTTACGCAAGAAGCGGCTCATGGCGTGGCCTCGGCGCTCGAACCGGGTTTGACGTCGGCAAGGATGCCGACATCGGCCTTGGCGCCGCGCGGCAGGCCGTAAGCGGCGCGCATCAGCGCAGGCTCGTCGGCTTGCTCGACCGGGAAAATGTCGACGACGCGGCCGCCGAAGATGACGATGACCCGGTCGCAGACACGTTGCACCTCCTCCATCTCGGATGTGTAGAACAGCACCGACTTGCCCTGGCCGGCGAGCTCGCGCAGCAGCTTGTAGATCTCCTGCTTGGTGCCGACATCGATGCCGCGCGTCGGGTCGAAGCAAAGGATGGTGCGGGCGTTGGCCGCGATCCAGCGGGCAACCGTCACCTTCTGCTGGTTGCCGCCGGAAAGACGCTGCACTTCGCCCTGGGCGCGGGTATCGATCTGCAATCTGGCGATGGCGCTGGAAACCACCACCTGCTCGCGGCGCATGCGGATCGGTCCCCATTTGCGCAGCGCGGCGCTGAAGGGAAGCGCAATGTTCTCGCGTACCGAGCGCTGCATGGCCAAGGCCTCGGCGCGGTCGCCCGGCACATAGGCGATGCCGGCCTGGATGGCATCGCTCGGATGCGAGAATTTCACCGGCGCGCCGTCGACGTCGATCGTGCCGCCGGTCGGACGGATCGAGCCCGCAAGCGCTGCGAAGAGCTCGTCCTGGCCTTGGCCCTCGAGCGCAAACACGCCGACGACCTCGCCATTGGCGAGATCGAAGGAGACGTCGTTGAGCTTGGTGCCGAGCTCTAGGTTGCGGACCGACAGGCGCGGGCGGCCGCCGGCGGCAACCGCCACATCGTTTGCCGCGCGCGCGGCGACGCGTGTCTTCTCGATGCGGGTGCCGAGCATCATCTCGACTATTCTTTCCTCGACGCCCGGCTCGATGTCGACGACACCGACCGTGGAGCCGTCGCGCAAAACGGTGGCGCGGTCGCAGAGCGCCGATATCTCGACGAAACGATGCGAGATGAAGATGACGGAACGGCCAGCGTCGCCCTGGCGGCGCACGACTTCCAGCACCTTCTCGGCGAGGTTCGCGGGCAGCGCCGCGGTCATCTCGTCAAGCAGAAGCACGTCGGGTTCGACGGCAAGAGCTCGCGCCAGGTCGAGCACGCGCAGGATGGCCAAGGGGATGTGACGCGCCGTCTCGCGGATATCGAGGTCGGGAATGCCGAGCTCGCGTACCCAGGCGCGGAAGGGTTCCACCGGCGTGCCGGTCAGGCGTAGGTTGGACAGGACATCGAGGTCGGGGATCAGCGCCGGTTCCTGGTAGACCGGCAGCAGACCGGCGCGGCGGGCGGCGGCCGGCGAGCGGACGTCGAGCTGCTGGCCGCGGATCAGGATGCGCCCGGCGTCCGCCTTGAGCGCGCCGGTCAAAATCTTCACCAGCGTCGACTTGCCGGCGCCGTTGGCGCCCATCAGCGCATGCACTTCGCCCGGCAAAACGGATAGCGAGGCGTTGCGCAGCGCGGCAACCGCGCCGTAGTTCTTCGCTACGCCGGTGGCGTCGAGGAGAGGGTTAGTGGTCAAAGCGTTCTCGGTCTAACGGCTCAAATTATGCGTGCCAAATCAAATGGCAAGGACGCCAGACCTTGGTCCGGCGTCCTCGCGCTTGCGTTCGGATCAGGCGCTTATTCGCCCGGGCCCTTGCAGGCGATGATCTGGTCCTTGGTGTAGGTCGTCCAGTCCGGGATCGAGATCGACACCGGCCATTCGGGGCTGAGCGAGGGGTCGACGACGCTCTTCAGCTTGGCCTTGCCTGCGTCGGTGGCGTTCTCCCAGAGCTCCGGATTGACCAGCACGGTCTGCTGCGCCGGCTTCTTGCCGTCGAGGATCTGCAGGGCCAGCGTCACGCCGGCACCGCCGATCGAGCCGGGATTGGTGACCGCAGCGCCGACCAGGCTCTTGACGGAGCTCAACTGGCCGACGAAGCCGGCATTGTCGGCGCCGACCACAGGCACCATCGGCGCCTGCTGCTCGACCAGCGCGTCGACGATGACGTTGTCGATGCCCGAAGTCCAGATGCCGTTGATCGGGGTGCCGGTGGCGAGGAAGGAGAGGATCTGCTGCTTGGCCTGGTCCTGCTGCCAGCCGGTGAACACTTCCTGCGCGACCTTCACGTCGGGGAACTCGGCCAGCGCCTTCTTGAAGCCTTTGTCGCGATCAGAGTCGGCCGAAGCGCCGGCGGCGCCGCGCATATAGAACACTTCGCCTTTGCCGCCCATCTGCTGGAACAGCCACTTAGCGCCGAGATAGGCATATTGTTCCTGGTTGTTGGAGATGATGTAGGCGGACGGCTCGGTCACTGCCTGGTCGACGGCGACGACGACGATGCCGGCCTTGGTGGCTTCCTCGAGGCCCGCCTTGATGCCGGCCGGATCGGCCGGGTTGACGACGATGGCGTCGACCTTGGCGCTGATCAGGTTGCGGATGTCCTCGAGCTGGCCGGCGGCGTCGGTGTTGCGGTGGGCAATGTTGAGCTTCGCCACCTCGCCCGAAGCGAGCGCCTGCGCCTTCATCGCGCAGATCATCTCCTCGCGCCAGCCGTTGCCCTGCACCGTGTTGGAAATGCCGATCGTGTATTTGCCGGCGGCTGCCGAGGCGCCCACCGAGGCAAGCAAGGCGGCGCCGGCAAGGAGCGTGGCCACGGTCAGATGTCTTTTCATTTCAGTACTCCTCCACATTGATCTTTTCCGTTCAGTTCAATTTTTTCAGTTCAATTCCTGGGCGCCGACGCGGTCGGCGCCAAGCTGTCGTCATTTGATGAAGGGGCGCAGCACGTCGCGGGCAAGCAGGAAGCCGCGCTTGACCTTTTCATCCGTCCCCTCGAAGCGCCGGTCCTCATGCTCGATGATGACCGGCCCGTCATAGCCGGCCCGGTAGAGGCCCGAAAAAATCCTGCTCCAGTCGATATCCCCAAGCCCCGGCATGCGCGGCACCTGCCAGCCTATGCCAGCCGAAAGGATTCCGCGCTCGTACAAACCATCATGATCAATCATCAGGTCCTTGGCATGCACATGCAGCATGTTCTTGCCGAACTCGCGGATGAAGCGCTCCTTGTCGATCATCTGCCAGACGAGGTGCGAGGGGTCGAAATTCATGCCGACGTCGCCGCCCCAGGCCTCGAGGATGCGGCGCCAGACATAGGGCGAGTAGGCAATGTTGTGCCCGCCCGGCCATTCGTCATAGCTGAAGATCATCGGGCAGTTCTCGAAGGCGAGCTTCACGCCATGCTCGCGCGCATGGGCGATGATCGCCGGCCAGACTTTTTGGGCGTCTTCCCAGTTGGCGTCGATAGTCTTCGAGGCGTCGCCGCCGCAGAAGGTATTGACGAGCGGCACACCCATGCGGCTCGCCAGCACGATCACCTTCTTCAGGTGGTCGATCACCGCTTGGCGATGCGCTTGATCGGGATGCAATGGATTGGGGTAGAAGCCGAGACCGGAGATGGTCATGCCCCGGCCAGCGAGCTCGGCGGCGATGTCCTTGGCCTGTGCCGCCGAGATGTCTACGTCGATATGGCTGGTGCCGGCATAGCGGCGGCTGGCGCCGGACGTCTTCGGCCAGCAGGCGATTTCCAGTGCCTCGAAACCGACAGAGCGCGCCCAGTCGACGACCTCGCCGAGCGGCGTATCCGGAAACGGTGCTGTCAGCAGTCCAAGCTTCATGTTCCCTCCCAATTCCCAACTATGCAGATCGAGCCGGCTGCTTCAACCGCGCATCGGTTGGCCCAGCGCAGACTTGTCCGACAAAGCCCATCGGATCGCCCGAAAGCAGGCCGTCGAGCCCAGCGACGACATGGGCCCGGAATGTCGCGTTGACGGCCAGGGACGGGTCGAAAATGGCGTCGATCGCAAGGATCGCATCGACAAGCGCCTTGCTGTCCGAACCGATGCGGTCGGCGATCGCCGCAATCTTGTCGGCAAAGGGGTCGGAAACCTGCCAGGCGCGGCCGAAACGCGCGGATGCCTTGATGAGATAGGCCATCCAGCCGGCGACGGGGACCGAGAGCAGCGTAATGCTCTCGCGCTTCGCCAGGCGGTCGCGGATTGGATTGAGCAGGCGCTGGACGATCTTCTGCGAGCCGTCGGTGGCGATCTGGTGGTTGCGATGGCGGATCGCGGTGTTGGCGAGACGAGACAGGCTTTGCTCGATATAGGCCGTCGGCTGGATGCCGGGCACCGGCATCAGTGTCGGCAGGGTTTCCTCGGTCAGCATGCGGCGGACGAAGGTTGCGAGCAGCGGATCGGCGATCGCTTCGAACGTGTGCTCGAAGCCGCCCAAAACGCCGAGATAGCTCAGCGTCGTCTGGGCGCCGTTCAACACGCGCATCTTGAGATGCTCGAACGGGGTGACATCGTCGACGAAGGTGGCGCCGACGCGGTCCCAGCGCGGCACACAGCCGGCGAAGCGGTCCTCGATCACCCATTGGCGGAAGCGCTCGCCCACCACCACGGCGCCGTCGCGGTAGCCGAAGCGTTGCTCGACCGTATCGATATCGGCCTCGGTCGTCGCCGGTGCGATGCGGTCGACCATGGCCGAGGGAAAGGCGACATTGGCCTCGATCCAGTCCGCCAGCCTCCTGCCGCGCCGCTCGGCGAATGTGCGCACGACGTTGCCGAGGATGATGCCGTTGGTCGGGATGTTGTCGCAGGACAGCAGCGTCACCGGCCGGCGATGCGTGGCCATGCGCAGTTCCAGCGCTCTTGCCAGGATGCCGGGGACACTGCGCGGCGTTTCGGGATTGGCGAGATCGTGGACGATATCGGGATGGTCGAGGTCGAGCGCGCCATTCGACGGGATGTGGCAATAGCCCTTCTCGGTCACCGTCATGGTGACCATCTCGATGTCGGACGAGGCGAGCACCTCCAGCGCCGGCGCCGCATTGTCCTGGCTGTCGACGACGCGCGCGATGCTGCCGATGATGCGCGCCTCGACCTCGTCGTCCTGACGAATGAGCCGCGTGTAGAGGCCGTCCTGTTTGCCGAGCGTGTCGTCAAGCAAAGGCGGCCTTATGTTGATGCCTACCAATCCCCAGCGGCCGAAATCCTTGGCCAGGAGGTCGTCGGTGTATTCGGCCTGATGGCAGCGGTGGAAAGCGCCGACGCCGATATGGGCGATGCCCGGCTTCAGCGCGGCGCGATCGTAAGCCGGCCTGCGGACCTCCGACGGCAAACGTTCCAGCAGGGCTGGGCTGAGGTTCTCGGCGCTCACCGGTTGGCTCCGATCACCCATTGCTCCTGGTCGATCAGCGCGCCGGTCATCGGGCCGGCCGCGTCGGAAAGCAGGAAGACGGCAAGATTGGCTATGTCGGTCACGGAGAACAGCCGGCCGAAGGGCTGTGTCGCGTTTGCGGAGTCGAGCCAGCCCGGACCCTGGCCGAGAGTCTCGGCCTGCATGACGCGTTCGGCCGGCGTGTCGGTCCAGCCGACATTGATGCCGTTGACGCGGATGCGGTCGAAGCGGTGGGCATTGGCGGCGTTCTTGGTCAGCGTCGCCAGCGCGCCCTTGGTGGCGGAATAGACGGCCAACTCCGGCGAGCCGCAATGTGCGTTGATCGACAGGATGTTGACGATCGAGCCGCCCTGACCACGCTTCGTCATGTCGGCGATCGCCGCCTGCATCAGGAAGAAGGGCGCGCGGGCGTTGACGGCAAACAGCGACGACCAATCGTCGAGCGTGGCATCGACGAAGGAAGCGCGATCGGTCAGGCCGGCGGCGTTGACCAGGCCGTCGATGCGGCCGAAGTGGGAAATGCAAAATTCCACCAGCCGCGCCGGCGCAGCGGGGTCGGCGAGATCGGCCGGAACAATGACTGTCGGGGTGCCCATCCGCGAAATAGCCGCCGCAGCCTCTGCGCCGCGCAACTTGTCACGGCCGGTAATGACGAGACCTTCAGCGCCGGAGCGCGCAAGCGTCTCCGCGATCGCCCGGCCGATGCCTTGCGTCGCGCCGGTGACCAGCACCACCTTGCCGTCAAGACGAACCTCCATTCCTCCTCCCGGAATAAAGTTTCCATTTTTTCAAATATGGAATGACAGTTCTCTTTAGTCAATCGTCCCGGTCAGCCTGTCCGCCGCTCGACCACGCCGTGGACCAAAGCCATGCCGACCGCCAGCGAAGCGGCAAGCGACCGGAAGCCGGCGAAATCCTGCTCGACCACTTCCAGCCAGGTGTCGGAGAGCTTCACCAGCGGTGAGAAGGTGCTGTCGGTGATGGTGACAATGCGTGCCTTGCGCTCATGCGCGACGGCGACGAGGTCAGGCGTGATCGAATTGTAAGGGCTGAAGGAGACAGCGAGCACCGCGTCGCGCGGCGTGATGCAGCCGACCTGGTCGAGCGCGGTCGAGCCGACATTGTCGACCAGCACGTTGCGCACGCCCTGCTGCGAGAGCGTCAGCGACAGATAGGTGGTGACGGGAAAGGCGCGCTTGCTGCCGATCACATAGATCAGCTCCGCCGCCGCCAGATGATCGATCATCGTCTCGAAACTGTCGATGTCGAACCCATTGCCGATGCGGCCGAGCGAGGCTTGGCACGCACCGACCATGCCGCCGAGGAAATGCAGGTTCGCATTCGGCTCTGGGGCTTTTTCCTGGTTGCCTTGCGTGTCCGGCCAGGAGCCCTTCATGCGATCCTTGAACAGGACCTGGAAATCGGAAAAACCGGAATAGCCGAAGATCTGCGCGAAGCGCACCAGGGTCGAAGGCTGCACGCCGGCCTGGTCCGCCACCTGCGCGATCGTGCCCAGCGCCACTTCGCTCGGATGCTGCCAGAGGAAGATCGCCACCTGCCGAAGCCGTTTCGGGAAATGCACGGTGCCCGACGAAAGCACCGCCCGCAGCTCTTCATAGGTTTGCGGCTTGGTGTAGCCAAGTGCCGCCAGCGATCGGCTTCGCTTTCTCGCCGCCGTCTCCAGGCTATTCGCAGACGATTCGTTCGCCGCTCGGCGATGGCCGCTCATACGACGTACCCAAACACGGCTTGAGACACCCGAACCCTCCCTCCGGATGCGGCCCATAAATTGGGCCACGAGAAACGCTACCGCGGTACGATCGTTTTACAAAACAAAAAATAGAAATATCATTCGAAAAATGCCGGCGGACTGCCTATGGTCCGCGCCACAGCAACACACCGCTGCAATCGGGAGGATAATCTCTATCATGGTCTATGCAACCGCGGACGGAACCACGCGCCAACGCCTGAGAGTTGGAATGGTCGGAGGCGGCCGCAATGCCTTCATCGGCGCCGTGCACCGGCTGGCGATGCGGCTCGACGATCAGATCGCGCTGGTCGCCGGCGCGCTGTCGTCGGATCCGGACAATGCCGCGGCCTCCGCCGCCGAGATCGGCATCGCGCCGGAGCGTAGCTATGCCGACTACCGCGCCATGGCGAAGGCCGAGGCGACACGGCCGGACGGCATCGAGGCAGTGGTCATCGTCACGCCCAACCATCTGCACGCGCCGGTCGCCACCGCCTTCCTCGAAGCCGGCATCGACGTGATCTGCGACAAGCCGCTGTCGACGACGCTTGAGGAGGCGCAAGCGCTGGTGGCGCTGACCAAAGCGAAGCAGCGCCGTTTCGTCGTCACGCTCAACAACACCGGCTACGCCATGGCGCGCCAGGCGCGCGAAATGGTGGCGGCGGGCGAGCTTGGCCGCATCGTGTCTGTGCACGGCGCCTATATCCAGGACTGGCTGACCAAGCCGATCGATGCCGAAGGCCAGAAACAGGCCGAGTGGCGCACCGATCCGGCGCGCGCCGGACAGTCGGCGGTGCTCGCCGATATCGGCGTGCATGCCTTCAACCTGGCAAGCTTCGTCTCCGGTTTCGAAGCCGAGGCGGTTTCCGCGGACCTGTTCACCGCGGTGCCGGGGCGGCGGCTCGACGACAACGCGCATGTGCTGCTGCGCTGGAGTGGCGGAGCGCGGGGCACGATCCTCGCCAGCCAGACCTCGCCCGGCCACTACAACGACCTTTCGGTGCGCATCTACGGCGAGAAGGCCGGACTCGAATGGTCCGGGTCACGGCCGGAGGAATTGCGCTTCTCGCCCTATGGCGAGGAGACGCGCACGCTGGTGCGCGGCGGCCACGGCTCGACGGCGGAAGCACGGCGCGTCTCGCGCATGCCGGCCGCGCATCCGGAAGGCTATATCGAGGCCTTCGCCAACTTTTATCGCGACGCCGCCGCCATTATTCGCGCGCATCGCTCGGGCGGAACGGTTGATGCCGCGCGCGTGGCGCAGGTGCCCGACGTGGTCGACGGCGCGCGCGGCGTGAAATTCGTGGCGGCGGCGGTGGAGTCGAACGCGGCGGGTGGGGCGTGGACTCCCGCCCGGTTTCCCTGAGGCACGCGACGCCTTGCCGCGAGGGGATGCTCGCCCGAGATCAAGATTCAACTTGCGACGCGCAACCGACGAGACCGAACGAAGCTTTTCAGCCCTTCGGGATCCATCGCGTGCCCGAATGCGTAGCCTTGCAATATGTCGCAGCCTAGCCCCTTGAGCAAACGTGCGTGCTTCATCGTTTCCACGCCTTCGGCAATGATCTCGATACCCAAGGATTTGCCGATTTCGATGATCGAGGAGACGACTTGCCTTTGCTGGGGCGAGTTTACGATAGGGTCCACCAGCTGGCGATCGATCTTAAGGCGGCGCGGCTGCAATTTGAGCAGACTGACAATGGACGCATAGCCGGTGCCAAAATCATCGATCTCGATGTCGATGCCGAGTTGCTTGATCTGCTCGACATTCCACGTGACCAGATCGTCATTGTCGTCGAGGAAGATCGACTCGACGAGCTCAAAGGAAAAAGTTCCCTTCCTGATGTTGAGGGCCCGCAGACTCTTCAGGAGCTCCTCGTCCTGCAGGCGCCGCGCCGAAACGTTGACCGACACGCGCGGAATGCCGATTTTCTCGCCGGACCACGCTTCGAAATCCAATAGCGATTGCTGGAGGACTTTCCTGTCTATCACCGAGACGACATTCAGTTCTTCGGCAATCTTCAGGAAAACGTCAGGTGCCAGAATTCCCCGCTCTGGATGTTTCCACCGCGCAAGCGCTTCAACTCCAACGATCTCCAGCGTCTTCGCGTCAAATTGAGGCTGGTAGTATGCGACGAATTCGTTTCGCTCGAGACCGGCCAGAATCTCGTCGGCTATTCTCTTTGCGTTGACGATTTCGCTTTGCAGTTCGCCGCTGAAAAATTCATGTCGGTTGCGGCCGCGCCGCTTGGCCCGGTAGAGGGCGATGTCGGCGTTGACCAGCAACTGCTTGGCATCGGCGTCTTTGCCATTGTCGATGGCAATTCCGACGCTGACGCCAAAACGACATTGGTTGCCGTGGTAGTAAACGGGCTTGCGCATCTCATCGATAATGCGGTCGGCGAGCTCGGCCGCCTGGCCGACATCGTCACGCACCGTGCAGAGCACGATGAATTCGTCCCCTCCAATTCGGGCGACGAACCCGCGATCGCCGACATTGGACTGCAGAACGGATGACGCATGCACCAGCATTGCATCGCCCGCCGCGTGCCCGAGCGTATCGTTGATGTGCTTGAAACGGTCCAGATCGACGTGAAGCAGCGCTGCATAGCCGCCATTCAGCCTGGCTTTTGCCGTATAATCCTCCAGCACCTGGTCCAGGTAACGCCGATTGGGCAAATCCGTCAGCGAATCGTGCAAGGCGACGTGTTCTATGCGCGCCTTGGCAGATTCAAGTTCCGTATTTTTTGATTCAGTCAGCTGTTTTGCGCGAACCAGATCGGTGTTCAGCAAAACGTCTGCCGTCACGTCCCACTCCGCGCCGACCATTCGCGGCGAATTGTTTGCAGCCTGGTAGAAGATCGCCCTGGAGCGGACGTGACGAATTTCGCCGTCGGGACGAACAATCCGGTATTCCGACGAATAGGTGCTCCGCCCGGCCGCGGCCTTGTCGAAATCTGCAAGCGCACCGGGCAGATCGGCAGGATGAATGGCCCCGGCCCAGTCCGGATATCCACGGGCCCCGCCATCAGCCTCTCTACCGTATATTTCGTTGACGCGATCGTCCCACGCAAGGTGGTTGGTTTCGAGGTCGTGCTCCCACACTCCGATTGCCGACGCCTCCAGAGCCAGTTCCAGCCGTCGCGACAGCCGGTTCAGTTCCCAGTAGTTACGCTGTCTTTCATTGATCAGGCGGCCGGCCACCAGGAAAGGAATCAAAATCAGCGCCGCTGCCGCCGCCATGATCGCCCGGAGTCGCCAGGCGTTGGTGGGGACGGAGGGCCAACCGCCCTTGGGAATCGCAGCGATCTGCCAGGAGCCCGATGGAAAAAGAACGTCGGCCATCACAGGATCGCTTTTGACGACCCGTTCGTCACCGAAGAACTGCACTCCCTTCGCGCCAAGGGAGTCTTTGCCGATGAGGGCGATGTCAATCCCAAGATCCTTGTCGAGAAGACCGCTCGCCTGGTAGAGGCGCTGCACGTCGACGACAGCGGAAACGATGCCCCAGAACCGTTCGGTGTTGCCCGCGCTTTTCACGAATACCGGAAATCGCCCGATGAAGGCCTGTCCTCCTTGGGCCAATTCGACAGGGCCGGCAAGAACAAGCCTGCGCTCGTCGCGCGCACGCAGTGCCGCCGCACGTTGCTGGTCGTTCTTGCGATAATCGAGGCCGATGGCCTTCTCGTTGCCGGCCATCGGGTACATCAAGGAAATGACCAGGTCGGGCGCGCCGGCAATATTGCGAAGCTGGGACTCTTCATTGAACAGTCTGCTCGCAAGCTCAGCGAAACGTTGTTGTCCCATGTAGGGTTCGGTCGAGACTGCCGCGACCAGTCCTCGCGCCAGCTGGAGGTTGCCGTTAATCTTCCCTTCGAGCTTGGCGCGAACGACATTAACCTTGGCCAGGACGTCCGCGCGGGTGACCTGATCCGAAACGAGCTTGTTTTGATGGTCAACGAGCACCGCGCAAAGGGCAATAACCGCAACCGCGATCGCCGCCGGAATCCTCGCCGGTGAAAAGACGCCCCCCTTCACGCGGGCGAACATATCGGCGAAAAAAGCCAATAAAGCGAGGTTCCCTTTGCTTGTCAGGCTCTCTAAGCGAGCCTCGTCAAGGGAATATTAGTTCGCAATAACTTAATTTTGGCCTTCACGGTCTCTGAAAATTTTCCACCTTCGGACACCGTCTCCCGGAGAACGCGCCACCATTAGTGCGTTTCACCGTTTCACGGAAACGGCGAAAACGCACTATCTTCTTGTTTTTGTGCAATTCCGGACGGAAAACCGATCACACTTTTCCTGGAATTGCTCTAGTGGCTGTCGACCTTCTTTTGGACGATCCGGTACGTCCCGACGCCGCGCTTGGTTGCTCCAATCGAATAAGCCATCGGAATCTTGGGAGCGTTTTCAGGCAAGCCGTACATATCCTTGCCGGCCCTTACCGCGAATGAAAAGTGCTTCCAGGAAACCGTGTCGTGCTCGTTGAGAAAATCGAGCGTCAGCCCCGCTGCGATCAGGGCGTTTACCACGTCGCTGATTGGATGGATCCACTCATAGTAGCGAGGGTGCTTCAAGGCGCGCTCATCGCCGGTATAGGTCAGCTTCTCGTTCCAGACCAGCGGCCGTGCTACAGGCGTTCGCCAATCGTCCTTCAACTCGAGCGCAGCAGCCTTGCGATTGCACTGGAACATCAAGGGGTGGCCCTCGGCCATATAGAGCCGGCCGCCGGGCCGTAGAAGACCGGCGACCACCCGGCCCCAACGGAAGACATCGTCGAGCCAGTTCACCGACCCCCAGGTGACGTAGACGATGTCATAGGTCCGGTCGAGCGCTTCGACGGCCTCGTACAGCGGCGCTTCCACGAAGCGGACGTCGCTGCCCGCCTTGGAGGCGAAATCTCGCGCCGCCGCGATGGCCCGTGGTGAAAAGTCCAGGCCTGTCACGCTGCCCGCGCCGAGATTTTTCAGGCTGATCGTGTCGAGCCCGATGTGACATTGCAGATGGACGATGTCCTTGCCGAAAATGTCGCCAACCTCGCGCGTTTCCAATTCATAGAGGTTGGATCCGCCAGCCAGTACATTTTCGATGCGATAGCTGCCGGTTCGGTCGGTCGCGTGCAACTCGGCGCGATCGTCCCAATTCAGGAGATTCGCATCCAGAAACGGTTCCAAATTGCCCCCGATCTCAGCCGCTGCAAGGTTAACAGCTGGTTAATAGACATTGCAGCGAGAGGGCGTGAGCGTCAATCCCGGATCGCAGCTGGCGCGGTGCCACGCAGTCGGCGACATGCTTGGAGTTGCGCATCGTGGGAATGCCGCGCAGGCTAACCCTCGCGCGCACCGTTCTGGTGGAGAAGTCGACGCGGCCCTCGCGGCGCAGGTGCCGGACGTGGTCGACGGCGCGCGCGGCGTGAAGCTTGTGGCCGCGGCGGTGGAGTCGAGCGGCGCGGGCGGTGCGTGGACGCTGGCGCGGTTCGCCGCTTAGCTCGCGGAGCTATAGCAACCGCAGCCGCCGGTCGATGAGCCGGAACAAACGCTCATCGTCGACCTCGGTGATGACGTGAATCGGTGAGCCGTTGCCGTTTTCGACAGCGCGCGTGCGGCCGTATGCGCCCGACTGATCCAGGTCGACGTCGATGACGGCATCGACGCCCTCGAACAGAGTCGGATCGATGAGGAAAGCGGTCACGCAGGGGTCGTGCAGGCTGGCGTCGCCGCTGCCGTAATAGCGCATCATGGCGATGGCTGTTTTCATAAGCGGGCTGGCGTCACGTTCAAGCTCTTCGAAGCGCGCCTTGGTCAGCGTCGCGTGGCGCGTCACGTCGAGGCCGAACATGGTCATCGGAATGCCGGACGACAGC
Source organism: Mesorhizobium sp. CNPSo 4661 (assembly GCF_057784215.1). Taxonomy (NCBI): domain Bacteria; kingdom Pseudomonadati; phylum Pseudomonadota; class Alphaproteobacteria; order Hyphomicrobiales; family Phyllobacteriaceae; genus Mesorhizobium; species Mesorhizobium sp. CNPSo 4661. The sequence goes on along the minus strand of NZ_JBWGIO010000009.1, from coordinate 103,055 downwards.
ACCACCTGCGCCGCATGCGGATCGATCCAGATGTTGAATTCGGCATCGGTGGCGGTGTTGCCCGGGCTAAAGGCGGCGCCGCCCATGAACACGATTTGCTTGATCTTGGCAGCGATGGAGGGTTCCTTGATCAGCGCCAGCGCGATGTTGGTCATCGGGCCGATCGGGCAGAGCGTGATCTCGCCCGGCTCGCGTAAGATCGTGTCGATGATGAAGTCGACGGCGTGCTGGCCCTGGATCGGATGCGTGGCATCGGGCACGCCAAGATCGCCAAGCCCGTCAGTGCCGTGCACCGAGGCGCCGCGTTGCACGCGCGGCAGGACGATCGGCCGGCTGCAGCCGGCATAGACCGGAACGTCCTGCCGGTTGGCCATGGCGGTAACGCGCAAGGCGTTGCGGGTCGTCAGCGGCAGCGAGACGTTACCGATGACTGTCGTGATGCCGACGAGTTCGATCTCGTCGGGGGATGCGAAGGCCAGAAGTAGTGCAATGGCGTCGTCCACGCCGGGGTCGCAATCGATGATGATTTTGCTCTTGGCCATGTGTGACAAGTCCATTTTGTTTGTGCAGTAAAAAGGGCCATCCGGTCGGGATGGCCCTCGTCGCGATGGGCGCCGCGACGCTTACTTCAGCAGTTCGTTGGTGTAGTATTTCGAGCCGGGCAGGACTTCCTTGATCTGGTCGGTGTCCTTCAGCGCCTGGGCGATCGGCAGCCAGTTCTTGTCTTCCTGCATCATGTAGCCGGTGTCGCCCTTCATCAGCGCGGCGGTCAGCTTCCAGCCGGAGACGTTGTAGGCGAGGCTGCCGCCTTCCGGATAAGCCTTGGTGAACATCTCGGCCGCTTCTTCCGGATGCTCGGCGGCCCATTCGGTCGCCTTGATGGTGGCGCGCATCCACTTCTTGGCGACATCGCCATGCTCGGCCAGATAGGCGGTGGAGGCGGTGTAGGTCCAGACTGGCACGTCGGGCGCACCAGCGGCCTTGCCGACGAGGCTGGTCGGGTCCTTCTTCAAGGTTTCCTGCACCTGCGGCACCAGATAGTTCTCGGTGTTGGTGGCGATGTCGATCTTGCCGGCGAGCAGAAGGTTGGTGTCGGAATCCTGCGCGATGATCAGCTTGACGTCGTCCTCGGTCAGCTTGGCCGCCTTGAGCACGAAGGGCATCATCGCCTTGGTCCAGGAGTCGGTGTAGATGGCGATCGACTTGCCTTTGAGGTTGTCGAGCGAGAGCGGCTCGCCGGGGCGGCCGAACAGCCCCCAATTGTTGCTCTTGGTGTAGAGGCCGATCGAGGTGATCGGGATGCCTTGCGCGGCGCCGAAGACGACGTCGGTGGTGGCCTCGAAGCCGATCTCGGCCTGGCCGACGGCAAGCAGTCGCGCGGTGGTCTGCGAGTCCGGCGGGAAGATCACATCGACCTTGATGCCCTCGGCTTCATAGAAGCCCTTCTGTTGGCCGACGAGCGTCGGGATCAGCTCGAAGTCGGCGCTGGGCCAGTCATAGACGAAACGGACCGTCGTGAGATCGGCGGCGGCAGCGGGCGTCGTACCGAATGCGGCGCTGAGCGCCAGCAGGCCCGCGCCGGCAAGCAGCATCCTGGAAAAGGTCGTGTGCATTCAAATTCCTCCTGATTTGTTTTGGGTTTGTCGAAGACTGGTGCCAGGCTCACCTGGCGGTGCTCCCCCGAGGGGGCTTCCATTGCGCCCATGCGGGAGCCGTGGAACGCGAGCGCCATGGCGTCATCAGCACTTCCAGGCCGAACACGAGCAGGAAGGAGCCGACACCGATGATGGTCAGCAGAAGCATGGCGGCGTAGACACCGGCCGTGTTCATCTGCGCGTTGGCGGTAAGCAGATAGGTGCCGAGACCCTGCTTGGACGAGGCGGTCCATTCGCCGATGACGGCGCCTGTCACCGCGTAAGTCGCGCCGATCTTCAGCCCCGAAAACAGCGGGCCGATGCAGGCAGGCAGCTTCACGATGGCAAAGGTGCGCAGGCCGCTGCCGCCCATCAGGCGAGCAAGGTTCAGCATGTCGCGGTCGACCGAAGCCAGCCCGTCGAGCACGTTGACGACCACGGGGAAGAAGACGATCCAGGCGACGATGATCAGTTTTGGCGTGATGCCGAAGCCGAAGATGATGACCAGGGGAGCGGCGATGGCGACGATCGGGACGGCCTGCGAAATGATCAGCGCCGGCATCACCAGCCGCTGCACCACGCGGATCTGGCCCATCGCCAGGGCAAGCAGGAAGCCGATGAGGGCGCCGAGCAGGTATCCGATCGCGGTTTCATGCAGGGTCTGGCCGGTCAGCACCGAAAGCCTGGGCCAATTGTCGAAAAGCGTCGAGAACGCCAGAGTCGGCGGCGGGATGACATAGGGCGGAAGCCCGGTCACCCAGACCAGCGCCTGCCAGGTGGCCAGGATCAGCACCATGGCCACGACCCAGATCATGAACGGCCCCGCGGCCGCTCCAAACCGTGTGTTCATTGCGGTGACCTTCCTGCGATCAGTGGTAGAGGTGCTGCATGATCTGCCGCTTCAGGCCGACGAAGGTGTCGGTCGTCAGCACTTCGAGCGGCCGTGGCCTCGGAAGGTCCACGGTGAGTATCTCGGCGATGCGGCCCGGGCGAGGGGTCATGACCACGATGCGGTCGGCGAGATAGATCGCCTCATCCACGTCGTGTGTGACGAACAGGATGGTGCGGTTGAGGTCGCGCCAGAGCTGCAGCAGCCATTGCTGCATACCGAGCCGCGTCTGCGCGTCGAGCGCCCCGAACGGCTCGTCGAGCAGCATCATCTCACGGCCGGCGGCGATGGTGCGCATCATGGCGACGCGCTGGCGCATCCCGCCCGAGAGCGCATGCGGATAGTGGTTGAGGAAATCGCCGAGGCCGTAGCGGCGGGCGAGGTCCGCTGCCTCGGCCTTGTCCCGCGCAGTGGCGCCGCGCGTCAGCGAGGCGCCGAGCGTGATGTTGCCGAGCACGGTGCGCCAGGGCAGCATCAGATCCTTCTGCAGCATGTAGCCGACCTGGCCGGGCCGATCGCTGACATCCTGCCCATCCAGCACGATCTTTCCGGATGTCGCCGTGAGCAGCCCGGAAACGACGTTGAACAATGTGCTCTTGCCGCAGCCGGACGCGCCGAGGATGCAGACAAATTCGCCTTCGGCTACGTCGAGGCTGACATCGTTCAGCGCGATCGCCGAGCCGAATTTGACCCCGAGATTCTTGATGGACAGTTTGATCGAAGGCGATGCCTGACGCCTGGCGGCAGCCCCTTCACCAACGATTCCTGGCACACTCGTTTGTCCCATTCAGAGTTCCTTTTTGATGCAGGCGAGTCCGTCTCGAAAAATGGCATGAGTTCACCGTCACGAACCCGAGAGATCCCGAGGACGTCGATGGCAACCAGACAGAGCCGCTGATCTGCAAAAATAGCGGATAGCTCACGCAGGTAAACGTTTACCTATCCATCTAATAAAGGGTTGTCAATTCCACGGCCAATGCCGTCGATCACGCGTCCCCGTTTCTCGAAATCGAGATATGTGTTAAGTGCGGCCGATGATGCGACGGCGGCTGGAGACGGGCTGTCGCCGGTCGAGGCGGCGAGGGAATGTGGCAACGACGATCAAGGATATCGCCAGGCAGGCCGGCGTATCGGCTGCCACGGTTTCAAAGGTTCTCAATCGGAAAGATCAGTTCATAAGCGAGGAGACCCGGGAAAAGATCTGGTCGCTCGTCAAGGAACTCGACTACACGCCCAACTCCATCGCGCGCTCGCTGATCACGCGCAGCTCGCGCGTCATCGGCATCATCGTGCCGGACATCCTCAACGCCTATTTCACGGAACTGGTCCGCGCCTGCGATCAGGCCGCCCGCGAACGCGGCTATTCGACGATCCTGTGCAATTCCGACAGCGACCCCGCGAAGGAGACGTCGCATCTGACCTTCCTCGCCAGTCACGGCGTCGACGGCATCGTGCTTGCCGCGAGCGATCTCATTCCGGATGCACGGCTTCTGGAAAAGCTGAGGATCCCCTTGGTATCGATGGACCGCGAAGTGCCTGACCTCGATTGCCTCGCCGCGCGCATCGATACGGACTACGAGACAGGAGCCTATCTGTCGGCCAGCCATCTGATCCGCAACGGACATCGGCGCATCGCCTTTGTCAGCGGCAACCCTTTGGCCTCGAACACCAGGATCAGGCGGGCTGGTTTTGAGAGAGCCCATTGCGAAGCAGGCCTCCCGGTCGATCCCGATCTCATCGAGTGCGGCGCGTTCAATCACCGCTTCGGGCTGATGGCGACGCGCACGCTGCTCGACCGCACGCGCTTCACCGCCATGTGCTGCATGAGCGACATGCTGGCGATGGGGGCGATGGTGGGGCTGCGCGAACACGGCCTGAGCGTTCCTGACGACTGCGCGGTGATGGGCTTCGACAACATATACATAGCCCCGCTTCTCGTGCGGCCGCTTTCGACGATCGAGCGGCGCATTTCGGAAGCCGGCTCTCTGGCCATCGGCGCGATGATCGATTTTCTCGACGACCCCGAGCGTCCACGCCGGACTGTCCTGATGGAGCCGACCGTGATCCTGCGAGAGACCACGTGACTGGCTTGTGACTTAGCCCTTGATCGCAGAGCCCACGATCGAATCGACGAAGAAACGCTGCAGGAAGACGAAGAGCAACAGTGGCGGCAACACGGCGAGTGTGGCGCCGGCCATGACCAGGCCCGTGTTGAGCGCGCCTCTGTTGTAGCTGAGCAGCCGGCTCAGGCTGATGACGATCGGATAGGCGTCGGCATTGCCCTGCAGCACGGTGAGCGGCCACAGATAGCTGTTCCAGTGATAGACGAAGGCGAACAGCGCCAGCGCCGCGATGGCCGGCGCGACGCTCGGCGCCACGATCTTGTAGAGGATAAGCAGCTCGGAGGCGCCGTCCATTCGGGCGGCGTCGATCAAATCGTCCGGCACGCCGGCGATGAACTGACGCATCAGGAAGATGCCGAAAGCGTTGGCGAGGTTGGGCACGATGATGCCGGCGAGACTGGCGTCCAGCCCTATCGAGCCGACCATGCGGTAGAGCGGGATCAGCGTCACGATCGGCGGCAGGAACATGGTGGCGATCAGCAGCGAGAACAGCAGCGAGCGGCCAGGGAAGGAATATTTGGCAAAGGCATAGCCGGCCATCATGCTGGTGACCAGGATGCCGGCCGTGGTGATCGAGGCGATGACAAAGGAATTCCACATCGAGCGTCCAAGACTGATGACGCCGGCGACCTTGCCATACGCCTCAAGGGTCGGCGTGTGCGGGATCCAGACCGGCGGCACCTGCATGGTCTCGGCCGGCGTCTTCAGGCTGGACAGCACCATCCAGGCGAGCGGGAAGGCGGAGGCGACGGCCACCAGAAGCATTGCGGTCGCAAGCAGCGCCTTGCGACCCGACGGGCGCTTGCGGGCAAGCGATCGGGCAGCCGCGTTCATTCGCTGTCCTTGCGGTTGCCGAAGGCAAACAGCGCCGAAACGCAGACGATCAGTGAGACCATCAGCATCACCGCCATCGCCGAGCCCAACCCGCCCTGCGCGCGTTCGATGCCGACGCGGCGGATATGGTAGGTGAGCACATTGGTCGAGCCGACCGGGCCGCCTTGTGTGATCAGCGCGACCGGCTCGAACACCTGCACCGCGTTGATGATGGCGATGACGGCGCTGAACAGCAGCGTGCGGCGAAGCAAAGGCAGGGTGATGAAGCGGAACTGCTCCCGGCCGTTGGCGCCGTCGAGCGTCGCCGCCTCATAGAGGCTACCCGGGATCTGCGTCAGCCCGGCGATGGCGAGGACCGTGAAATAACCGACCTGCTGCCAGACATTGAGAAGCACGATCGAGATCAAAGCCGAGCGTGGCGAGGAGAGCCAGGGCTGCGGGCCGATGCCTGCCAGGCCGAGCAACTGGTTGAGCGGGCCCTCGCTCGGCGAATAGAGTTTCGACCAGACCAGCGCCACCGCGATCATCGGTACCATGTAGGTGGAAAACAGCACTGTGCGCAGCGCCGTGCCGCCGGCGACCTGGCGCTGATAGACCAGCAGGCCGAAGACGACCGACAGCGGCAGGATGAGGACGACGGACAGCGCGGTGTAGATCGCGGTGTTGAGCAGGGCCGTCTTGAAGTCGCGGCCGACCGAGGTGGGGCCGAAGATCTCCTGGAAATTGCCGAGACCGACGAAGCTCGCCTCGGAAAAGGGCGTCTGCGTCGACCAGTCCTGGAAGGACAGCCAGACGGTCAGCAGCATCGGCAACAGCACGAACACGCCGATCAATGTCACGGCGGGCGCAAGCATGACGCCCGCCGAGGCACGAAAAGCTTTGGCCATTCACCTGCTTCCGGTCAGGGACCCGAACTTACTTGGCAGCGCGCTCCAGGATCGACGTGGCGTCGGTCTCGGCGTTCGCCTGCGCATCCTTGGCCGAGACCTGGCCATACTGCAACGCCTCGAGCGTCTGCTGCAGGGATTCCGAGAATTCCTGGCCGCCGAGCACGACCGGGAAGGGGCGCGCATCGGCAAGCACGGAGACATAGCCGGACAGGAATTCGGAGCCGAGCTTGTCCTTGTGCGCCTCGATGTCAGAGCTGCGTGACGGCAGGATGCCCATAGACATCAAAATGTCGGACATGGCCGAGGCGCCGTTCTTGCCCGACTTCGGGCTGTTCAGCCAGGCGAGAAACTCCCAGGCCGCCTTCTGCTCGGCCGCTCCGGCCTTGGCGTTGACGACGGTCATCCAGGAGTAGGAGATCGAATGCGGCTTGTCGCCGCTCGGACCGACCGGGATCGGCGCTGTGGCCACGTTGGCGAACTTGTCGCCCATGCCGGTCTTGAGCGCGCTCTCCCACCAGTTCGCCATGATGATCATGCCGGTCTTGCCGGAGACGAAATTGTCGAGGAACGGACCGGTGGTGTTGGCGTCCGCCGTCGCCATCGCCGGATTGCTCGCGCCGGATTTTATCAAGTCTTCATAGAGCGCGAAGGTCTCGCCGGCCTGGGAACTATCCAGCGCCGGCTTGCCGTCCTTGACCAGGTTGCCACCATTGGAAACGAGCAGCGAGGCGAAAGGATGGACCACGCCCGCCGCCCATGAATTGATCATGCCGAAGCCCTGCTGACCCTTGTCCTTGTTGGTCAGCTTCGCGGCGGCATCCTTGAATTCGGCCCATGTTTTCGGAGGCGCGGCGATGCCCGCTTCCTTGAACAGTTCCTTGTTGTAATTCAGCGCGTAGACGTCGATCTCGTTCGGGATGCCGTAGAGTGTGCCGCCGACCGAGGCAGCGCTGACGACACCCGCCGGCCAGGCGCTCTTCACCTCGCTGGCAACCGCGTCGGGGGCAGGCGCGACGAGCTTGTCCCTGGCCAGTTCCGGCAGCCACAGATCGTAGATGCCGCCGATCGTCGGGCCGTCCGAGCTGCCGCCCTGCGAGCGCAGCGTGGTCAAAAGATCGCCGAACGGAACCGCGCGCACGGTGACGGCGACATCGGGATGCTGCTTGGAAAAATCCTTGGCCGCCGCATCAAGCAGCGCCACCGTCTCCGGCGACCAATGCGTGAGGTAGGAGATGTTCACCGATTGCGCCCAGCCGGTCGCGGGCAGCGCAGCGAGCCCCGCGGCGAGAGCGAGCTTCGAGATCCAGGCAAGCGACATCGGCATCCTCCACATAAGCCGTGACAAGAGTGAATGACGTTATGACAAGTTTGGGCAAGGGCGCAAGCCCCTAGCGTGCGCACGCTCGGATCACGTTTGTGGTCCAAAAAATCCCGATGGCATCATTCTCATTAAATAATGTATATAAATCAGCATATTATGATCTTATTTTCCCGCCTGATCCCCGATCGACCAGCGGCCGTTAACGTCCTTATGGCACTTGCGGGTGGCATAATGTCGTTATAATGACTTTGAGAAAATTCAGACAATCGCCTTCGGGCTGCTGCCGCGCGGACCTCAAAACCGAAACAATGGGAGAACTGGCAATGAGCATGCTTTCCATACACCGGCGCGCCGCGCTCGGCCTGATCGGCGGCCTCGCCGCCGCCGGCGCGGCCATCTTTACGACGCTGCCGGCCCACGCCGACTCGACGGTGACGCTGTGGAGCTGGCGCACCGAGGACGAGGCCGCGATGCACCGCATCTTCGAGGCCTTCGAGAAGAAGAATCCCGACATCAAGGTCGAGATCCAGTTCACGCCAGACGCCGACTACCAGAACCGCCTGAGCACGGCGCTGCGCGGCGGCCGCGGACCCGATATCGCGCAGCTCAAGGCCTATGGCGAACTGCAGCCCTTCATCGAAGGCGGCTATCTCGACGCGCTCGACGACAGCGTGGCGGAACTGAAGAACATGCCGGACGCAGCGCTTGGCGGGGCGCGCGGCCGCGCTGACGGCAAGCTCTACGGCGTGCCCTATTCGGTGCCGATGATGGGGGTGTTCTACAATGAGGAGATTTTTGCGGCGCAAGGCATCGAGATCCCGAAGACCTACAAGGACTTCATCGCCGCCTGCGAGAAACTCAAGGCGGCGGGCATCACGCCGATCGCCAATGGCGGCGCCAACGGCTCGGCCTGGGAGCTGGAGATCGGCGTCGGCGTCATCGGGCCGACGCTCTACGGCCCGGGCTTCTATGACGAGATGATGAGCGGCAAGGCGACCTTCGAGGATCCGCGCTACATTGCGGCGCTGAAGCGCTTCGCCGAGCTGAAGCCCTATTATTCCGACGGCTTTGCCGGCATCGACTACACCACCGCGACGCAGCAGTTCATCGGCGGCAAGGCGGCGATGTTCTTCGGTGGCTCGTTCGAGAACGGCAGCTTCAAGTCGCAGAACCCGAAGCTGAAATTCTCGATCTTTCCGTTCCCGGCCGACGACGCCTCGACCAAGCTCTATACCTCGGCTTTCTCCGACGGCTCCTATGGTCTCGTCTCGGAGAGCCAGAACAAGGAGGCGGCGACCAAGGTGCTGAACTACATGGCCTCGGCGGAGTTCGCGCAGGCCTTCGCCGACGAGCTCGGCTGGCCGCCGGCGCGCACCGACGTCGCCGTCAAGGACCCGGTCCTTTCCAAGATGATGGAGATGGCGAAGAACTCGACGCCCTACCTGACGCTGGTCGGTTTCCGCTGGCAGACGCCGACCGCGTCGTCGGTGCTGCAGTCCGGGATCATCGACATGGTCGAAGGCAATGTCGCGCCGGAGAAGCTCGCGGCCGACATGCAGGCCGCCGTCGCCACCTGGTTCAAGCCGAAGCAGTAGGGCATTGCGCCGGCCGTCAGAGGGCCGGCATCTCTGTCCCACAGAAACGCAGCGCATGATCAAGCTCCGCCGCACGACCAGCCTTCAGCGCACGCAGCAGCGCATGGCGGTGCTGTTCATTCTGCCGGCCCTGGCCGTCTACGGGCTGTTCGTGCTCTATCCGCTCTTGTTGTCGCTGTGGGGCAGCTTCTTTATCTGGAAGGGGCTGCGCATGCAGGAGTTCGCTGGGCTGGCGAACTTCTCGCGCCTGTTCGTGTTCCCGAGCGGCGCGCGGCTCTACGGCGCGCTCTGGCACAACATCGCCTGGTTCTTCGGCATCATGGTCCTGCAGAACGGGCTCGGCCTGTTGTTCGCCTGGCTGCTTTTCCTGCGCGGCAGGGGCGCTGCCTTTTTCCAGTCAGTGTTCTTCTTTCCCGCCGTGCTCAGCCCCGTCATCGTCGGCGCGCTGTGGCGGCTGCTGCTGGCGCCCGGCGGCATCGTCGAATGGGCGCTCAACGGCCTCGGCCTGCATCAGGGCAGCCTGACCGTGCTCGGCAACAGCCACACCGCGCTCGGCATGCTGATCGCGGTCGACGCCTGGAACTGGATGGGCCTGCCGGTGCTGATCTATACGGCGGGTCTGCGGCAGATCTCGCCGCAGGTGTTCGAGGCGGCGAAGCTCGACGGCGCCGGCAATGCGCGCATGCTCTATGCGATAGCGCTGCCATTGCTGATGCCGGCGCTCGGCACGCTGACGACGCTCTCCTTCATCAACACCTTCAACCAGTTCGATATCGTCTATGTGATGCAGGGCGTGCAGGGCAATCCGAGCTATGCGACCGACACGCTGGTGACCTATTTCTACCGTCTGGCCTTCGGCGCGGAAGGCGCGGTCGGCATCACCGATATCGGCCTGGCGCTGGCGCTCGGCACGATGTTGTTCCTGATCCTCAGCATCGGCACGCTGCTGATGCTGCGCTTCTTCGACAAGCGGACGGTCGAGCTATGAGCGCCGCGTCCCTCCAGCAAGGAATAGCCATCCCGCAGAAACTGGCGCGGCTGCCGGGCTGGATCATATTGCTGATCTGGACGGCGGCGGTGCTTTTGCCGCTCTACATCCTCGTCGTCTCATGCTTCAAGACGACGGCCGAGATCTACGACAACCGGCTCGGCCTGCCGCAGAGCTTTGCCTTCGACAATTTCGTGCGCGCCTGGACGCGCGCCGATCTCGGCCACAATTTCATCAACAGCCTGATCGTCACCGGCGGCGCGGTGATCCTCACCATCGTCGTCTCGGCGATGGCCGCCTATCCGCTCAGCCGCTACAAGCTCGGCTGGAACGGCATCATGCTCGGCCTGTTCCTGTCCGGCATCATGCTGCCGATCAGGCTCGCCTCGGTCGAGCTGTTCACGCTGATGCGCAACCTCGGCCTGCTCGATTCGCTCACCGGGCTGATCCTCGTCTATTCGGCGATCCGCATTCCGTTCGCCGTCTTCATCTTTGCCAATTTCATGCGCGTGCTGCCGTCCGAGCTCGACGAGGCGGCGCGCATGGACGGGGCAGGCGAGACCCGCATCCTGTTCCAGATCGTGCTGCCGATGGTGAAGCCGGCGGTGTCGATCGTCGCCATCTTCACCGCGATCGCGGTGTGGAACGACTTCTTCTTCCCGCTGATCTTCATCTTTGACGACCGCTACAAGACCGTGCCGCTGGCGATCAGCGTGTTCGTCGGACAGTTCCGCACCGATTGGGGCCTGGTGTTCGCTTCGCTGGCGATCTCCATGGCGCCAATCCTGATCATGTATTGTTTGCTGGCGCGCCAGATTCGCGAGGGCGTCGGCGCCGGGGGAGGCATGAAATGATCGAGGACAAGGTCTATGCCGCGCGCTCGATCCTGGTCGTCGGGGCGCATGCCTTCGACGCCGAGGTCATCGCCGGGCCGCTGGCGGCAGCCGCTGCCAAGAATGGAGCCCAGGTCACCTTCCTGCATCTGTCGATGGGCGAGCAGGGCCATCCCTGCCTGATCCCGGAGCACTATTCGGCGCAGAAGGAGGACGAGGCGGCGAAGGCGGCGGCGCGGCTCGGTGTCGGAATGCGCAACATGAAGCTGCGGGACGCCTTCCTGCCCAACGACAACGCGACCGCGCTGCAGGTCTGCGACGTCATGCGTGAAATGCGGCCGGAGGTCGTCATCACCCACTGGCACGGCAGCTGGCACAAGGACCATCGCGCGGCGGCGCAACTTACCCAGACCGGCATATTCTTTTCCGCCCTGCCGACACTGAAGCGCGCCCATCCCGCGCATACGCCGCAGTTGCTCCTCTTCGGCGAGAACTGGGAGGACGACGAGGGTTTTCGGCCCGAGCACCTCGTCGATGTCAGCGCCGGCTTCGACGCCTGGCAGAAAGCCGTGATGGAGTATGAGCTGGCGCGGGGCTTAAGCAGCTTTCCCTATGTCGACTATTACAGCGCGCTCTACCGGCTGCGAGGCTGCCTGCGCGGCACGCGCCATGCGCAGGCCTTCGCGGCGGCCTCGCATTCCTGGAATGCCGGCAGCGGCTTGTTCGCGCCGCCCGCCGACCGGAGCCATGACACATGACGCGGGTCCTCGCCATCGATCTCGGCGGCACCAATCTGCGCGCCGCTGTCCATACCGGCGATATCGCTGGACTGACACAGCTGGTTCGCGAGCCGGCGCCGGGGAACCTCGACGCGTTCGTGGCGCGCGTCCGCGCGCTCGCGGCCGAAGGCGAAGCCGAAGCGGTCGGGCTTGCCGTGCCGGGCCTGGCCGAAGGATCCGTCTGCCGCTGGATCCCGAACCTGCCCTGGCTCGACGGCGTCGACATCGCGGCGCTGTTTCCCAACCTTCGCGTGGCGGTCGGCAATGACGCGCAGATCGCGCTGCTGGCGGAAGCAGCCGAAGGCGCGGCCAAGGACGTCTCCGACGCGATCCTGCTTGCGATCGGCACCGGCATCGGCTCGGCGGTTCTGGCCAATGGCCGCATCGTCGCCGGCGCGCATGGCGGCGCCTGCTCTTTCGGTTGGGCCAGCGCCGACATCAAGGACCATGGCGAGGAGCGCAGCGGTTGGCTGGAACGTGTCGCCTCCGGCCGTGCTCTGGACGCCCTTGCCGGAGAGATAGGACTGGCCGACGGCCGCCAGCTGATCGCAGCCGCCAAGGCGGGCCAGCTTGCCGCGCAGACCCTGCTCGAGGTGCCCGCGCGCCAGCTCGGCACGGCGCTGGCCGGCGCGGTCGGGTTGCTCGATCCGGGCGTCATACTGGTCTCGGGTGGCCTCGCCGATGTGCTGGACGTGATCGCGCCGCCGCTGCTTGCGGCGCTGCGGCGGCAACTGCCGCCGCATCTGCGTGGCATCGAACTCAAGCCGGGATTGTTCGGCTCCCGCGCCGGACTGGTGGGTGCCGCCCTTGCCGGGCAGGCGGGAAGCGGATGGAGGCAGATCCGATGAGCGAAGCGAGCTTTCAGCAGCCGGACCGCAGGCGGCCCGAGCCGCTCTGGTATCAGGTCGAGGAAGCGATCCGCGCCATCGTCAAGAGCGGCGAGTGGGCGACCGGCGACCAGATCCCGGCGGAGGACCGGCTCTGCGCGCTGTTCGGCGTCAGCCGCATCACGCTGCGCCACGCGTTGCGCAATCTGGAGGAAAGCGGGCTGCTCAGGCGCGAGCATGGAAGGGGCACGTTCGTGCGCTCGGCCACGCTGGTCGCCGGCACGCGCGAGCTCACCTCCTTCACCCAGGAAATGGGCAATATCGGCGTGGTCGCCGGCTCACGCCTGCTCGACTGCAGCCTGACGACGGCCAACGCGGCGGCGGCCGGCGCGCTGGAGATCGAGGAAGGCGACCCGGTGGTGCGGATCAGGCGGCTGCGGCTCGGCAACAACGAGCCGATCGGTATCCAGACGGCGCAGCTTTCGGCCGCGCGCGTGCCGGGCTTCCTCGATGCCGGCCTGCTCAAGGGCTCGCTCTACGAAGCGCTGGAGCGCCAGTACGGCATTGTGCCGGTCGAGGCGCGCGAGAACTACCGCGTCGGCGCCGTCGGCGCGGCGGACGCCGAATTGCTCGACCTGCCCGCGGGCAGTCCCGCCTTCGTCGTCGAGCGCATCACCATCGACGAACGCGGCCCGTTCGAATTCACCGTCTCGGTCATGCGCGGCGATCGCTACGAGATCCGCTCGACGCTGCGCGCCGGCCGCCTCTCAAATACCAGAAGCTGACACGATCAACAGGAGTACCGAAGTGTCCGATCTCTACATCCCCCGTCTCGTCGCCCTCATCGAACAGGCATCGAAGGCCAATGCGGAAGCCTTCGGCCAGGCGGCGAGCCGCTTCGCCGACACGCTCGAGAATGGCGGGCTGGTGCATCTCTACGGCTCGGGTCATTCGGTGCTGCCGGCGCAGGAGATGTTCCCGCGCTATGGCAGCTTCGTCGGCTTCAATCCGCTGACCGATCCGCGCGTGATGTGGCACAACGTGCTCGGCGCCGGCGGCGTGCGCGAGCTTTTGTGGCTGGAGCGGACCGAGAAATACGCCGAGAAGTTCCTCGACCACCAGCCGCTGAACAAAGGCGATTCCATCATCATCTTCGGCCATAGCGGCCGCAATTCGTCGGGCATCGACACGGCGCTCTACGCCAAGAAGCGCGGCATCTTCGTCGTCGCGGTCACCAGCAAGAACAATCTCGACAAGCCGGCCACGCATTCCTCCGGCAAGCGGCTGGCGGACGCCGCAGACCTCGTCATCGACACCTGCTCGCCGATCGAGGACGCCGTGGTGCCGGTCGAAGGCTGGAGCCGCCCGGTGGCGGGTTCTTCGACCGTGCTGGCGATGATCATGGCGCATGAGCTCTTGGCGCGCACGGCCGAGCAATTGTCGAAGCGCGGCATCGAGCTGCCGGTCTTTGCTTCGCCGACCATTGCCGGCGTGACGCTGCACGACACCGACGTCATCTATGGCGTCTACCGCGAACGCATGATCGAGGCGCAGAAGAAGCATCTGCCGACCTTCCAGGCGACCATGCGCGGGGAATAACCAGGCGGCGGGAGGCGCATCAGGCGCCTCCCGTGAACCGTTCAAATCCGGCGCCGCCTGGAATGTTTGGGCGGCGCGTCATTCTCGTCGGGATTGGGGATCGGAGCCTCATCGGGCAGCCGGTCCGGCTCCGGCTCGCGCATCGGCTTCGGTTCCGGGATGGGCGGCGGCGTGGGTACCGGCGTGGGGGACGGGTCGGGATTGGGAAGAATGGCCATCGCGTATCCTTCTGCTCGATGCCTCGGTAGGGCCTGCTGCGATCCCAACAAGCGGGATGTCCTGCCCGACTTGAACTGAGGTGATCGCCGCATTCAGACGCTTCGCTCTGGAGCGATCGGCGGCGCAAGCTGGCGGAACGGTCGCGCCCGCGGATGGTTCCAACACGATCGGGCCGCGCGACGGCAACAAGTAACGATCAAATCATTCCGCGGGCCTGTTTCGGCTCTTGCCGGCGTCGGTCGGCGCCTTAATTCTCATAATGGGTGGGGCCATCTGCCGACACAGGAGGCGGCCGTGAAGCATCAAACCCTTGACCAAATCAACGCCGTTGCCGACGTTCAAGCTGAAGCACCGGCTCTCATCGCCAATCGCGGCCAGCGCCTCGAGCGCTGGGCGCAACTTCTGGAGGAAGGCCCGAGCCGTCGCCTCATGGCGTTGGCGGGCACCGAATACGCTCCACCCGACGTGCGTGAAAGAATGCGCGCCGACGGATCGGCGATCACCGTCGCTTTCGAGGATACGATCTTCCGCGCGCAAGGTCTGCGGGACGACACTTACGGCGAAGCCAAACGCTTCTTCGAGATGAGCGACTGGCAGCTGCATGAAGTCGTCTGCCATTGCCATGTCGGCGCCAATATGCCGGCCCGCTGGGCGGCATCGCGCGTGCGGGCGGCGATCTCGCCGGGTGCGGGCATTCTCGCCTGGCTGAGAGCGGTGTTCATGCATTGACGCGGGTTCCGTCGCGGGATCGCGCCGGGCGTATTGATTGATGGGAAGAGGTGGAGAGGCGCCTGCCTCTCCTGCCTTTCCAGCGATCGATCTCACCGAAGACGATGTCCAGCCGGCGACGTCCGCCGTCCGGTCGGGTCAGGCCGTCGTCTGGATGATCAGCGTCAGCGTGCCGTCACCGTCGATGTTGGCGGCGACGACCTGCGAGGAATTCAGTCCGTTCGCATGCAGGACCGACGTCGCCTCGGGCGAGGCGTCGACCGAGTCCTGCAGCTTGGCCAGTTCTTTGGCGGTCGTCCTGGTGACGATGGCCTCGGCCTGCGCCTTCACTTCCGAAGGCAGGTCCTCGATCGCCACCACGACGATGTTGGTGACGTTCTGGGCAGTATCGTCCTGACCGGGGTTCTGGTCGGATTGGGGCTGGCCGGGGATGGGCTCCTGGGCGGGAGGCAGGGCTTGCGGCGGCTGCGGATCGGCGCGTTGGGCGGAAGCGGGCTGCGCCAATGCGATTGCCGACAGCGTCAGGACCATCGTCAACATGCGCATCGTCTTTCCTTTCCATCTGGAAGCCTGACGACACAACCCCGGGGGCCCGGCAATGGTTCCGGCATAACGGTCTCACGGATCCAATGCTCCGGTGGCGCGCGTCATCCTGAATATGAGGAATGCCAGGTGGCCGGTTGCCAACCCTTTGAAGCATTTGTCCTTGTCGTATCGGCCGATGACTGCGAAGGCGTCCAAAACCTCAATATTTACATGATGCTATAATAGGGATATTATGTATCCTTAATATGCGGTGATCGACTTGTTCCCGGAAAAGATCGATGATTTTGAAAAGCCAAGTTGAATGGGCGCTGCACTGCTGCGCCATTCTCTCCGGTGTTCCCGAGGGACGCTATTTGTCGACCAAGGCACTGGCGGAACTCCACGGACTGCCGAAGGAATATCTCTCCAAGGCGCTGCAGAGCCTGTCGCAGGCGGGTCTTGTCGATACGACGCTCGGTCCGTCGGGCGGATATCGCCTGGCAAAGCCGCCGGAGCAAATGACCTTTCTGGATATCGTCGAGGCCGTGGAGGGCAAGGGGCGCACCTTCGTCTGCAACAACATCCGCGAGAACAATCCCTGTCTGCCCGAGAATTATTGCTATAGCGGACCGTGCGCTGTCGCACGCATCATGTGGGAGGCCGATGAAGCCTGGCGCGACAAGCTGCGCAGCGTGACGCTGTCGGATCTGGGGCGAATGCTCGTGCAGGAAACCCCCGCCGCTCTCTGGAAGGACACATTCGATTGGGTGTTAGACCGCGCCGGATGAACGCGCGTCGATACGCCCGACGATCTTTGCCCCGCTGGTCGCGGCCGACGCGAGGACAAGGCTTTCGGCCGGCGCGGCCAACGAAAGGCCATCCGCCTTGCATTGGCTGTAGATGAGGTCGATGACCTCGTTGCGGGCAACTGCCCAGTCGGCGGGGCTTGCGATGCGGAACAGCAGGTCGACCTCGATCGCGGCCGCATCGATGGTCTTCAAAGCGACGATCGGTAACGGATCCTGGACGATCCGCGTGCTGCCTTGCAACGCGGAACGCATGACCTGCTCGACGAAGCTCGGTTGCGTGGGGACGATGCGCACGGTCAACGTGATCTGGCGCGTGTCATCGGGACGGCTGAGATTGGTCAGCGCTTGCCTGGCCAGAACGCTGTTCGGCACCACCACGATATTGTACTCAGCGGTGAGCAGGTTGGCGGAGCGCCAGTTGGTTTCGACAACGCGGCCTTCGGGGCCATCCTTCATACGGATCCAATCGCCTATCGCATAAGTCCTGCCAAGTGTCAGCGCGATGCCCGAAAACACGTCACCCAGCGTGTTCTGCAGGGCCAGGCCGAACACGATGGCGACAATGCCCGAGGTTGCGATCAGCGTGCCGACCGGCATGCCGAAAACGAAGCCTATGATCGACAGCGCCACGCCGGGATAGATGACGCCGACGGTCATATCCCGGACAAGATGCGCTTCGCGCGGGCCACGGTTGAGCATGAGCCAGATGCGCACCAGGCCGATGATGGTCCATGCGAGATGCGTCCACCACAGGACCAGGGCCGATTTAGCGAGCAGGGCGGCGAAACCCTTCAGATTGGTGTCGTCGACATGCTGCGGCGAGATACCGCCCAGATAGAGCACGAAACTCATCCCGGCAAAGAACAGGATCTGGACGATCAATCGGCCCGTCGGACGGTTGCTGCCCTGGAGATGCCAGACGACGATACCGGCGATGCCGAGGACGTTGGTCAGGATGAGCGGCATCAAACAAACCTCTCGATGGAACTGTTCAGGCCGGATCCGGGGCGAAAGGGGCTTTACAGCTGGCAATTAAGGATATTATCTATCCATAAGGATACAAAATATCCTTAATAAGGCAAGGCCGGTTTGCGATCGTGCGATCAAGCCGCTTGCCTGACGCCCATCGAACAAAGAGCGCGCTGCAAGAGCAGGCGCGAAGGGAGACATCACATGAAAATCGTCATCATCGGCGGCACCGGCCTGATCGGTTCGAAAACCGCCGAACGCCTTCGCAAGCACGGTCACGAAGTGATTGCGGCCTCGCCCAACACCGGCGTCAACACCATCACCGGCGAAGGCCTGGCGGATGTGCTGACGGAGGCAGAGGTGGTCGTCGACCTGGCAAACTCTCCCTCATTCGAGGACAAGGCTGTGCTCGAATTTTTCCAGACTTCGGGCCGCAACCTGATTGCCGCGGAGAGGGCCGCCGGCGTCAAACACCATGTCGCGCTTTCGATCATCGGGACAGATCGATTGCCCGACAGCGGCTATCTTCGCGCCAAGGTCGCGCAGGAGAAGATCATCAGGGAAAGCGGCATCCCCTATACGATCGTGCGCTCCACGCAGTTCTTCGAATTTCTCCGCGGCATCGCTCAGGAGGGCACGGTCGGCGATACGTCACGCCTGTCGACGGGCTACCTTCAGCCGATTGCTTCGGACGACGTCGCGGATTTCGTGACGGACGCCGCCCTTGCCGCTCCGGTCAACGGCATCGTCGAGATCTCCGGTCCCGAGCGCTTGCGTCTGTGCGATTTCGTCGCCCGCTACCTCAAGGCGGTCGGCGACAAGCGCACCGTCATAGCCGATCCGGAGGCGCGGTATTTCGGGACCAAATTGCAAGACGGTTCGCTGGTTTCCGACAACCATCCCCGCATCGGCCGAGTCGGCTTCGACGAATGGTTCGCCGCCCAGCCCAAGAAATGATCGCGCCTGTCGCCTTCGTCCGGCGGCGTCCAACCCGTGAAAAGGAAAATCGAGATGATCAAATCAGTTGTTGTTGCCACGGCTCTCGCGGCGTTTCTGCCCGGTGCGGCGTTCGCCGATGGCACGCCAGGCGGAGGCAAAGGCGCGAAGGTCGCCTTGGTCTACGACCATGAACTGCCGAATGTGCCCGGCAAGAGCATCAAAGGCGTTCTCGTCGAGTATGCTCCTGGAGGCTTCTCGGAGGGTCACACACACCCTCAGTCCGCCTTCATCTATGCCACTGTCCTGGAAGGCGAGATCCGCAGCCAGGTCAATGACGGCCCCGTCACGGTCTACAAGGCTGGTCAGAGCTTTTCGGAGATGCCCGGCGACCGCCACGGCGTCAGCGAAAACGCCAGCAAGACGAAACCGGCAAAGCTGCTCGCCGTTTTCGTGGTCGATACGGGCCAGCAGGAACTGACGTTTCCGATCAAGAAGTAGAGGCACTGCTTGGCCCCAAGGCGATCGCGGATCACCTGGGCGTTCAGTCGGCGCGCAGCGTTCGGAATGTGACTGAATACCGGTGTTGCGCGACCGGCGGGATGGAGTGTTCCCACTCGTTTCGCGCCGGTCCCGCCATGAGATAAACCGACCTGGGCTCGACCTCGATCGTCTCGCGGTCCCATGCCGCGCCGTTCTTGCGGCGCAGCCGGAAACTGCAGGGCGCCAGCAGGGAAACACCGGCGACCAGTTCGAAATGCGGCTTGTCCCGGTGCCAGCCTATGCCGGCGCCCGGGCAGTACTCGTTGATCAGCACCTGCGCGAATTCGGTCGCCGGGACGCCCGCGAAAGCGGCGACCCTGGCGCGCAGCGGCAGCAGGAAGTCCGGAATCGGCGGCGCTTCGAGCACAAGGCGACGCTCATAATCATAACGCAGGCCAAAGCCGACGACCTGCCTGTTGGCAAGATGGCCGTGAAAATCGAACGGCTTGAAATTCAGGCCCTGGATGCGACCGACCAGCTCGTGCTCTTCGTCGCGGGAAATGAGGTCCGGCCGGTAGGAGAAGCCTTCGGGGGCGGTCGGCGCGCCTGTGGGCGCGCCGAAGAGATCGCCTTGGAAAGCGCCGTCGGCGGTTCGGCTTTTTGGTGATGGCATGCGGCTCAGATAGGCAACTGGAGCGCTTGTGCAAGTCCAGCCCCTGCTTGGCGGAACCTCGCGTTTTGCCGGGGATTAGGGGTGGAAAGCAGGATTGCGAACATGCCTTCCACCGCCATCCGCAACATCCGTTACGATCCGTTGAGGCGGATCCTTTCGGTATGGTTCGTCCCCAGCGGCGACCGCTACGACTACGAGGCTGTCGGACCCGAGACCTACGAGGCTTTCAAGGCAGCGCCCTCGAAAGGGCAATTCTTCAACGAATTCGTGCGCGATCGTTTCAGATATCATTTGGTCGAGCGTGGAGCTCGTCATTGAACGCCAAGCAGGTCCAAAGCGCATTAGAATCAATTAACTGGCGGAGAGAGCGGGATTCGAACCCGCGTTACGGTCTCCCGTAAACACACTTTCCAGGCGTGCGCCTTCAACCACTCGGCCACCTCTCCGTCTTAGCATCTCGCGTCGGCCGGTTTCGCCGCGCGGGTTGGGGAGATGTTCCCGCGGGAAGCCCTGGACGGGCATCTGGGGTGCCTTCAACCGGCAGGCAACCCTTCCCTGCGCCGCTAGCCGTCTAGGCAAACGGGCGCGGGGCTCATCTAGTCGATCCGAAAGCGAATGCCAAGCCATAATGGCACGGCGAAGGTTTTTGTCGCGAATGGCAGAGGCCCGCATCCAGGAATGCCTGCGCGTCTCTCGATGCGACCAGAGTCCGAGGGCGTTCGCGCATAAGGGTGCCGGTCGTTCAATTTCTCCTCTACCGATCGGCAGCAGATGTCGCTGAAATCGAGAAGGCTGCCGCCATGAGGGAAGCTTGTCGGAGGCTGATGGGGCATTGAGCCGGATCAAATCCTTTGCAGCCATCCCCTTGCTATGTTGCGCCGGTCCCGGGACAAGGTTGAATGCGCTTCGCGATCCTGTCTGACATCCATGCCAACCGCGAGGCGTTCGACGCAGTCCTGGAGGCCGTCCGCAAGCGGGCACCGGACCAGTTGGTTCTGCTCGGCGATCTGGTCGGGTACGGGCCAGATCCAGCCTATGTGATCGAGACGGCCGCCGGTCTGGTGGAAAACGGTGCCTCCTGCATCATGGGCAACCATGACGAAGCGGTGGGACTGGTCCGGACCGACATGACCGAGAATGCGCGATTCGCCATCGAGTGGACCCGTAAGCACCTCGCTGCCGCGCATCTCGATTTTCTCGCGCGGCTGCCGCTTTCGCTCCGGTCGGAGGACCGGCTGTTCGTTCACGCCAGCGCGGAGAGGCCGGAGAAATGGTTGTACATACGCGACAGGGAGGCGGCGGAACGCTGTCTGTCCTCCAGCGATGCTCGTTTCATCTTCTGTGGCCACACCCACGTCCCGGCCATCTACTACGCCTTGCCCGCTAGCCGGCCGGTCCATTTTTCGCCCCTGGGCAACGTGGCGGCGCCGCTGTCGGAACTGCGGCGGCATCTGATCGTCGTGGGAGCCGTCGGCCAACCGCGCGATGGCAACCCCGCCGCCTGCTTTGCGCTGCTCGACACCGATCGGCATGAGGTGACAATGGTTCGCGTTCCTTATGACCATGAAGAAACCGCCCGCAAGATCGGCGCGGCCGGCCTGCCCGCTTGGCTCGGCATGCGCCTGAAAATCGGCCGCTAAGTCCCCGGAGAGGATCGATGGAGAGGTTCGAAG
Organism: Mesorhizobium sp. CNPSo 4661; assembly: GCF_057784215.1. NCBI lineage: Bacteria > Pseudomonadati > Pseudomonadota > Alphaproteobacteria > Hyphomicrobiales > Phyllobacteriaceae > Mesorhizobium > Mesorhizobium sp. CNPSo 4661. The sequence continues at coordinate 81,727 of NZ_JBWGIO010000009.1, read as the reverse complement.
CAGGGACAAACATCGACGGTTTCGAACTCGTCGAGAAGCTTCAGTCCGGCGGCATGGCGGCGCTCTGGCGCGCCAGAAATCCGAAGTTCGATTTTCCGCTCCTCTTGAAGGTTCCCTTTCTCGACCCGGGAGGGGACGTCTCGGCGATTCTTGGATTCGAGGCCGAGGAACTGATCCTAAAACGCCTCTCGGGTCCGCATGTGCCGCGCTTTGCGGCCTCCGGAGGCCTGGCCAACGTGCCGTACATTGCAATGGAGTTCGTCGCCGGGGCCGGTCTGGCGGACGTGGTCGGCCGGGCGCCGCTGCCGCCGGACGAAGCGGCGAGGATCGGCGTCGAAATCGCAACGGCGCTCGCCGCCTTGCATCGCCAGAAGGTCGTTCATCTCGATCTCAAGCCCGAGAACATCATTCTTGCGGAACGCGGCGCCGTGCTTCTGGACTTCGGCCTCGCGCGCCACGCAGAGCTTCCGGACCTTCTCGGCGAGGAGAGTTCCGTGCCGATGGGCACCGCGGCCTATATTTCGCCCGAACAGGTATTGGGCGAGAGATCGGATCCGGCGAGCGACCTGTTTGCGCTGGGCTGCATCCTCTATCAACTCGTCACCGGCGATGAGCCGTTCGGGCGCCCCGCCACCCTCGCTGGAATGAAGCGCAGGCTATTCCATGCGCCCAAGCCGCCGCGAGACGTCGACAAGGCCATTCCACGGTGGCTGGAAACCATCATCCTACGATGCATGGAAGTGGACAGATCCAGGCGATATGGCGATGCAGCACACGTTCTGTCGGATCTCAGGAACCCCGATCAGGTCGTGGTCGCCAGGCCACGCGCGCCATCGAGCGCACGGCCTTGGGACGCGATCAGGAATCTGCTGGGCAGGCCCGATGAGAAAGCGCTGGTGGGGAAGCCTGCCAGCTCGAGAGTGCAGGCCGGACCGCCGATCGTGCTGGCCGCGGTCGACCTCGCCAACGGAAACGATGCCCTGGCAGGCGAGGTTCTCAACGAAACGGCACGTGTCCTTGCGGCACGGGCGGATTCCTGGCTGGCTTGCGTGACGGTGTTGAAGACCGAGATCATCGCCGACACGCCGAGTGTCGATCAATCGGGACGTCTTGTCTATCTGCAGCGACTGGTCGCGCTGAAAGACTGGGCGCGTCCGCTGCATCTGCCGGAGGATCGCATAAGCTATCACGTGCTCGAAGCAGTCAGCCCTGCCGATGCTATCCTCAGCTACGCCGAGCGCAACGACGTCGGACATATCGTCGTCGGTGCCCGATCGTCGTCGGCAATTCGCCGGCACCTTGGCAGCGTCTCGACCAAGGTCGTGGCGCGAGCCCTTTGCTCGGTGTCGGTCGTCCGGTTGAAGGCGGTCGAGGAGCAAAGCCGGGGATCGTCTTGATGTCGGTGCTCGGCCGGATTGGCTGCGCTTGACTTCGGCGTTCGCTGTCTATCGACTGCCCTGGAGCGCTTCGGCTTCACTGAACCGCTCTCAAGTGTTGGTTTACGCAATACCGCCTGGGAGCGGCTTGCTCCTGAAATTGCAATGGGCTTTGCGAGGGGCATCGTCCCGACATGGCATCGATCGACCAGCAACCCGCGGGGCGGCCGGACAGCGGGCTTTCCTTCATTCCGGTAGGCTGGCTCGTCATCGTCATGGGTCTTTCGGCCTACGGGCTGATCGCAAACTGGCGGCTGATCGGCGACTTCAGCCTGCCGGACAATTTGTTGTTCCTGATCTATGGCGGCCTTGTCGGTGGCGTGATCACCATCCTGTGGGGCTTGTACCTGCTTGGCCTCGCCTTCAACCGCTCGGCTCGCTTCCCGCGCCATTACACCATCTGGCAGATTGCCATCATCGTCTGGCTCGTCCTGCGCCAGGCCTATGTGTTTTACAGCTTCGCCTTCTCGACCGAGGCATTGGGCTTCGCCGTCGCCGAGATCGCCATCGGCCTGCTCTGCATCTATCTCCTGCGCAACGGAGCCGGCGCCGACACGATCTACGCCAATCCGGAGACCGAGCGGCCGCCTGTCTTCGTCTCGATCCTTGCCGCGCTGCTCGGCATCATCCTCGGCGGCGCGATCGGCGCCTGCGGCGGGTTCTTCGCCGGTTCGCTGATCGCGGACCTGACGCATATGAGCTGCTTCGAGGGCGCCTGCGGATTTTTCGCGGCTTTTGTCGGCCTGGGAGGCCTGATCGTCGGCGCGATCGCCGGCGGCATTTTCGCCGTCTGGCGGGTGAACCGGCGCAGACCCGCGCGGGCTCGCTAGAGCGTTTCACCGTTTCACGGAAACGGCGAACCTCTCTATCCCTTTGTTTTTACGCAATTCCGGACGGAAAACCGCTCACACTTTTCCTGGAATTGCTCTAATTTCACGGGCCGCGATTGCGCGGGAACCACGCACGCTCTATGTCGATTGCGGGGTAGACGGGAGCCCTTCCCGGGGAGAGCGTCGATGTTGCGTTTCATCTTTCGGCTGGCAGCCATGGTTGCGCTGTCGATCGCCGTCATCATGGCGGTGATCGACACCACACGCTCGGTCGCCGCCTCCTCGCTGGTGATGACGCCGCTCAACGCAAGCTGGCTTGCCGTGTCGCCCGACACACGCGCGGCTTTCGAGACTTTCGTGCGCGCCAAGGCGAGCCCGCTGGTCTGGGACGGCGCCGTCGCATGGGTGCTCGCGCAGCCCGGTTTTGCGGTGTTCGCGGTGCTTGCCTTCCTGCTCTACGCCATCGGCTACCGCCGCAAGCGTCGCGGCGCGGAATTCGCTCCAAGCCCCTGAAGGCGCTTGCGTTGACGCAATTCCAGACGGGAAGGCTACGGCGAAACCGCCGAGCCCAACTGCCGGTAACCGCTTTTTCCAACAGGTCAAAATTCCACGTGAATTTTGTTTCGGGCCGTGCCAGATTGACCGCGAGCGGGAGGGAAACACTTCCTGCCTGGCGCTGCAAGCCCGCCGGAGAACCGGGCGGGCAGGCGGTGCAAAATGGAAAAAATAACCGACAGGGTGTGGATCACATGAAACGTATCGTTCTCGGCCTACTGGCCGCAACCGCAATGGTTCTTCCGGCTTTCGCCGCGGATGTGCAGCCGGCCATCCTCTACGATCTGGGCGGCAAGTTCGACAAATCCTTCAACGAGGCTGCCTATCACGGCGCCGAGAAGTTCAAGACCGAAACCGGCGTGGCTTACGTCGAATTCGAGGTCTCCAACGCCTCGCAGCGCGAGCAGGCGCTGCGCCGCTTCGCCGAGGACGGCCGCAACCCGATCGTCATGGCGGGCTTTGCCTGGGAGGACGCGCTGAAAGCGGTCGCGAAAGATTATCCGGACCTGAATTTCGCCATCATCGACGATGCCGTCGACCTGCCCAATGTCCGCTCGCTGGTGTTCAAGGAGAACGAAGGCTCCTACCTCGTCGGCATCCTGGCAGCGATGGCGTCGAAGTCGAAGAAGGTCGGCTTCGTCGGCGGCATGGATATCCCGCTGATCCGCAAGTTCGAATGCGGCTATGTCGGCGGCGCCAAGTCGGCGGGTGCGACCGACGTCATCCAGAACATGACCGGTGATACGCCGGCCGCCTGGAACGACCCGGCCAAGGGCGGCGAGATCGCCAAGACGCAGATCGACCAGGGCGCCGACGTGGTTTACGCCGCGGCCGGCGGCACCGGCGTCGGCGTGCTGCAGGCGGCGGCGGATGCCGGCAAGCTCGGCGTCGGCGTCGATTCCAACCAGAATGGCCTGCAGCCAGGCAAGGTGCTGACCTCGATGATGAAGCGCGTCGACGTTGCCGTCTACAACGCCTTCATGGACGGCAAGAACGGCACCTTCAAGGGCGGCCTCCAGAATCTCGGCCTCAAGGAAGGCGGCGTCGACTACGCCATGGACGACAACAACAAGGCGCTGGTGACCGATGAGATGAAGGCCGCCGTCGAAAAGGCCAAGGCCGACATCATTTCCGGCAAGGTGCAGGTGCACGACTACACCACCGACAACGCTTGCCCCTATTGATCGGCCGTTGAAGCAGAGCGGTTCAGCGATTGAACCGCCCTGACTTTTTGTTTCTCGCAATTCCGGGCGGAAAGCCGCTACGCACTTTTCCAGGAATTGCTTCAGGGTTTGAACCGCCGGGCCGACGCCCGGCGGTTTCGTTTTGGAGACGTATGATGCGACCGGCAATCGAAGCCATGGCCGAACGCGACGTCGAGCCGATGGCGCGGCTTCGTCTCAAGGCTTTCTTCGAGGGCACGGATCGGACACTCGACGAGGACATGGCCGGGCTGCGCGGGCTGATCGCCGGCGACGGCTTCGAGGCGGCCTTCGTCGCGCGCGACCGTGGCCGGCTGATCGGGAGCTGCCTGCTCGTCCGCGACGAGATCAGTTCGCCGCACGATCTGACGCCATGGCTCGCCGGGCTGATCGTCGAGGAAGCCTATCGCGGCGGCGGGGTCGGCACGGCGCTGGTCAAAACCGTCGAGGCCCATGCCGCGTCGACCGGTGCCGGCACGCTCTATCTCTACACCTGGCAGGCGCGGGCCTTCTACGAAGCGCTCGGATGGAGGGCGGTCGAGATTTTCGAGCAGGGCGGCGAGCCGATGCTTCTGATGTCGAGAGATCTATAGCGTTCCAGCAAGATAGCCGAGCGCAAAGGCGGCCACCAGGGCAAGCGCGATGACGAAGCCCAGCCTGCCGCCAAGCGAATGCAGGCCGACGCCGTGGGGCTTGCGCTCGAGCCGGTGGATCATCGGCTGCGGTGCTTGCGTCTCGGCGGCGGCGACGCCGGCAAGCCGCGTCTGCATCTGCGGCAATTCGGCAAGGCGTTGCGTGACCAGCTCCCAGCGATTGTCGCGTCCTTCGGGTCCTGCGGGATCGAAGGCGCGCAGGCGTTCGGCCAACCGCAGCACCGTGTCGCGAAAGGCGGGATCGATCTCAAGGTCGCGTTCGGCGCGGGCGCGCTCCCTGTCGTTCATCAGCCCAAAGACATAGTCGCCGGCCCTGGCGACACGGTCGCTTTCACTGGACATGGCCATCTTTCCCCATGGCTTCTCACCCCCATGGCTTCTCACCCCCACGGCTTCTCACCAATGTGGCGGCTTGGTCACCGGCACGTCGGCGGTGGTCTGCTCCTCCAGCTCCAGGAATCGGTCTGTCAGGGCGGCGAGCTTGCGCTCCATGCGCTCGATCACCTTCCACTGCTCGGCGATCTGGCCGGACAGTTCCTCGATGATCTTTTCCTGCTCGGCGGCGCGGATTTCCAGCGTCGTCAGCCGATCGTCAGGTTTGGCCATGCAAAACCGACCCTTGTGAATGTGAACTTCCACCTAAGCAGATATACGTGGGAGCCCCACGTATATCTGCCTATGCTCTGTTGGTTTTCACAGGTTCCGATCGCAAAACCGTGGGACACTTTTGCGGAACCTGCTCAGGTTCGAAATTGACAAGGGCGCGGGGATTTGTCGAGAGTGAACGGCCGATTGGCATAAGCGGGGCATCATGCTAGGCATTTTGACCAAGCGATAAAAAAATAACAGTGGGAACTGGCTGCATGGCGCAAGCCGCAATCGAGCTCATAGGCATCAACAAGAGCTTTGGCGCCGTGCGCGCCAACCGCGACATCAACCTGGAAGTCGCGCGCGGCACCATCCACGGCATTGTCGGCGAGAACGGCGCCGGCAAGTCGACGCTGATGTCGATCCTCTACGGCTTCTACCAGGCCGACAGCGGCGAGATCCGCGTCGACGGCAAGCCGGTTTCGATCCATACCTCCAACGACGCCATCGCGCTCGGCATCGGCATGGTGCACCAGCACTTCATGCTGGTCGACAATTTCACGGTGCTGGAAAATGTCATCCTCGGCGCCGAAAACGATGCGCTGCTGAAGAGCAGCATCGCCAAGGCTCGCTCGGAGCTCGACCGGCTGGAGCGCGAATATGGCCTCGAGGTCGAACCCGACGCCGTCATCGAAGAACTGGCGGTCGGCCTGCAGCAGCGCGTCGAAATCCTCAAGGCGCTCTATCGCGGCGCCGAGATCCTGATCCTCGACGAGCCGACGGGCGTGTTGACGCCGGCCGAGGCGGACCACCTGTTCCGCATCCTCAAGCAATTGAAGGACCAGGGAAAAACGATCGTTCTCATCACGCACAAGCTGCGCGAGATCATGGCGATCACCGACACGGTTTCGGTGATGCGCCAGGGCACGATGGTGGCGACCCGGGTGACAAAGGAAACCACCGTCGGCGAACTGGCCGAGCTGATGGTCGGCAGGCGGGTATTGCTCAGGGTCGAGAAGGGCGAGTCCGAAGCCGGCGCCGTAAAACTCTCGGTCAAGAACCTGACGGTCAAGGATTCGCGCGGCGTCACCATGGTCGACAACGTCTCCTTCGACGTGCGCGGCGGCGAGATCGTCGGCATCGCCGGCGTTGCCGGCAACGGCCAGTCGGAGCTGCTCGAGGCGATTTCCGGCATCAGGCATGCGGTTTCCGGCGAGGTTATGCTCGACGGCAAGCCGATCGATCTCACCGGCAAGGCCGATCCCGGCGAATTGCGCGACCGCGGCCTCGCCCATGTGCCCGAGGACCGCCATCATGTCGGGCTGGTGCTCGCCTTCGAGGAGAACGAGAACTCGATCCTCGGCTATCACGACGACGAACGCTATCTGAAGGGGCCGTTCCTCGACATCGATGCCATCATGGCCGACGCCAAGGACAAGATCGAGAAATATGACATCCGCCCCGGCAATCCGCGGCTGAAGACGGCCAATTTCTCCGGCGGGAACCAGCAGAAGATCGTGCTGGCCAGGGAGATGGAACAGGATCCCGGCGTGCTGATCGTCGGCCAGCCGACGCGCGGCGTCGACGTCGGCGCCATCGAATTCATCCACAAGCGGCTGATCGCCATGCGCGACCAGGGCAAGGCCGTGCTGGTGGTCTCTGTCGAGCTCGACGAGATACGCTCGCTCTCCGACCGCATCCTGGTGATGTTCGCCGGCCGTGTCGTCGGCGAGCGCGGCCCAGATGCGACCGAAGGCGAGCTTGGCCTATTGATGGCCGGCGTCGAGCACCAGGAGGCCGCCGAATGAGCACGCCTTACGCCAAGCTGCCGGCCTGGGCCGATTATGGGTTGATCCCGCTGATCAACCTGTCGGTCGCCTTCATCGTCGCCGGCTTCGTCGTCATGCTGGTCGGCGAAAACCCGTTCCGCGCCGCCGTCATCCTGGTCGAGGGCGCTTTCGGCAAGGGCACGGGCATTGCCTTCACCCTGTTCTATGCCACGACCTTCATCTTCACCGGCCTTTCGGTGGCGGTGGCGGCGCATTGCAGCCTGTTCAACATCGGCACCGAGGGCCAGGCCTATATAGGCGGCCTCGGCATCGCGCTCGTTTGCCTGAGCCTCGACAGCGTGATGCCCTGGTGGGTGATCTTTCCGATCGCGATCGTGGCCGCGGCGACGTTCGGGGCGCTTTGGGGGCTGATCCCGGCCTATCTGCAGGCCAAGCGCGGCTCGCACATCGTCATCACCACCATCATGTTCAACTTCATCGCCGCCTCGGTGATGGTCTATCTGCTGGTCGGCCCGCTGAAGCCGGCCGGCTCGCAGGCGCCGCAGACGCGCAATTTTCTCGCCGGCGCCGAACTGCCGAAGCTCAACTGGATCATCGAATTGTTCGGCGCCAAGATCCGCTCGGCGCCGCTCAACATCTGCTTCCTGCTGGCGCTGGTGATGGCGTTCCTGGTCTGGCTTCTGATCTGGCGCACCCGGCTCGGCTATGAAATGCGCACCTATGGCCACAGCCCGAAGGCGGCGCGCTACGCCGGCATTTCGGAAACCCGCATCATCATCACCGCGATGATGATCTCGGGCGCGTTGGCCGGCATGATGGCGCTCAACCCGGTGATGGGCGACCAGCACAATGTCGCGATCGATTTCGTGTCCGGCGCCGGCTATGTCGGCATCGCGGTGGCGCTGATGGGCCGGCTGCATCCGGTCGGTATCGTGCTGGCGGCGATCCTGTTCGGCATGCTCTACCAGGGCGGCGCCGAGCTCGCCTTCGAGATGCCGGCGATCAGCCGCGACATGATCGTCATCATCCAGGGCCTGGTCATCCTGTTCGCCGGCGCGCTGGAGCACATGTTCAGGCCCTATATCCAGGCGCTGTTCGCCTCGGTCAGTCCGAAATCGGTCGGCATGCAGGCAGTCAACGGGAAGGGGGCCTGAGATGGACATGTTCAACGCCATCATCCAGGTGCTGGATTCGACCATCCGCCTTTCGGTGCCGCTGTTGCTCGCCTGCCTGGCGGGGCTTTATTCGGAGCGGGCCGGCATCTTCGACATCGGGCTGGAAGGCAAGATGCTGGTCGGCGCCTTTGCCGGAGCTTCGGCCGCCGCCGTCTTCCATTCGGCGCTGATCGGCCTCGGCACAGCCGTCCTGATCTCGGTCGCCTTCGCCCTGGTGCATGGCTTTGCCTCAATCACGCATCGCGGCAACCAGATCGTCTCCGGCGTGGCAATCAATTTCATCGCCGCCGGATCGACCATCATCCTCGGCCAGGCCTGGTTCCAGCAGGGCGGGCGCACGCCGGCGCTGCAGCCGGGCGAACGGTTCGAGGCGATCACCTGGCCCGGCGCCGACGCGATCAAGGATGTGCCGATCATCGGCCCGATCTATGCCGAGCTGATCTCGGGCCACTCGATCCTGGTCTATTTCGCCTTCGCCATGGTGCCGTTCACCTGGTGGGTGCTGTTTCGTACCCGCTTCGGGCTGAGGATGCGCGCCGTCGGCGAAAACCCGGCCGCCGTCGATACCGCCGGCATCTCGGTCGCCTGGCTGCGCTACCGCGCGCTGATCTGCACCGGCATCCTCACCGGCGTGGCCGGCGCGTATCTTTCCATGGTGCAGAATGGCGGCTTCGTGAAGGACATGACGGCGGGCAAGGGCTATATCGCGCTGGCCGCGCTCATCTTCGCCAAGTGGAAGCCGGTCAACGCCATGTTCGCCTGCCTTTTGTTCGGCTTTCTCGATGCCGCAGCTATCCGCCTGCAGGGCTCGCCGCTGCCGATAATCGGCAAGGTGCCGGTGCAGTTCATGCAGGCGCTGCCCTATGTGCTGACCGTCATCCTGCTCGCCGGCTTCATCGGCAAGGCGATCCCGCCGCGTGCCGGCGGCGTGCCCTATGTGAAGGAACGCTGAGGGCTGGATTTTCGTCCGGGGGCGACCGGCATTTGAACAAGATCGTGGGAGAGAAGAACCGGATGTCGCATGATCTGTTCGAGGCGGCGAAGACGGCGATGGCCAAGGCCTATGCGCCCTATTCGAAGTTCCCGGTGGGTGCCGCCTTGCGTACCGAGGACGGGCGCGTCTTCACCGGCGCCAATGTCGAGGTGGCGTCCTATCCGGAAGGCTGGTGCGCCGAGACGACGGCACTCGGCCACTACATCATGGGCGGCGGCGGCAGGATTGTGGAGATCGCGGTGATCGCCGAACGCATGGCCAAATGCTCGCCCTGCGGTGGCTGCCGGCAGCGGCTGGCGGAATTCTGCCGGCCGGACACGAAGCTCTATCTGTGCGACAATACCGGCGTGGCCGAGACGGTGACCATGGGCGACATGCTGCCTTACGGCTTCAGGGGCGATAACCTCAAATGAAGGAAGCGCTGGATCATCTGGTCGAGAAGCTGGACGGACTGGCGCCGACCGCGGCCCTCGTGCTGGGCTCGGGCCTTGGCGGGCTGGTCGACCAGGTCAAGGATGCCAGGCGCATCTCCTATGCCGAGCTGCCGGGCTTCCCGCGCAGCGGCGTTTCCGGCCATGCCGGCGAGGTGGTTGCCGGGCATTTCGCGGGCACGCCGGTGCTGATGCTGTCCGGCCGCGCGCATTATTACGAGCATGGCAACGCCGCCGCGATGCGGCCGGCGCTGGAGGTGCTTGCCGGCATCGGCATCTCGCATTTGATCCTCACCAATGCCGCCGGCTCGGTCGATCCTGAAATGGGACCGGGCTCGGTGATGCTGATCACCGACCACATCAATTTCTCGGGCTCGAACCCGCTGATCGGAGAGCCGAGCGACCGCCGCTTCGTCGGTCTCACCGAGGCCTATGACGCGGGCTTGCGCGGCGCGATCGAAAAGGCGGCGAAGGCGACCGGCACGGCGCTGCATCAGGGCGTCTATATGTGGTTTTCCGGACCATGCTTCGAAACGCCGGCGGAAATCCGCATGGCGCGCGTCATGGGCGCCAACGCGGTCGGCATGTCGACCGTGCCAGAGGTCATCCTCGCCCGCTTCCTCGGGCTCAAGGTCGCCGCCTGCTCGGTCATCACCAACCTGGCTGCGGGCATGACCGGAGCGGAGCTCTCGCACCAGGAAACCAAGGATATGGCGCCGGTCGGCGGCGCGCGGCTGGCGACGATCCTGCGGCGCGTCTTCCAGGACGGCCTGCCCGACTGATGCTGCCGCAGGAGATCATCCGCCGCAAACGCGACGGCCACAAACTCTCGGCCGACGAGATCGCGGCCTTCGTCGCGGGGCTGACGACCGGCAGCATCTCCGAGGGCCAGGCCGGCGCCTTCGCGATGGCCGTGTTCCTCAACGGCATGAGCCGCGAGGAAACGGTGGCGCTGACGCTCGCCATGCGCAATTCCGGCGACGTGCTCGACTGGTCCGACCTGCCAGGCCCGGCCACCGACAAGCATTCGACCGGTGGCGTCGGCGACAATGTCTCGCTGATGCTGGCGCCGATCGTCGCCGCCTGCGGCGCCTGTGTGCCGATGATCTCGGGCCGCGGCCTCGGCCACACCGGCGGCACGCTGGACAAGATGGATGCCATCCCCGGCTATGCCAGCCAGCCGGACGTGGCGCTTTTCCGCAAGACAGTGCTGGAAACAGGCTGCGCCATCATCGGCCAGACCGCCGATTTGGCACCTGCCGACCGCAGGCTCTACGCGATCCGCGACGTGACGGGCACGGTCGAATCGGTCCCGCTGATCACCGCCTCGATCCTGTCGAAGAAGCTTGCCGCGGGGCTCGGCTCGCTGGTGCTCGACGTCAAGGTCGGCAACGGCGCCTTCATGGAGAAGTCGCGCGATGCCGTGGCGCTCGCGAACAGCCTGGTCGAGGTCGCCAACGGCGCCGGCTTGAATGCCTCGGCTCTGGTCACCGGCATGAACGAACCGCTCGCCTCGGCGGCCGGCAATGCGGTCGAAGTGAAGAATGCCGTCGATTTCCTCACCGGCCGCTATCGCGACCGCCGGCTGGAGGATGTCACGCTGGCGCTGGCGGCCGAAATGCTGCAGTCGGCGGGGCTCGTCTCGTCCAACCAGGACGGTATCAGGCGCGCCACCGAGGCGCTTGCCGGAGGTCGCGCCGCAGCCGTCTTCGCGCGGATGGTGGCCGTGCTCGGCGGTCCCGGCGATTTCATCGAGAACCCGGAAAAATATCTGCCGGCGGCGCCGGTCGAACTGGCTGTGAAAGCGGAGCAGGACGGGTTCGTTAGCAGCATCGCCACGCGCGATATCGGGCTTGCCATCGTCACGCTCGGTGGCGGGCGTTCGCATCCTGACGACAAGATCGATCATGCCGTCGGTCTGACCAGGCTGCTGCCGGTCGGCGCAGAGGTTCGCCCGGGCGATTCCAAGCCCCCCCCCGAGAAGACCGTGCTCAGGGGTAATTTCCCGCGATAGAGGGGTTCATGGTTTGGCGTAAAGGATGAACCGCTCTATCTTTTGTTCTTGACGCAATTCCGGACGGAAGGCTACGGCGAGATCGCCGAGCCTAACCGCTGCACACTTTTCCTGGAATTGCTTATGCGAACTCACTGAACGAGCAGCAGCGAGCCGTCCTGGACCTGGTATTTCTGCAAGCGCTGCAGGAAGCTCATGCCGATCAGGTTGGTCTGCAGCGCCCTGTCGTCGAGCACCATCGCCTGGACGTTGTCGATCGCGATCTTGCCGATCTGCAGGCGGTCGACCGTCACCACGGCGGCCTTGATCGCCCCGTTGGCGGTGTTCACCTGGTGATTGAAGTCGGATGGGTTGAGCGAGATGCCGATCCTGCGCGCGGTCGAGGTGTTGATGGCGACCAGCGTCGCGCCGGTGTCGATCATGCCGTCGATCTGGCGGCCGTTGAGCTTGAACTGCGACGTAAAGTGACCGCGTCCATCGGCATTGACCAGCACCTGGCGGCCGAGCGGCATCGGGGCGGCGGGCTTGTCCGGGACCGAAGCGAGATTGACCTGCGGCTGAGCCTCCGGCGTTGCCGGCTGCGAGGCGACGGTCGATTTCAGCAGGCTGTCCACCAGATGCGGATTCGCCTGATAGACAATCGGGATAGAAGCCGAGGTTCCGGCAAAGATGCCAAGGATGAGAAGCTTGCGCAGCATGGATGCCCCTGGAGCGTTTCACCGTTTCAAGGAAACGTCGAACCGCTCTATCCCTTTGTTTTGGAGCAATTCCGAACGGAAAACCGCTTCACACTCTTCCTGGAATTGCTCCCGAAGGCAGCATCCTTAGGCCGACATGGTGTTTGCGACTTTAACGCGTGCCGGAACCGCTTGTCTGCGTAAACAGGCGGTAAAGAAGACCGCTCATTTTGTCCCGTACATGCGGTCACCAGCGTCGCCGAGGCCGGGCATGATATAGCCCTTGTCGTTCAACTGCCGGTCTATCGAGGCGGTGAAGATCGGCACGTCCGGATGCGCCTTGGTGAAGCGCTCGATGCCTTCCGGCGCCGCGAGCAGGCACAGGAAGCGGATGTTTGTGGCGCCGCGTCCTTTCAGCTTGTCGATCGCGGCGATCGCCGAATTCGCGGTCGCCAGCATCGGATCGACGACGATCACCAGACGGTCGGCAAGATCGCTCGGCGCCTTGAAGAAATATTCGACCGCTTCCAGCGTGTCGTGATCACGGTAGAGGCCGATATGGGCGACGCGCGCCGCCGGCACTAGGTCGAGCAGGCCCTCGAGCAGGCCGTTGCCGGCGCGCAGCACCGAGGCGAAGACCAGCTTCTTGCCCTCGAGCGTCGGCGCCTCCATCTCCTCGATCGGCGTCTCGATCATGGTCGTGGTCAGTTCGAGATTGCGGGTCACCTCATAGCCCAAGAGCAGCGAAATCTCGCGCAGCAGCCGCCGGAAGCCGGCGGTCGAGGTCTCCTTCTTGCGCATGATGGTCAGCTTGTGCTGGACAAGGGGGTGGTCGACGACGGTGACGCCCTGCATGGTCTGCTCCAGTGAATGGTGAATAGTGAATAGTGAATAGTGAGCGGGTTTGCGAGTCCCGATGGATCGATGATTGCGGTTGACAGGCCGAAGAGCCGGCAAACCATTCACCATTCACCATTCACCATTCACCATTCACCATTCACCGGACTCTGGCGTCGAGCCTGGTCAGCAACATCGCCTTGGTCTTCTTGTCCACGAAGGCCGCTTCGATGGCCGTCCGGGTGATCCCGGCGAGCGCCTTGTCGTCCATGGCGAAATGCTCGGCGGCGATATCGTATTCGCGCTTCAGCGAAGTCCAGAAATAAGGCGGGTCGTCGGAATTGAGCGTCACCTTGCAGCCGGCAGCGCGCAGTGCCGGAAAAGGATGGTCGGCGAAGCTGTCGAACACTTTCAGCGCGATGTTGGAGCCCGGGCAGCATTCCAGCACCACGCCCTCGGCGGCGATGCGGCGGACGAGGTCCGGGTTCTCGATGGCGCGAACGCCATGGCCGATGCGGGAAGGGCGAATGTGGTCGAGGGCCGCCTTGACGCTTTCCCAACCCATCAGCTCGCCGGCATGGATGGTGATGCCGAGGCCCGCTTCGCGCGCGATCTCGAAGGCGCGCACATAGTCCTCGAAGTCGCCGATTCGCTCGTCGCCGGCGACGCCGAAGCCGGTCACCAGCGGGTGGCCGCAGCGCGCCGCGAAGCGCGCCGCCTGCTCGATCGCCTCAACCCCGACATGGCGCACGCCGGTGACGATCATGCGGCCCTCGATGCCGGTCTTGGCCTTGGCGCGGACCATGCCTTCGCCCAGCGCATCCGTGTAGGCTTTTGGTGATAGCCCGGCCTTTTTGGCATGGTCCGGCGAGGTGAAAACCTCGGAATAGATGGCGCCGTCACGGGCGAGGCTGGTCAGATAGTGGTCGGAGAGGCGCGCATAGTCCTCTTCGGTGCGAAACAGGTCGGAAGCGAAATCGTAGGCGGCGAGAAACGAGGTGAAATCGTGCCAGACGAAGGAGCCGTCCTGGATGTAGGGCGAAGGGTCCTGGCCATATTTGCGGGCCTGGGCGACGACGAGCTCTGGTGCTGCCGCCCCTTCGATGTGGCAGTGCAGTTCGGCCTTCAAAATCATGCGGTCATTCCGCTCGGCATGCTGATCTCGCGCGGATTCTGGCCGGAAAATCATGCGGAACCTTTCTCGACCGTGTTTTGAAAGCGCGGCCGAAAACCGCGCCCTGGACAATAGCGTCGGCACCATCGATCGGCTATGGTCCCGCCGGTTTTATGACGGATCAAAATAATGTCAGTTGAGAGAACCACGGCCGCGGGCGGCATGGAAACCTCCTATGGTTTCAAGAAGGTCGGGGAAGGCGAGAAGCAGCCCCTCGTCAACGACGTCTTCCATAAGGTGGCCAATCGATACGACCTCATGAACGATCTGATGTCGGCTGGGTTGCATCGGTTGTGGAAGGACGCGATGGTCGCCTGGCTGAACCCGCCGAAGCGGCCGGGCTGGAAAGTGCTCGACGTCGCCGGCGGCACGGGCGACATCGCCTTCCGCATCGTCGAGGCCAGCCAGCGCCAGGCCCATGCCACGGTGCTCGACATCAACGGCTCGATGCTGGCGGTCGGCCGCGACCGCGCCGAGAAGCAGGGCCTTGCGGCAAACACCGACTTCGTCGAGGCCAATGCTGAGGAATTGCCGTTCGAGGACGAGACCTTCGACGCCTATACGATCGCGTTCGGCATCCGCAACGTGCCGCGCATCGAGGTCGCGCTTGCCGAAGCCTATCGCGTGCTGAAGCGAGGCGGACGGTTGCTCTGCCTGGAATTCTCCGAGGTCGACATGCCATTGCTCGACAAGGCCTATGAGGCCTGGTCGTTCAACGCCATCCCCAAGATCGGCAAGGCGGTGACCGGCGACGGCGAACCCTATTCCTATCTCGTCGAATCCATCCGCAAGTTCCCCAACCAGCAGAATTTCGCGGCGATGATCACCCGCGCCGGCTTCGACCGCGTCACCTTCCGCAACTATTCCGGCGGCATCGCCGCCCTTCATTCCGGCTGGAAGCTTTGAGGCGCGGCCCCTTGCAGCAGGCTCCTTTGCAACAGGCTGGCCTATGAGCAGCGTCGGCGCCGCCTTCAGGCTGGCCAGGGCCGGCTGGGTGCTGGTCCGCGAGGGCGTCGTCGCGGCGTTGCCGGGCGAAGAGCTCTCCGGCATGCCGAAATTCGGCTGGCGCGTGGCGCGGCTTTTTACCCGCCGTCGGGCGCTGAGCTATCAGCGCGGCGACAGGCTGGCGCGGGCGGTGGTGCGGCTCGGACCTTCCTACGTCAAGCTCGGCCAGTTCCTGGCGACTCGGCCCGATGTCGTCGGCAACGACATGGCGCTCGATCTCGCGCTGCTGCAGGACAAGATGCACACCTTCCCGAAGGCGGAAGCGGTCCACGCGATCGAAGGCTCGCTCGGGCGCAAGATCGACGACCTCTATGTCGCCTTCGGTCAGCCGGTGGCTGCCGCCTCGATCGCGCAGGTGCACAGTGCGGAGGTCGCGCGCGAAGGCGCCGCTTCGCGCGTGGCGGTTAAGGTGATCCGGCCCGGCGTGCGGCACCGCTTCTACCAGGATCTCGAAAGCTATTTCCTCGCGGCCCATCTGCAGGAAAAATACATCCCCTCGTCGCGCCGGCTGCGCCCGGTCGAGGTTACCGAGACGCTGGCGCAGACCACCAGGATCGAGATGGACCTGCGGCTCGAGGCGGCGGCGCTCTCGGAACTCGGCGAAAACACCAAGGACGATCCGGGTTTTCGCGTGCCCGCGGTCGATTGGGAGCGGACCGGCCGCGACGTGCTCACCATGGAGTGGATCGACGGCGTCAAGATGAACGACATCGCCGGCCTTGCCGAGGCCGGCCACGACCTCAAGGCGATCGCCGCCAATCTCATCCAGTCGTTCCTTAGGCACACACTGCGCGACGGCTTCTTCCATGCCGACATGCATCCGGGAAACCTGTTCGTCGAGGCCAACGGCACCATCGTCGCGGTCGATCTCGGCATTGCCGGCCGGCTCGGCAAGAAGGAGCGCCGCTTCCTCGCCGAGATCCTCTACGGCTTCATCGTGCGCGACTACCAGCGTGTCGCCGAAGTGCATTTCGAGGCAGGCTACGTGCCGCGCCAGCACAATGTCTCGGCCTTCGCGCAGGCGATCCGCGCCATCGGCGAGCCGATCCACGGCCAGTCGGCCGACACCATCTCGATGGCCAAGCTCCTGACCTTGCTGTTCGAGGTCACCGAGCTGTTCGACATGGCGACTCGGCCGGAGCTGATCCTGCTGCAGAAGACGATGGTGGTCGTCGAGGGTGTTGCCCGCACGCTCGATCCGGCCTTCAACATGTGGAAGACCTCGGAGCCCGTGGTCGGCGACTGGATCGCCGGCAATCTCGGTCCGCGCGGACTGCTCACCGACGCGCGCGACGGCGCCAAGGCGCTGCTGGCGCTTGCACGGCAGGCGCCGGACCTCGCTGCCCGCACCGACCGGCTGTCGCGCGAGATCGATCTGATGGCCGAGAAAGGCCTGCGCTTCGACGAAGCGACCGCCCGCGCCATCGGCAAGGCCGAAGCGCGCCACACCCGCTCCGGCCGTGTGGCGCTATGGGTGATCGCGCTGACCCTGATCTACATCGCCTGGAAATTGCTCTGATTGCCAAGCGGTTGCCGCAGTCTGATTGCATTGCTATCATCGCATGCACTGCATGCAAGCGAGTGCAATCACATGGCTAGCATCACGATCCGTAATCTCGATGACGAGGTCAAGGACCTGCTCCGGCAACTCGCGGCCGAAAATGGCTGCTCGATGGAAGAGCAGGCGCGGGCGATGATCCGCGCCGCGGTCGAAGGCCGGGCAGGGCAGTCCGACCGCATCGGCCAGATCGAGCAGACCCTGCGTGCGCTGACAGAGGCGAATGAGCAGGCGACGCCGGTTGTCGCCGCTGCCGGCAGGCCGGTCCCGAGGGGCTCGCTCTCCGGAAAGCGCATCCTGCTCATCATCGGCGGCGGCATCGCCGCCTACAAGGCGCTCGACCTCATCCGCAGGCTGCGCGAACGCGGCGCTTCGGTGCGGGTGGTGATGACGTCGGCCGCGCAGGAATTCGTCACCACGCTGTCGGTCGGCGCGCTTTCGGCCGACCATGTCTTCACCGAGCTGTTCGACCGCAATGACGAGCACGATGTCGGCCATATCCGCCTGTCGCGCGAGGCCGACCTGCTGGTCGTTGCGCCGGCGACCGCCGACCTGATGGCGAAGCTCGCCAACGGCCATGCGAACGACCTTGCCTCGACGGTGCTTCTGGCCACCGACAAGAAGGTGCTGATGGCCCCGGCGATGAACCCGAAGATGTGGGCGCATCCGGCAACGCGGCGCAATCGCGCGACCTTGCAGAAGGACGGCATCGCCTTTGTCGGTCCCGCCAAGGGCGAGATGGCCGAAAGCAACGAAGCCGGCGAGGGCCGTATGGCCGAGCCGCTCGAGATCGTCGCCGCGATCGAGGCGATGCTCGACGAGAAGCCGAAGCCGCTTGCCGGCCGCAGGATCATCGTCACCTCCGGGCCGACGCATGAGCCTATCGATCCGGTGCGCTACATCGCCAACCGCTCGTCGGGCAAGCAGGGCCATGCGATCGCGACCGCGCTTGCGAAGCTCGGCGCCGATGTGCGGCTCGTCTCCGGTCCAGTCACCATCGCCGATCCGGCCGGTGTCGCGACCACGCATGTCGAAACAGCCGCCCAGATGAAGCAGGCGGTCGAGAGCCTGTTGCCGGCGGATGCCGCCGTGTTCGTCGCGGCGGTCGCCGATTGGCGCACCGCCAACGCCGCCGGCGAGAAGATCAAGAAGGTGGCGGGCGAAGGACCGCCTTCGCTGCAGATGGTCGAAAATCCCGACATCCTGGCCGGCATCGGCCATCATGCGCAGCGGCCAGGCCTCGTCGTCGGCTTCGCCGCCGAGACGCAGGACCTCATCGCCAATGCAGAGGCAAAGCTCAAGAAAAAGGGCGCCGACTTCATCGTCGCCAATGATGTTTCGCATGAAAGCGGCATCGGGCCGTCCGGCGTGATGGGCGGCGACCGCAACAAGGTGCGCATCGTCTCCAGGACCGGCGTCGAGGAATGGCCGGAAATGGGCAAGGACGAAGTGGCGGCCCGGCTCGCCGCGCTGATTGCCGAGCGATTGGCGACAGTCGTCGTCTAGAGCGTTTCACCGTTTCACGGAAACGGCGAACCGCTCTATCCCTTTGTTTTACGCAATTCCGGACGGAAAACCGCATACACTTTTCCTGGAATTGCTCTAGCCGGCCGCTTGCTGAGGCCGCAACGCCGGCAGCGCGATCCTGAGCGCGGCGATGCATCCAAGGACCCCAAGCGGCACGAAGGCGAGGAACAGCCAGCCGGCGACGCCGGCGGCGGCTTCACGGTTCAGGCCCTCCGAGAAGCCGCTGGCATTGGCGACGATGCCGGCAAGTGCTGCGCCCACCGCGTAGCCGATGCGCTGCATGGTCGGCACGGCGGCCGAGGCTATCGTCTGCTCGCCGTCGCGGGCCGAAGCGACGATGACGCGCGTGAGGAATGGCCAGCACACGCCGAAGCCGCCGCCCTGCAGCAGGGCGCAGAGCAGGATCAGCGGGATCGAGCCTGCCGGAATGGCATAGGCGAAACCGGCGAGACCGGAGGCGATCATCAGCGCGCCGACGACGATGATCAGTCTCTCGCGCTCCAGCGGCGCATTGGCGACGAGGATCGACAGGATCGACCAGGCGATCGATTCGGCGGCAATGATGTAGCCGGTGGTCAGGATCGGTATGTCGTGCAGCGTGGTCAGAAGCAGCGGCCCGTAGATGGTGAAGCTGCAGGTGGCCACGGAGAATGCCGCAACCATGGTCATGCCGCTGCCAAGCGGCGAGCGCCACGAGAACAAAGGCGATGGAAAGAGCCGCGATTGCGGCCTGAGAGCATCGATGCGGAAGAACAACGCCAAGCCGATCAGGCCGAGCAGGAGCAGCAGCGACGAGCGCACAAGGGCAATATCGATGCCGGCTGCGGCGATCAGCACCACGCTGAAGGCGAGACAGGCGAGCGCCGGATAGGGAAAGCGTGGCGCCCTGCCGCCGACGGCCTGCGGCTTCGCTGCCTCGGGCGTGTCAAGCACGATGAAGCTCGCCAGCGCCATCGCCGCGCCGCCGAAAGTGAAGATGCCGAACGCCCAGCGCCATGACAGGAACTCGGTCATGAGCGCGCCGAGCATCGGGCCGCTGAAGGCGGCGACGCCCCAGACCGCGGACATGATGCCGAAGAGCTGCGGCCAGATGTTGCGTGGAAACAGGCGCTCGACCGAGACGAAGGCCAGCGACACGAGCGCGCCGCCGCCAAGGCCTTCGACCAGGCGCCCGGCGAGGAACAGCGGCATCGAAGGGGCCGTTGCGCAAATCAACGCGCCGGCCGCATAGAGCAGGGCTGCGACCATCATGTTGGAGCGCAGCGCGACATAGCTGACCAGCCGGCCGGCCGCGGCACCCGCGACAATGGCGCCAAGCTCGTAGACCGCCAGCGACCAGCCAACCAGCTGCACGCCCGCGAGATCGCCGACCATGGCGGGCATCACCGTCGCCACCATCGTCTCGTTGGTGGCATGCAGGAGGATACCGAGGCTGACGAAACAGAAGCGTGCCAGGTCGCCGCTCGCCCACAGCGCCCGCCAATCCACCCTGTGGCCGGACACCTTGTTGCCGCTTTCTGCCGTCACGCCAATCTCCTCGATGCATTGCAGCCTCATTCGCTTTTCAAATGGGCGCCAGGTCCAGTTCGGCGGTGCTTGTAGAACCTCAAGCGTAGTTGAGCTCAAGAGGCTTTTTCGCGAATCTGACGTTGCAGGCAGGATCGTGGGTTTAACGACCTTATGCGATCCTCAAAAAAGCACTTGGCCCGGAACAAGGGTGTTCCGGGCCAAGTGTTCCAGACGGACTTTTGAAGCCGAAAGCTTCACTTGTAGGAGTGGACGAGATCCAGCGAGGCCACCGCGACGGCGAGGTTGACGCCGGTCTGCGCCTGGACGCTGAGCGGCTCCAGCATGAAGGCGCCGTCGAGGCCGCCGACCAGGAGATTGGCGCCGCCGCCGGTCACCACGGAAGCCTCGGCGTTGACGCCGTAATAGCTGCCGGCGAGGTCGCCCGCCTCATGATGACGCGTGGCGCCGAGCACCGCCCAGACGAGTTGACCCTGATGCGTCTGGCCAATGTCGACGCCGAGCTTGGAGATCATGCCGGTGTACTGCTCGGCCGGCCCGTGATGGTAGGGACGGAAGGTACAGGCGACGCCCTTGTTCGACGTGATGACGTAGCCGATGCCGCCGTCGATCGTGCAATCGAGCGTGCCGAGTCGGAGCGTGCCGGCGCTTACCGGAGAAGCGAGGACCGTGGCGGCAAGCGCGGCAGCGGCACAGGCAAGTGTTTTGATCATTGGAAAGGTCCTTTCGCGAAATCTTGGCCCCGGCCTAAACGATCGAGGTGCACGGAGCGTTCCGCCGGAAACTTGGCGCGAACATGGCAAAGGTTAACGCATCGCGCTGGGCGGTTAACGGATCGCTATCGGGCGTCTCCGCAGCGCAACACCACGGTCGCCAGCGGCGACCGGGGACGACGCGGCGTCAGCTTTCGATCAGCTGGCGTTGCCGCCGGTGCGCGACAGGCCGTCCTTGGCCGGCTGGTAGTTGGGGTCGAGGTGGACGGCCTCGCGGTAGGACTTGGCCGCCCTTACCTTGTCGCCGCGCTTTTCATAGATCAGCGCCTGGTTGGCCCAGGCCTCGGCGTTCTTGCCGTCGAGCTTGATGGCCATGTTGAAGTCGGAGAAAGCGTTGTCCTGGTCGCCTGTGGCCAGATAGGAGAGGCCGCGGCCGTTGTAGGGCTCGGCAGCGTCCGGCGCCAGCGAGATCGCGGTCGAGAAATCCTCGATGGCGAATTTGTGCTGGCCCTGGCTCTGATAGATCAGGCCGCGATTGTGGTAGGCGCGAGCGTCGGTGGTGTCGAGCTGGATCGCCTTCTGGAAGTCGTTGAAGGCATCCTGGGTGCGGCCGGCCTTGCGATAGAGATTACCGCGGCCGATATAGGCGGCGTCGTAATTGGCGTTGATCTGGATCGAGCGGTTATAGTCGGCCAAGGCGGCTTCCTGGTTGCCGAGGAAGCGCTGGATCAGCGCGCGGTTCGAATAGGCCTGGTAGAAGTTCGGGTTGAGCTGGATGGCCTGGTTGAAGTCCTTCAGCGCCGCCTGGTACTGGCCGCCGCGGCCATAGGCCGAGCCGCGCACATTGTAGCCCTCGGGATCCTGCGGGCTGCGCTGGATGACGGCCGAAAGCGACGAGATGTTCTCGCTCGAGCCTTGCGCCTTGTCGATGTTGTTGAACTCGCCGGTCGGCGTCGTCTGGCATGCTGCAAGCGTCAGACCCGAAAGCAGGGCCGCCGTCAGGGCGAAGCCGCGAAAAGCGGTTTTGCGCTCCACGGAAATTGCGTTCATCTTTGTCCTCACTGCCGCAGCGCCGTCAGTTCGTTCCCTCTCCGAACCGGCTCCTATGCATAAACAAAAAGGTGGCGGCGATTCCGCATCGCGCCACCCTCGGTATCCTTCGAAAAGGACGAAAAATAGGCGTTATGAGCGCGGCGAGCGCGAAGCGCCGGCGGCACCAGCCGGAGCCGGACGCGGGGTCATCGGCAGCAGGCCTTCGCGCTGGGCGCGCTTGCGGGCCAGCTTGCGGGCGCGGCGCACGGCCTCAGCCTTCTCGCGGGCACGCTTCTCGGACGGCTTCTCGTAGTGACCGCGCATCTTCATTTCGCGGAAAATACCTTCGCGCTGCATCTTCTTCTTCAGCGCGCGAAGCGCCTGATCAACGTTGTTGTCGCGGACGAGTACCTGCACGGGCAATCCTGTCTTCGGGTTTGAAATCGTTAGGCAATCAGCCATAGCTGGGATGCCTCCGCGGCGAATTGCACCGCGAATTGTGGCGGCTGATAGCAGAATCAGGCTGGGATGTCCACCGCTGATTGCGGGAAACAGCGATCAAAAACCCGAGCGCTGCGCCCGGCAGTGCTTCAACCGTCCACCGCCGCCAGATGGAGGCGGGCGAAGTCCTCGAAAAACTCGCCATAATCGCAGGTGATTTCCTCGCCTGCGGCGATGTCGCGAATGGCGGTGGCGCCGCCATATTGCGAGAAATCCGTGTTCGGCCGCTCCGAATGGTTCATGAAGCGGCCATTGTCGACCTCATAGACCATGAAGCCGGGCTTGTCCGGGCTCGGATAGGCATAGCGGTCGAGCAGTTCCTTGAGATGCGGGGATGCGGCTTCATATTTTTCCATCGGGATCAGCCGGTCGAAATCCGGATCGAGGCGCCAGATCGAGGCGCCTTTGCGGATCGGCTCCGCGGCAAAGACCCCGACGCCTTCGATGGCGCTCTGGGCAACATAGGTTCTGATCAGCAGCATCGTTCCGGTCCGATTTCGACGGGAAACAAATCGTCAAATTGGACCGGAATGCAAGGCCGTATCGCTAGATTTCAACGGATGAGCATGTCTGCTGTCCGCCGGGCGATCACGTCCGGTTGATCGAGACGCCGCCATCGGCAAACAATGCCGTGCCGGTGGTGAAGCTCGAGGCATCCGAGGCGAGATAGAGCGCGGAGCGGGCGATCTCCTCCGGCTGCGCCATGCGCTTCAACGCATGAATGCCTTCGACGAAGGCGCGCGCCTCGGGTGTGGTTGTGGTCGCGCCGGGCGTGTCGGTGCCGCCGGGCAGCAGCGCGTTGACGCGCAGTCCTTGCGGGCCGTACTCGGCGGCGAGCACCTGCGTCAGGCCGATCAGTCCGGCCTTGGCTGCGGCGTAGGCAGCCATGCCCGGCATGCCGGCAGTGTAGCCGACGAAGCTCGAGGTGAAGATCAGCGAACCGCCGCCGCGCTCCAGCATGGTCGGAATCTGGTGCCTGGCGGCGAGATAGGCGCTGGTCAGGTTGGTGTCCATCGTCTCCTGCCAGGTCGCCGGCGCCAAGTCGGTCACCGGCCCCATCACGCCAACGGCGCCGGCATTGTTGAAGGCGATGTCGAGGCCGCCGAAGCGAGCCACAGCGAGTTCCACCAACGCCCGCGCATAGGCTTCGTCCCTTACGTCGCCCGCAAGTGCGACCGCAGTGCCCCCGGCATCCTCGATCTCGCCGACGAGCGTGTCGAGCTCGGCTTGGCGCCGGGCGGCGACGACCAGGCTCGCGCCTTGCTCGGCAAACAGCCTGGCGGTGGCGCGGCCGATGCCGGAACTGGCGCCAGTGACGATGGCGACTTTGCTTGCCAGGGTGAACATGTCTCAGCATCCTTCCTTTGTGCCGGCTTGCGGCGATGGATGCTTGGTCGCAGATGAGGATTGCCGCGGCCACCCGAAACCTGCAACGGCCGCCATTGCCCTACTGCCGCAACAGCCAACCCAGCCGGTCCAGCGAGAAGGCATAGTTGAAGGCAATCAACAGGGCCATGACGATGCCAATGGCGGCGTGACCGGTCAGATAGAATCCCGTGGCGCCGCCGAACAGGATGACAAGTTCCAGCGCCAGCCTGACGGCGCCGGGCACCGGCACCGGAGCTCGGCCCGACCGGCTCGGATCGTCGGGCACGGCGAAAGTGCCCCACAACACGGCCGCGACGATTGGCAAGCCAATAGCGAGAATCCAGCGCCAGAATCCGGCCGAGAGGCTCCAGCCCGCCATGCCGAGACCAAGCAAGGCGGCAAGCTCAAGCAGAAAGCGCAGGATAAGATTCCACCAGGCGTTACCCATCATCGTCTCCGGATTCGCGCGACGGGAAGTGTCGCCGAAGACCCCTGTCGAAGCCAGATCGGATGCATCATTTTGACCGAGGCGCAAAACGGCAAGCGCCGTCGCAAACAGCGCAAGGATGACATCGCTGTTTCGCTAGTGATACACCTCGCGTGACGGGAGAGGCCCGAACCACATCCGCGATTTTTGGCGCGAGGCTTAACGTGAAGAAATACTCGGTATTCGCCATTGCCCGCGAGGCCATGCGCGGCCACAAGGGCTGGGAAGAACAGTGGACGTCGCCTGAGCCGAAGAAGGAATACGACGTCATCATCGTCGGCGCCGGCGGGCACGGCCTGGCGACGGCCTATTATCTGGCGAGCGAGCACGGCATCACCAACATCGCGGTGCTGGAAAAGGGCTGGCTCGGCGGCGGCAACACCGGCCGCAACACCACTATCATCCGCTCCAATTACCTTTATGACGAGAGCGCCGGCATCTACGACCATGCGCTGAAGCTGTGGGACGGGCTGAGCCAGGAGCTCAACTACAACGTCATGTATTCGGCGCGCGGCGTCATGATGCTGGCGCACAATGTGCACGACATCCAGGTGTTCAAGCGCCACATCCACGCCAACCGGCTCAACGGCATCGACAATGAGTGGCTGACGCCGGAGCAGGCGAAGGAATTCTGTCCGCCGCTCAACATCTCCAAGGAAGCGCGCTATCCGGTGATGGGCGCGGCGTTGCAGCGGCGCGGCGGCACGGCGCGTCATGACGCGGTTGCCTGGGGCTATGCGCGCGGCGCCTCGGCGCGCGGCGTGCACATCATCCAGAACTGCGAGGTCACCGGCATCAAGCGCGCCGCGAACGGCGCGGTCAGCGGCGTGGAGACGACGCGCGGCTTCATCGGCGCCAAGAAGGTCGGCGTGGTCGCGGCCGGCCATTCCTCCGTCATCATGAACATGGCCGGCGTGCGCATGCCGCTCGAAAGCTATCCGCTGCAGGCGCTGGTGTCGGAGCCGATCAAGCCGGTCGTGCCCTGCGTGGTGATGTCGAACACGGTGCACGCCTATATCTCGCAGTCAGACAAGGGAGAGCTGGTGATCGGCGCCGGAACCGACCAGTACGTCTCCTATTCGCAGACCGGCGGCTTGCACATCCTGCAGCACACGCTCGATGCCATCTGCGAGATGTTCCCGATCTTCACGCGCATGAAGATGCTGCGCTCCTGGGGCGGCATCGTCGACGTCACTCCCGACCGGTCGCCGATCCTGGCGAAGACGCCGGTCAAGGGCCTCTACGTCAATTGCGGCTGGGGCACGGGCGGCTTCAAGGCGACACCCGGTTCGGGCAACGTCTTTGCCCATACGATCGCGAAGGACGAGCCGCATCCGATCAACGCGCCCTTCACGCTCGAGCGCTTCCGCACCGGCCGTCTCATCGACGAGGCCGCCGCGGCGGCGGTGGCGCACTGATCCATCGACTACGGCGAATTGTAGGAACAAACAGAATGCTTCTCATCCGCTGCCCCTATTGCGAGGAAGAGCGCCCGGAACTCGAGTTCCGCAATGCCGGCGAGGCGCATATCGCGCGCTCCACCAACATTGCCGCCGAGAGCGACGACGATTTCGAGAAATTCTTCTTCATCCGCGCCAATCCGAAGGGCGTCATCTATGAGCGCTGGCGGCACATCCATGGTTGCGCGCGCTTCTTCAACGCGGTGCGCGACACCGTCACCGACAGGTTCGTCATGACCTACAAGGCCGGCGAGCCGAAGCCGGCGAAACTGCCTGGAGCCGCGAAATGAGCGCCGCATTCCGTATCTCCGGCGCCGGCCGCCTGAGCCAGGCGAAGACCGCCTCGTTCAGCTTCGACGACAAGTCCTATACCGGCATCGAGGGCGACACGCTTGCCTCGGCGCTGCTCGCCAATGGCGTGCATCTGGTCGGGCGCTCGTTCAAGTACCACCGGCCGCGCGGCTTCCTCTCGGCCGGCGCGGAAGAGCCCAATGCGCTGGTGCAGATCGTGCGCGACGATGCGCGCAAGACGCCCAATGTGCGCGCCACCGTGCAGGAGCTCTATGACGGGCTGACGGCCAACTCGCAGAACCGCTGGCCCTCGCTCGCCTTCGACATCGGCGCCGTCAACGACATCGCCTCGCCGATGTTCTCGGCCGGCTTCTACTACAAGACCTTCATGTGGCCGAAATGGGCCTGGAAGGATCTCTACGAGCCGAAGATCCGCGCGGCCGCCGGCCTCGGCGTTTCACCCGAGAAGCCGGATCCGGACCACTATGCCGCGCGCTACGCGCATTGCGAGGTGCTGGTGCTGGGCGGCGGCGCCGCCGGCATTGCGGCCGCGCTCGCCGCTGCCGAAACGGGCGTGCGGGTGATCCTCGCCGACGAACAGGCCGAATTCGGCGGCAGCCTGCGCTTCGAGAGCGGCGCCAGGATCGACGGCCAGAGCGGCCATGCGTGGGCGCAAGCCGCAATCGCGAAGCTCAAGGCGATGGACAATGTGCGCGTGCTGTCGCGCACGACTGCCTTCGGCTATTACGCGCAGAATTTCGTCGGCTTGGTCGAGCGGGTCAGCGACCATCTCAAGAGCCCCGGACATGAGCTGGCGCGCGAACGCCTGTGGCAGGTTCGCGCCGGGCGCGTCGTGATCGCCACCGGCGCAATCGAGCGCCATATGGTGTTCGCCAACAACGACCGCCCGGGCGTGATGCTGGCTTCTGCGGCGCGCACATACCTCAACCACTATGGCGTCGCGGTCGGCAGGAATGTCGGCGTCTATACGGCCAACGATTCCGCTTACGCGGCGGCCATCGACCTCAAGAAGGCAGGCGTCAATGTCGCGGCGATCGTCGACCTGCGCGACAACCCGGCTGGACCGGCGATCGACGAGGCGAGGGCGCTCGGCATCGAGATCAATTTCGGCCGTGCGGTGGTCAGCGCCGGCGGCAAGCTGCGCGTGTCCTCCATGACCGTGCAACCGAAGAATGGCGGCGGCGAGCGGACCATTCCGGTGGACGCGGTCCTGATGTCGGCCGGCTGGACGCCGTCGGTGCATCTGTTCTCGCAGTCGCGCGGCAAGGTCGCCTTCAACGATGAGACCAAGCGCTTCGTGCCCGGCACCTATGCGCAGGACTGCGTCTCGGTCGGCGCCTGCAACGGCACAGACGGACTGGACGCGACGGTCGACGAGGCCTATGCGGCGGGCGCCAAGGCGGCGAAGGACGCCGGCGGCAAAGCCGGCAAGGGAGCCAAGCCGAAGGTCGACGCCGGCGAGAGCTGGTCGCGCGGCATGCTGGGCGCAGGGCCCGGTGCCGGGCCGGGTACCACGGTCAAGGCCTTCGTCGATTTCCAGAACGACGTCACCGCCAAGGACATCCGCCAGGCGGTGCATGAAGGCATGCACTCTATCGAGCACGTCAAGCGCTTCACCACCAACGGCATGGCGACCGACCAGGGCAAGACGTCGAACATGCATGGGCTGGCGATCGCCGCCGAGGAACTCGGCAAGCCGATCCCGCAGGTCGGCCTCACAACGTTCCGCGCGCCCTACACGCCGGTGACCTTCGGCTCGATCGTCGGGCATGCGCGCGGCGCGCTGTTCGATCCGACCCGGCGTACGGCGACGCATGGCTGGGCGGCCTCGCATGGCGCCGTGTTTGAGGATGTCGGCCACTGGAAGCGCGCGTGGTATTTCCCGAAAGCCGGCGAGGACATGCACAAGGCGGTCGACCGCGAATGCGTGACGGTGCGCAAGGTCGGCGGGCTGTTCGACGCCTCGACGCTCGGCAAGATCGAGGTGGTCGGGCCGGATGCCGCGAAATTCATGGAGCTGCTCTACACCAACCCATGGGAGAAGCTGGAAACCGGGCGCTGCCGCTATGGCATCATGCTGCGCGAGGACGGCTTCATCTATGATGACGGCGTCGTCGGTCGGCTAGCACCCGATCGCTTCCACGTGACGACGACGACCGGCGGCGCGCCGCGCGTCATGAACCACATGGAGGATTACCTCCAGACCGAGTTCCCGCATCTCAACGTCTGGCTGACCTCGATCACCGAGCAGTGGGCGGTGATCGCGGTGCAGGGGCCGAAGTCGCGCGAAATCATCGCGCCGCTGGTCGAGGGCATCGACATGTCGGATGAGGGAATGCCGCATATGTCGGTGCGCGAAGGCAAGATCTGCGGGGTGCCGACGAGGCTGTTCCGCATGTCCTTCACCGGCGAGCGCGGGTTCGAGGTCAACGTGCCGGCCGATTACGGTGAGGCGGTCTGGGAAGCGTTGTGGGCCGAAGGCCAGAAACATGGCGCGACCGCCTACGGCACCGAGTCGATGCACGTGCTGCGCGCCGAAAAGGGCTACATCATCGTCGGCCAGGATACCGATGGCACGGTGACGCCGAACGACGCCGGGCTCGACTGGGCGGTCGGCAAGAAGAAGACCGACTTCGTCGGCATCCGCGGCCTGACCCGGACGGATCTGGTGGCCAAGGGCCGCAAGCAACTCGTCGGCCTGAAGACCAAGGATCCAAAGGTCGTGCTGGAAGAGGGCGCGCAGATCGTCGCCGATCCGAAGCAGCCGATCCCGATGAAGATGATCGGCCATGTCACGTCGAGCTACTGGTCGGAGAATTGCGGCCGCTCGATCGCGCTCGCGCTGGTCGCCGGCGGTCGCGACCGCCTGGGTGAGACGCTCTACGTGCCGATGCCGAACGGCACGATCGAGGTCGAGGTCACAGGCATGGTGTTCGTCGACGAGAAGGGAGAACGCCTCAATGGCTAAGGCCACCGCCAAGACAAAAGCCGCTTCCGCTTCCGTCGAGCGGCGCCCAGCGCTTGCCGGTCGCACGGTGTCGGCGCCTGGCGTGAAGGTGGAGATGCTGCCGCCGGCCGAGCGTATTTCACTGCGCGCGCCGCAGGCTTCGCTTGCCGAACTCTCCAAGGCGCTCGGCGTCACGCTGCCGACAAAGCCGAAGACCTCGGCGACCAAGGACGGGCGCACGGCGCTGTGGCTCGGACCGGACGAATGGCTGATCATCGACGAGGCGGGCAACGATCCGCTCGCCGACTGCGCCAAGGTGACGGCGCTGCATTCGGCGGTCGGTATCTCGCACCGCAATGTCGGGATTTCGGTCGCTGGACCATCGGCCGCGGTGACGGTCAATTCGGGCTGTCCGCAGGACCTGTCGCTCGAGGCTTTCCCCGTCGGCGCGGCCTCGCGCACCATCCTCGGCAAATCCGAGATCGTGCTGTTGCGCACGGCGGCCGACGCGTTCCGGGTGGAGTGCTGGCGTTCCTTCTCGGACTATGTCTTTACTCTGCTGTCGGAAGCGGCAAGCGACGCGGCGAACTGATCTTCACGCTGCGCTGTCGGAAAGCCGCGCGGCAGGAACCATCGCCGGCCCTGTCCGTTTCCGCAGCTTGCGAGGGAGGTTGTCGATGCCGTCCAGAACCGCGCCGAAGTCGCCGAAGAAGACGGCGGCAGTCCGTTCGCTGGAGCAGGAGCGCCATCACGAGGTCGAGGAAGAGGAACTCGAGGAAGGCCTCGAGGACACGTTTCCAGCCAGTGACCCGGTGTCGATCACCAGCAGCGCCATCCCCGGCGCGCCGGCCAGGCCCGGCAAGGCCAAGGCCGTGGCGGGAACGAAACGGCCCAAGAAATAGGCTTCGGGCCGGTCCTCGAAGCTGCAGGCAAAACGAAAAAGGGCGGCCAAGTGCCGCCCATTTTCATTGATCGTCCCGACAGAACTTACAGGCCAGGCACGAACCACGGGCTGACGTCGATGCCAAGGCGCGGGGTCTTGGTCTGGGTCTTGGTGGCGTCCGCCTTTTCGACCGAACCGGTGGCGGTGCAATCGAGAACCACATTGGCCTTGGTCTGGACGCAGGCGGCCGGAGCGTGCTTGACCGACTGGGTCGTGCCGGCAAAAGCGGCGCCCGAGAAAGCCAGCACGGCGGCGAGGGTGAGGATGGTCTTCTTCATTTTCCGTCTCCAGTCATCTCTTTTCGTACATGTACGATACAGCGTACAAATACGGCGAGCGGAAACGGAATTCAAGAGGAAATCTGTACGTGTACGACAACTTTTTTTTGAACCTAGGAACTCGCCACGGCGAATCAAGCCGATGGTGGCGCAAAAACAGCTGTGGCGATCAGCAGTCGACCGGGGTTTCGGTGAGCGGCGGGATTTCGTGTTCCGACAGCGAGGCCATCATGAAGTTGCACATGCGCTTCACGTAAGTCTCGGGGTCGCCGAAAGGATAGAAGGGAAAGGTGATCAGCAACGAAATCGTGCCGTGGCCGACCGTCCACAGCATGGTCGCGATGGCGCGCGGATCGCCCTTGAGCTTGCCGGCCGCGACGCAGGCCTCGACGCGTTTGATCAGCACCTTCATGGCCGGATTGCCCTCTTCCATGTCCTCGTAGCTGCGGCCCTCGGGCAGCTTGGTCTTCTCGGTCATGAAGACGGTGCGATACTCATTGGGATTGCCGAGCCCGAAGGCGGCATATTCGGTCATCACCGCCTTGAGCGCCTCGACCGGATCGTCGGCGGGATGGTCCTCGATGCGCCGGGCGAGCGTTTCGAAGGCATCTTCGGCCAGCGCGAAGAGGATGTCCTGCTTGTCGGCGAAATAGGAATAGACCGACATCGGCGCATAGCCGACCCGCTTGGCCAGCTTGCGGATGGTCAGGCCCTCATAGCCTTCTTCCTGCACCAGCTTGTGAGCCGCCGCGACCAGTTCGGAGCGAAGCTCCGCCTTTTGTTTTTCGCGGCGTTTCTGAACGCTCGGCGTCAATGTCCGCTGCCTTTTTCGTTGGTTGCCTGACGAAATTATATACGCTGTACGGAAACGGACAAGAGAGCGCTCCGGTTCCGCAACGTCCGTTCAAACTCTTCGGTTAACGCGATTGCGGAGCCTAGAACGTTTCACCGTTTCACGGAAACGGCGAAACGCTCTATCTCTTTGTTTTTACGCAATTCCGAACGGAAAACCGATCACCTTTTCCTGGAATTGCTCTAGCCGTTCCCCAGCACGTTCAAATGGCGCCGATGCCGCCGTCGAGCGCCAGCGCATGGCCGGTCATGAAGGAGTTGCCGGGGTCGGCAAGGAACAGGATGCCGGTGGTGATCTCATCGACCTCGCCGACGCGCTTCATCGGCACGCCGCGCGTAAGCTCGGCAAGCGCTTCGGCTTCGGGCGCTCCGGTGAAACGCACGAAACCGTCGACCATCGCCGTGCGGGTGTGGGCCGGGCAGACGGCGTTGATGCGGATCCCTTTGCTGGCATATTCCGCGGCGGCAGAGTGGGTCAGCCCGACGACGCCGTGCTTGGCGGCGGCATAGACCGAAAGCTTCGGCGCGCCGGAGAGACCGGCGACCGAGGCGATGTTGACGATGACGCCGCCCTTGCCGCTTTCCCTGAACTGCCGTTCCAACTGAGGGATCTGGTGCTTCATGGCATAGAACACGCCGAGCAGGTCGACCTCGACCACGCGGCGCGCTTCCTCCGAGGTCACCTGTGGCAGGCGCACGAAGGCGTGCACGATGCCGGCATTGTTGACGGCGATGTCGAGCCGGCCGAATTTTTGAACGGCAAGCTTCACCAGGTCCTCCGAGAGTTTTTCGTCGGCAATGTTGCCGGCAAGGTGAGCAGTCTCGGCGTCGAGCGTTGCGGCGAAACCGCCGAGCGCAGTCTCGTCGATATCAGAGAGCACGAGCCGCGCCCCTTCGGTGGCGAAGGCTTTTGCCGCGCCGCTGCCGAGGCCGCCGGTCGCGCCGGTGATCAGCACCGTCATCCCATCGAAACGGCCCATCGCTCGGCTCTCCGCTTTCACCTGTTCTCGTCGATTAGTTCCGCCGCAAGCGCGGCAAGCAGCTTCACCGCCTCGCCATAGGTCTTTGCCTTTTCCGGATTGGAGGCGTTGCCGTCCAGCGCGCGGCGATAGACGCCCTGGCAGATCGCCGCCAGCCGGAAGAACGAGAAGGCGAGGAAGAAGGTCCAGTTGTCGATCTTCTGGATGCCGCGCCGCCTGCAATAGGCCGCGACATAGGCCTCCTCGGAAGGCAGGCCGGCAGCGGCGCGGTCGACGCCGTCAAGGCCGCGAAAGCCCGAGGCATGCGGCAGGCGCCATTGCATGCATTGATAGGCGAGGTCGGCGAAGGGGTGGCCGAGCGTCGACAGCTCCCAGTCGAGCAGCGCGATGACTTTCGGCGCATCGGGCGCGAACATCATGTTGTCCAGCCGATAGTCGCCATGGACAAGCGACACGCGGCCGTCATCGGCCGGCATATGCGTTTCGAGCCATGCAATCAGCCTGTCGATATCGGCTATGGTTTCGGTTTCGGAGGCCCGGTATTGGCCGGCCCAGCGCGCGAGCTGGCGCTCGAAATAGCTGCCGGGCTTGCCGAAATCGCCAAGGCCGACGGCGCCGACATCGACATCGTGCAGGGCGGCAAGCGTCGCGTTCATCGCGTCGTAGATCGCGGCACGCTCTTCATTGCCCGAAACCTCAGGCAGCGACGGATCCCAGAAGATGCGGCCGTCGAGATATTCCATGACGTAGAACATGCGGTCGATCGGAGAGTCCTCGCCCGACAGATGCAGCATGCGCGGCACCGGCACAGTCGTGCCGGCGAGCGCCCGCATGACCCGGAATTCGCGGTCGACCTGATGCGCGGATTTCAGCAGTTGTCCCGGCGGCTTGGCGCGCAGCACATAGCGGCCACTGGCGGCGGTCAAAAGATAGGTCGGATTGGATTGCCCGGATTTGAATTTTTCGATCGCGGACAGGCTGGCAAAACCCGGGATATGCGCCTCGAGATAGGGCGCTAGCGCCGCCTGGTCTATGGCACCGGCCTCGCTGCTCATGCGTTCTCGGGCTGGCGCTCGATCAGCGTCAAGGTCAGCCAACGCGCCGTCAGCGCCGGCTTCTTCGAGCCTTCGATCTCGATGGTCACGTCATGCGCGGTCTGCACCCAGCCCGAGGGCCTCACCTTGACGTCCGCCAGCACGAAATGGGTGCGGATGCGCGAGCCGGTCTTCACCGGCGCCAGGAAGCGCAGCGTATCGAAACCGTGGTTGACGCCCATCTTGCCGTTCTCCAGCGGCGGCATGGTCTCGAAGGTCATTGCCGACAGAAGCGACAGCGACAGGAAACCATGCGCGATGGTGCCGCCGAAAGGCGTCTCGCGCTCGGCGCGCTCCGGATCGCAATGGATGAACTGGTGGTCGTCGGTCGCATCGGCGAACTGGTCGATCATGCGCTGCGTCACCGTTCGCCAGGGCGAGACGCCGACCTCCTTGCCGACGCTTGCCAGAAGCGTATCGAGACTGATCGGTTCCACGCTGATGTCCTCCGCACCCCCGCCCGGACTACGGTTCCTCGAACCGGGCGTCTTATTCCTTGAACAACGTCATTCCATGCTGCACCGACTGGCCGCCGTCGATCGGCAGGATGGCACCGGTGACATAGCTTCCGGCTCGGCTGCACAAATAAAGCGTTGCGCCGGCAATGTCATCCGCCACGCCGATGCGGCCGAGCGGAACATGGTTACCGACATGTTTCGCCTGCTCCTCGGTCGCGGTGGCAAACGCCGTCATCCGGCTCTGGAAAGGACCCGGTGCAAAGGCGTTGACGGTGATGTGGCGGGCGGCGAACTCGATCGCCAGCGTGCGTGTCAAATGATGCACCGCCGCTTTCGAGGCCGCGTAGGAATAGGCATCGTCGGCCAGCGGCTGGGTGCCCATCACCGAGCCGAGATTGATGACGCGGGCAGGATCCTCCTGGCTCGCGGCGGCGTCGAGCAACGGCAACAGCTCCCGCGTCAGGTGGAAGACGGCGGTGACATTGACGCCGAACACCTTGGCCCAGGCGTGGTAAGGGAAATCCTGCAGCGGTGCGCCCCAGGAAATGCCGGCATTGTTGACCAGGATGTGCAGGTGCTCCGTGCGCGCCTTGACCTCGGCGACTAAAGCGGCGATGCCCGCTTCGCTGGACACGTCGCCGGCGAAGCCCTCGGCATGGCCGGAGCCGCCGAGCGCGTTCAAGTCGTTGGCGACTTTCGTGCAATCCTTACCCTTGCGCGAGGCGATCATCACATGAGCGCCGGCGCGGACCAGACCGGTTGCCACCATGCGGCCGATGCCGGTCGCCGCACCCGTCACCAGCGCGGTCTTGCCGGCGACCGAGAACAGCTTGTCCAGATAGCTCATTGCATTTCTCCGCACATCTCGATCAAACCGGCGAGGGACTCGCGTTGACAAGGCTAGCCGAAGTACGGTCATCCTTGCCACGGGTAAAGATCTATCTTCGGAAAGGCCGTAAGCGATGACGGATATGAATCTCGGCATGAGCGAGCGGCTGAAGCCAATCCATCAGCGCGTGGCGGCGATGGTGCGCGACGAGATCGCGCCGCTCGGCGAGGAATTTCTCGCCGAGATCGGCAAGGGTGGCGACCGCTGGTCCTATACGGCGAGGCAAACGGAAATCCTGGAAGGCCTGAAGAAGACGGCGCGGGAGCGCGGGCTGTGGAATTTCTGGCTGACCGACTCCGGGCGCGGCTATGGTCTTTCCACTGTCGAATATGCCTATCTGGCGGAAGAGATGGGCAAGGCGCATCTCGGCGCCGAGACTTTCAACTGCTCGGCGCCCGACACCGGCAACATGGAAGTGCTGGAGCGTTACGGCTCGGAAGCGCACAAGCGAGACTGGCTGGAGCCGCTGCTCGAGGGCAAGATTCGCTCGGCCTATCTGATGACCGAGCCGGACGTCGCCTCCTCGGACGCGACGAACATTTCGATGCGTTGCGAGCGGCAGGGCGACGACTATGTGCTGAACGGCGAGAAATGGTGGGCTTCCGGAGCGGGCGATCCGCGCTGCGCCATCTATATCGTCATGGTCAGGACCGGCTCGGACGCGGAGCCGCAGCATCGACGGCATTCGATGATCCTGGTGCCGGCTGACAGCAAGGGCATCAGCAAGTTGCGGCCAATGCAGGTCTATGGCGACGACGACGCGCCGCACGGCCATATGCATCTCAGATTCGACAATGTGCGGGTGCCGGCGGCAAACCTGATCCTCGGCGAGGGCAGGGGGTTCGAGATCGCGCAAGGCAGGCTCGGTCCTGGCCGCATCCACCATTGCATGCGCGCCATCGGCCAGGCCGAGATGGCGCTGGAAATGTTGTGCCAGCGCTCGGTGCGGCGCGAGGCCTTCGGCCAGCCCCTGGCAAAACTCGGCGCCAATTTCGACATTATCGCCGAATGCCGGATGGAGATCGAGATGGCGAGGCTGCTCTGCCTCAAGGCGGCCTGGATGATCGACCAGGGCGATGCGCGCGCCGCCGCGCCCTGGATCAGCCAGATCAAGGTAGTGGCGCCGCGCGTCGCGCTGAAGGTCACCGACGAGGCGGTGCAGATGTTCGGCGCGCAAGGCATCAGCCAGGATACGCCGCTCGCCCGCTCCTGGACGCATCTGAGGACGTTGCGGCTGGCCGACGGGCCGGATGCTGTGCACCGGCGGCAGGTGGCGCGCACGGAACTGAGGAAATACACGCAGGAAAAGGTCTGACGATCATGACGCTTCCATCGCAAATGCGGGGCTTGCTGCTTGTCGGCGACGGTTACACAAGGACGCCCTCGGCGGCCGCGCTGGAGGCAATGGAGCCCTATCTCCAGCCCGGCAGCATCGCGGTGCCGGCGCCCGGTCCGTCGCAGGCGCTGATCAAGGTCAGCCTCGCCTCGATCAACCCGTCCGATATCGCCTTCATCAAGGGCCAGTATGGCCAGCCGCGGGTCAAGGGCCGGCCGGCGGGTTTCGAAGGCGTCGGCACCGTCGTCGCCACCGGAGACGACGCCTATGCCAGAAGCCTCGACGGAAAGCGTGTTGCCTTCGCCACCGGCGTCTCGAACTGGGGGGCATGGGCGGAATATGCGGTTGCCGAGGCGGCTTCCTGCATCCCGCTCATCGACACGGTGCGCGACGAGGATGGCGCCGCGATGATCGTCAATCCGCTGACCGCCTTGGCCATGTTCGACATCGTCAGAGAGGAAGGCGAAAAGGCCTTCATCATGACCGCGGGCGCCAGCCAGCTCTGCAAGCTGATCATCGGGTTGGCGAAGGAGGCGGGTTTCCGGCCGATCGTCACGGTGCGTCGCGACGAGCAGATACCGCTGTTGAAAGAGCTCGGCGCCGCCCACGTGCTCAACGAGAAGGCGGCAGATTTCGAGGCGGCGTTGCGCGAAGCGATGAAGGCAGAGCAGCCGCGCATCTTCCTCGACGCGGTGACCGGGCCGCTGGCTTCCGCCATCTTCAACGCCATGCCGAAACGCGCGCGCTGGATCGTCTACGGCCGGCTCGACGCCGAGCCGACGGTGATCCGCGAGCCCGGCCAACTGATCTTCCAGCACAAGCGTGTCGAAGGTTTCTGGCTGGCCGAATGGATGCGCCAGTTCCGCGACCGGCTGGGCCCGGCGGTGCTGGAAGCGCAGAAGCGCTTTTCCGACGGACGCTGGTCGACCGACGTCACGGCGGTGGTGCCGCTGGACGCAGCCATGGCGCGGCTTCCGGCCGAGCTCGCCAAGCCCAACGGAAAGGTGTTCATCAGGCCGTAAGCACCCGGGTGCCGATTGCAGGTGTTCAGATCGCGGCCCAAAGCCTCGAACACAAAGCTGTGATCGACAAGGCAGCGGCGGAAAAATGCCGCTGTTGCGCCGTCCCTTGCCCCGCGCCGACAGCAGTCACGCTTGGATGTCTTATTCCATTTCGATGTGATATCTCGCCGGCGGTGAAGCCAGGCGGCGATGGGAAAGCCGTCCTGGTCGGAACGCGGGGTGCGCTATGACGGTAACCAAGCCGGTTTTCGACCGTTTGGGGTTTTGGCTATGGGTCGGGTCGTTTCTGATCGTGCTTGGGCTGGCGCTATGGTCGCCCGACACGCGTTCGGTGGTCCATATCTACGGACATGGCAGCGAAGCTTTCCTGAACCGTGAGCCGCTGTATCACGTCCAGGCCGCGATGGGGTATCTTTACGCGCCCGCCTTCGCCGCCCTTTACGTTCCCCTGGTGAAACTCGGGCCGCATCTGGGCAGCGTTCTTTGGCACGTGCTGGGCTTCGGCGCGCTGACCTTCGCCGCAATGCGTCAGGTGCGCAAGATCGGCGGCCAGGAACAGACATGGCTGCTGTCCTTCGGTCTGTTCCTCGCCTTGCCGATGGCGCTGGCCGCGCTTCGCAACGGCCAGGCGACGATCCTGCTCACCGGGGCGTGCTGGTTTCTCACGCTGTCGGCGCTCGAGGGGCGCCGGGCTGAAAGCTTCTTCTGGGCCACGCTTGCGGTCATAGCCAAGCCGACCGCGATCATCATGCTGCTTCTGGTGGGGGCGCTGCGTCCCAGGCTGATACCGGTGCTGGCGCTGGCGGTCCTTCTCGTGCTCGCCATCCCCTATGGTTTTGCGCCCGCGGACTACATCAACGCCCAGTACCAGGATTTCTTCCGCATGCTGACGTCGATGACGGTCGACCCGACCGGTTCCTTCGTTCCGGCCGACTTCACGGCGCCTTTCACGCGGTTTGGGGTGCCGCTTTCGGAATCCCAGGCGACGATCGTGCGCGTCGTCGCGGGTTTGCTTACGCTGTGGGCGGTGCTCCAGTTCGACCGCAGGCTGGACGCCAACATTAGCGGACTGGCCATATTCCTCATTGCGGCGTTCTACATGTGCGTCTTCAATCCGCGGGTCGAGCAGAACACCTATGCCATGGTGGCGGTGCCAGCTGGCCTTTGCATCGCCCTGCTGTGGCGGGAGAAGGGAGCCGGGGCCATGCGCTGGTTTTTGGCAACGCTCCTCTTCGTCACCGGGCTGACCAGTGTCGATCCGCGGCTGCACGATCTTTTCCACCTATGGTTCCGGCCGATCAGCATCAGCATAATCGCCTGCCTGCTCGTCGGCTGGTTCTGGACGCAAGGCCGACAGAATGTGCCGACCCCCGGAGCTGTAGCGCATGGCTGAGATGCTCGACGTCATCGCGCCCTTCTTCAACGAGGCCGAATCCGCCATCGCCTTCGTCGAGTTGCTCGACAGGCTGGAAGTGGCCGTGGCGGAGCGCTTCGGCATGACCGTCCGCAAGATACTCGTCGACGACGGCAGCCGCGACGGCAGTGCCGAGACATTCGCCGCGTCGTTGTCGGGCTCCTGGGAAATCGTGCGGCTCAGCCGCAATTTCGGCAAGGAAGCGGCGGTGCTCGCCGGCCTTGATCATTCCCGCGGTGACATGGTCCTGATCATGGACTCCGACCTCCAGCATTCCATGGACATCAGCCTGAGGATGATCGGCGAACTGGTCGAGGATCCGGAGATCGATGTCGTCTACGCGCAGAACGACCGGCGCGAGGGGAGCTGGCGGCGCAGCCAGCTGGCGCGGCTTTTCTACAAGCTGATCAACAGCAGCCAGCGTTTCGATATTCCCGAGAATGCCGGGGACTTCCGCGTCATGCGCGGCGCGGTGGCGCGGGCCTTGACCAGCGTGCGCGACAAGCGCCGTTTCAACAAGGGCCTGTTCGCCTGGGCCGGCTTCCGCCAGAAGGCGGTGCTCTACTCGCCGGAGAACCGCGCCGGCGGCACGTCGAAGTGGACAAGGTTCAACCTGATCGCGTTCTCGCTCGAAGGGTTCACCTCGTTCTCCGTGATCCCGCTGCGCGTCATCAGCCTCATCGGATTGCTGGGGGCATTTGCCGGTCTCGCCTATGGCGTGAAAGTGCTCTTCGAGGTGCTGTTCTACGGCATCGCCGTGCCTGGCTACCCCAGCATCATGGTCGCCGTCGTGCTGCTGGGCGGTCTCAACCTGGCGCTGCTCGGCCTGATCGGCGAGTATGTCTGGGTGACGCTCAGCGAAAGCAAGGACCGGCCCGTCTACATCGTGCGCGACGTCCTGCATGGCAATGCCGCCGAGCGGGTTGCCGCCGACAAATGACCAGGTCGATCCGCCTGATCGCCGACGACTACGGCCTGGCGCCGGGGGTATCGAGCGCGATCCTCGACCTCATCGAGCGCGGCCGCCTGACCGGCACCAGTTGCATGACCGGCTTTCCCGAATGGGAGGAGGCGGCGGCGCGCATCAGGCCGTTGCGTCAACGGGCGGCCGTCGGGCTGCACCTCACCCTCACCGATCAGATCGCGGTGACCGGTTCGTCCAGCCTGGCGCCGGAAGGCAAATTGCCCGGACTTGCCTCGCTTGCGCTGCCGGTGCGGCGCGGGCGCATCGACGAGCGGGACGTTCATGCCGAGCTCGACGCCCAGTACGACCGCTTCACCGAAGCGCTGGCCGGCCCGCCGGACCACATCGACGGGCACCAGCATGTGCATTTCCTTCCCGTGGTACGACATTGGCTGCTCGCGCGTTTTGGAGAAAGCGCACGCAGGCCCGCGCTACGAGGCGCGCCAGGGTTTTCCGGCCTGGACGCGGCGGCCAAGGTCGCGGCGATCGCCACTCTGGCCGCGGGCTTCAACAGAGCGATGCAACGGGCGGGCTTCAGCCTCATGACGCCGCTTTCCGGCATCTATGACTGGCGACAGCCGGAGAAATTCGCTTCGACGCTGCGCGCCGCGCTCGACACCTTGCCAGAACAAGGGGTGTTCATGTGCCATCCGGGCCATGTCGATGACGTGTTGCGCGCTCGCGACCCGATGCAGGGCGCACGTGAGGCCGAGTTCACGGTTCTTTCCTCGCAGGATTTCGGCGTCAGCCTCGACAAGGCCGGAACTCGCGTCATGGACGGTCGCGCATGACCGGCGCCGGCCAGCCGCAGCGTTCGACCGGCAACAAGATCGTCCGCTTCGCCATGGTCGGGCTGGTCAACACCGGCATCGACCTCGCCGCTTTTTTCCTGCTGCTCAAGCTCGCGGTGCCGGCTTTGGCCGCCAATGTCGGCGCCTGGTTCGTCGCCGTGCTCTTCTCCTTCGTGGCGAACGGCTTCTGGTCGTTCGAGCGGGACCCGAACATCCGGCTGCACCATTCCTTCCTGCGCTTCGTCTCGCTGGGAGCGCTGATTTCGCTTGGCGTCTCCAGCCTCTCGATCGCCGTCCTGGCCGGGACCGTCGGCGTGTGGCCGGCCAAGATCATCGGCGTCCTGGTGGCGGCTGTGCTGAACTTCCTGGCGGCGCGCTGGTCGATCGAGGGCCGGCTGTTGAAATAGTCTACGCGGCCGGCTCCGCGTCAGGGCCTGATCCAACCATGATCTTTCCGAAAACCGGGTCCCACTTTTCGGTATCATGGTCGATGTAAAGCCGGATTGCCGCCGCGGTCCCGATCCTTGCCGCGTTTTCGCGGGGGCCGGATGTGCTAAAGCGTGTCACACTGAAACGAATTTTGGGCGACGCGCTTCAGGTCTTTAGTTTTGATGGATGTCGTCGCCCCGGAACCGTTGCGCGCTTCTGGGCAACTGCATTAGCGCAAGCTCTCCAGGTCGCGGATGCGCTTGGCGCCGGCGGCTTCCAACTGCCTGGTCACAGCACCGATCAACG
Source organism: Mesorhizobium sp. CNPSo 4661 (assembly GCF_057784215.1). Lineage (NCBI taxonomy): Bacteria > Pseudomonadati > Pseudomonadota > Alphaproteobacteria > Hyphomicrobiales > Phyllobacteriaceae > Mesorhizobium > Mesorhizobium sp. CNPSo 4661. Next base: position 41,178 of record NZ_JBWGIO010000009.1, on the reverse strand, counting down.
TCTCAACGACGACGAACAGGGCGGCGGACGAATCCCAGGCCGAAGGCACGGCGGTGCGCCCGGCGATCACGTGGCGGGCGAAGCGGGCGATCGGCGAAAGCCATTGGTCGGTGAACAGAATGATCTGCACGCCGCGGTGATGTGCCTTCTCGGCAAAGCGGACGAGACTTTCCTGGTAGCGGCGGATGTCGAAGATCACCAGAACGTCGCGCTTGCCCATGTCGATCAGGCGGTCGCGCCAGATGCTCTCCTGGCCGGCGAGATGATAGACGTCCGGCTGGATGATGGCCAGGTGGGCGGCCATGTAGCGCGCCAGCGGATCGGTGAAGCGACCACCGATGAGGAAGGTCTTGCCGCGCCGCTCGGCGAGCCGCGCGGCGATGTCGGCGAGCTGCTTGTCGGTGAGATGCCGGAAGGTCTCGCGCATGTTGTCGAGCGTCGCCTCGAGCATCGGCGAGGCGGCGCCGCCGGCCGAGGACGGATTGAGCGTGCGCGAAGCGGGCGACTGCAATTGCGCCGCCAGCTCATCCTGCAGCGCCGACTGGAATTCAGGATAGTTCTGGAAACCGAGCCTGGCGACGAAGCGCAAGATCGTCGGCGAGGACACGCCGGCCGCGGTCGAGAATTCGGCGACGGTCTTCAGCCCGGTCAAAGGATAGTTGGCAATCAGCGTCTGCGCGGCGCGGCGCTCGCCGGCCGGCATCGTGCCGATGCGGTCCGAGATCAGTTCGGCAATGCTGGAAACCATGGTTTTCCCCCGCCTGTTGGCCCGCCGACGCCGTTTTCCCGAATTCGCGTTTGACAAAGCCGGTCAAACTGTATGAAATCATTCACAGGGACGCAATGAGGCAAAATACGTAACATACGATACAGCGCTCCCCAGGGGACGGCAGTATGGAGAAAGCACGGCCCGCCAGCCTTGCACCGTATGAAACCGTAAGGGTGACCAACCCTGGCGGACTCAGTCCTTTCGTCTTCACCTGCGACCACGCTTCCAACGTCCTGCCCGCCGAGTTCGGAACGCTTGGCCTGCCGGCTGCGGACCTTTCGCGCCATATCGCCTGGGACCCGGGCGCGCTTCCTGTCGCACTCCGCATGGCCGAGGCGCTGGACGCGACCTTGATAGAGACCCGTGTGTCGCGGCTGGTCATCGATTGCAACCGGCCGCTCGACGCGCCGGACCTCGTTCCGCCGGTCAGCGAAACGACAGCCATTCCCGGAAATTCGGGCTTGTCCGACAAGCAGCGCGCCGCGCGCATCGACCTTGCCTGGCGCCCGTTCCACGACACGATTGCCCAAATCGTCGAACGGCGGCTGGCGCGCGGCCAGGAGACGCGGCTGGTGTCGGTCCACTCCTTCACGCCGATCTACAAGGGCAAAAGCCGGCCATGGCATATCGGCATCATCCATGACGAGGATCGCCGCCTGGCTGCGCCGCTGATATCGGCGCTGCGGCGGCTCTCCGGCGTCACAGTAGGCGTCAACGAACCCTATTCGCCGGCCGACCGCGTCTATTTCACGCTGGAACGGCATGCGCGCTCGCGCGGGCTGCCCTGCGCGATGATCGAAATCCGCAACGACGAAATCGCCGGCGAGACCGGACAGCGGAAATGGGCGGATCTGCTCACCGGCATCTTTTCTAACCTGGAGCCCGAGGAGGCCAGGGGCTCCCGACAACGCACAATGGGAAAGTCAGTACAATCGGCCAGCTAAAAACCAATAGGGGACTTCCAACATGACAACACCGGATCACAAGTCGGAGGACGTAAAAATCCTTCACAGCATGGGTTACGCCCAGGAATTGGCGCGCCGCATGGGCGGCTTCTCCAACTTTGCCATTTCCTTTTCGATCATTTGCATCCTGGCTGGCGGCATCACATCGTTCCCGCTGGCCATGGCCACCGGCAGCGGTTTTGAGGCGACCATCGGCTGGCTCGTAGGTGGCCTGTTCGCCCTTGTCGTCGCCGCTTCGCTCGGCCAGATCGGCTCGGCCTATCCTACCGCCGGCGGTTTATACCACTGGTCCTCGATTCTCGGTGGGCGCGGCTGGGGCTGGGCCACGGCCTGGATCAATCTGCTCGGCCTGATCTTCGTCGTCGCTTCGGTCAATGTCGGTGTCTATCTGTTGTTCCAAGGGCTGGTCGCTGGTCCGATCCTCGGCCTGGACACCTCGACCTGGGGCTTCTGGCAACAGACGGCGGCGGTCGTCATCATTACCGTCACCCAAGGCCTGTTCAATCATCTAGGCATCAAGACGACGACGAGGCTGACCGACTTTTCCGGCTATCTCATCCTCGTCGTCGCGGTGGTGCTGACGCTGACCTTCCTGATCTGGGGCGCGCATGGCTTCGATCTTTCGCGGTTGACGACTTTCGTCAACACGACCGGCGATCTGGGCGGCGGCTATGTTCCGACGGCCCGAACCGCGTTCGTGGCCTTCCTGATCGGCCTTCTCTATCCGCTCTATACGATCACCGGCTTCGACGCCTCGGCGCATACCGCCGAGGAAACCCACAACGCCCGCGTCGCGGTGCCGAGAGGCATGATCCATGCAGTGCTGTGGTCGCTCATCTTCGGCTTCGTCATGGCCGTCTCCTTCGTGCTGGCCAGCCCAGATCTGGCGGCGACCGCAAAGGACGGCGGCAATGCCTGGTTCAACCTGTTCAACAACCTGCCGGCGCCGACCTGGTTGAAAGACCTGCTCGGCATCTCAATCGTGCTGTCGAACTATCTGTGCGCGCTGGCCGGGCTCACGTCGACCTCACGCATGATCTTCGCCTTTTCGCGCGACGGAGGCCTGCCGGGGTCGTCACTGTGGAAGCAGGTTTCGCCGACCTGGCGCACGCCCGTCCCGGCCATCTGGCTCGGCGTCGTGCTGTCGATCGCCGCCACGCTTTACTCGCCGGCTTTCGCAGCGTTGGCGGCCGGCTGCGCCCTGTTCCTCTATGTGTCTTATGCGATGCCGGTGGCGGCTGGCCTTCTTGCGGAAGGCAAGACCTGGACCGAATTCGGTCCGTTCCGTCTGGGCATGTGGTCCAAGCCGTTCGCCATTATCACCGTCCTTGGCGTTCTGGTCCTGATGTATGCCGGTATCCAACCGCCCTTCGATATCTTGATCAACTATGCCATCGGTTTGATCATCCTTCTCGCGGTGCTGTGGTTCGGCCTCGAATCCCGGCGGTTCAAGGGCCCGCCGATCGGCGCCGATATTGCTCGTCGTCAGGCGGAAATTGCGGCAGCCGAAGTGGCAGTAGGCGAAACCGGTCAGTGAAATCGACCATCGAGCCATGGCCGGCATCGCGCCGGCCATGGTTTTCTTAATGTTCCTCATCTGACAAGCCCGAAAAGACAAGCACTGGAGCGCCAAAGGAATGGCCGGAAATTTCTCGTTCGATCAGTTGAAGAAAGCGGTCTCGAACGGCGAGATCGACACGGTGCTGGCCTGCATCGTCGATATGCAGGGCCGGCTCGCGGGAAAACGCTTTCTGGCCCAGTATTTCGTCGATTCCGCGCATGGCGAGACGCATGGCTGCAACTATCTCTTGGCCTGCGACATCGATATGGAGCCGGTGCCGGGCTACAAGGCGGCAAGCTGGTCGAAGGGCTATGGCGACTTCGTCATGAAGCCTGACCTGTCGACGCTGCGTCGCATTCCGTGGCTGGAAAAGACGGCGCTGGTCATCTGCGACGTGCTCGACCATCACACGCATGACGATTTGGCACACTCCCCCCGCGCGATCCTGAAGAAGCAGGTCAAGCGCCTGCAGGAGCGCGGCTATATCGGCTATTTCGCCTCCGAGCTCGAATTCTACCTGTTCAGCGAAACCTACGATTCGGCGCGCAAGAAGCACTGGCAGGGGCTCGATAGCGCGTCGCCCTATATCGGCGATTACCAGATCGGCATCACCAGCAAGGAAGAAGGCGTCATGCGCCGGCTTCGCAACGAGATGGAAGCTGCCGGCATTCCGATCGAGAACTCCAAGGGCGAGTGGGGACCGGGCCAGGAAGAGATCAATGTGCGCTATGCCGAGGCGCTCGACATGGCCGACCGCCACGTCATCCTGAAGAACGGCGCCAAGGAGATCGCCGATTCCGAGGGCAAGGCCATCTCCTTCATGGCCAAGTACAATTACGGCCTCGCCGGCAATTCCAGCCACATCCACAATTCGCTGTGGAGCGCGGACGGCAAGACTCCGCTGTTCTTCGACAGACAAGCCGACTGGACGCTGTCGAGCCTCGGCCAGCAATGGGCCGCCGGACAGCTCAAATACGCCAAGGAATTCACTTGGTTCCTGGCGCCCTACATCAATTCCTACAAGCGCTTCCAGGCGGGCACCTTCGCGCCGACCAAGATCATGTGGAGCGAGGACAACCGTACCGCCGGCTTCCGGCTCTGCGGCGAGGGCACCAAGGGCATCCGCATGGAATGCCGCATCGGCGGCGCCGATCTCAATCCGTATCTCGCCTTCGCCGCCCTGATCGCGTCCGGCCTCGCCGGCATCGACGAGAAGCTTGAGTTGCAGAAGCCGTTCGTCGGCGACGCCTATCAGGCCTCGCGCCTGCCTGAGATCCCGAAGACATTGCGCGACGCCACCGAGACGCTGGCCAAGTCGAAAATGCTGAAGCAGGCCTTCGGCGACGACGTGATTGAGCACTATGTGCACACCGCCCGCTGGGAGCAGTTCGAATACGACCGCCGCATCACGGATTGGGAACTGCACAGAGGGTTCGAGCGATACTAAAGCTGTAATAGGCGTTGACTGAACCTAACTAAAGCTGTAGTTCCAGCTTAGTTAGGTTCGGGAGCGTAAAAAATGGGAAAATACTCGCCTTTGCGTTCGTATCTTATGGCTCAAGCCGGTGAGCGGGTCCCGATGTCGTTCAGCGACATCGAGAAGCTGCTGGGTGAAAGGTTACCGGCGTCCAAGCAGTATCCCGCTTGGTGGAGCAACAATCCCAGCAACAATCCGATGACCAAGGAGTGGCTGGCCGCCGGCTTCCAGACGGAGTCGGTCAATATCGCCGGCGAAAAACTGGTGTTTCGGCGTTCTCCGCAAGGAACGGCAGGGGGGCAAGCCGGGGAAGGAGGTTCGGGGCGCCGGTCAGGCTTCATGGAGGATAAGGTGGGTTTCAAGAACGCACCGGACATGAGCGGCAAGAGCCAAGACTATATCGTGCCGCCTCGGGGCGGCGATCCGCTGTTTGGATGCATGGCCGGGACTCTCACGCTTCTTCCCGACGTCGACTACACCGCCCCTGCGGATCCGGACTGGGGCAAAGTGTATGACGACTGATGGGATATTGCTGGACACGTGCTTCATGCTGTGGCTGTCGACCGAACAGCCGGTCGCAAGAGCGGCCGTTGATAAGGTGGCCAGCACGCGAAAGAACGGTGGCGTGATCGCTGTTTCGGTCATGTCGGCCTGGGAAATCGGAATGCTCGTCTCCAAGGGCCGGCTTCCGTTCATCAAGTCGCCGCTTGCATGGTTCGAAGGGTTCGTGAAAGCCGGTGCCACCAGCGTCGAGGGGATCGACAGCGAGCTCTTGGTCGAATCGTCGTTTCTGCCCGGCGCCGTTCACAATGACCCGACGGACCGGATCATCATAGCGACGGCCCGTTCGAGGAACCTGGAAATCATCACCCGCGATCGCGCCATCCTCGCCTATGGCGCGGCGGGCTTCGTCAAAACAGTACCTTGTTGATTGGAGACGTCTTCTTGGAAACGGTAAAACTCAAATCCCCCATCGACGGCTCGATCTATGCCGAGCGGCCGGTCGCGACCGACCAGGCGATCAACGCGGCGGTCGAGCGCGCCAGGGCGGCGCAGGAGAAATGGGCCGAGACGCCGGTCGTCGAACGCGGCAAGTACATGCTGGCGATGCTCGAGGCGCTGGTCGCCATGACCGACGAGATCGTGCCCGAGATCGCCTGGCAGATGGGACGGCCGGTGCGCTATGGCGGCGAGTTCGGCGGCGTCAAGGAACGCACCAGCTACATGGTCGAGATCGCCGAAGCCGCGCTGAAGCCGGTCCTGGCCTCCAATCCGAAGGACGGCTTCCGCCGCTATGTGAAGAAGGTGCCGCTCGGCGTCGTGCTGGTGATCGCGCCTTGGAACTATCCCTATCTCACCGCGGTCAACACCATCGTGCCGGCCTTGATGGCGGGCAGCGCCGTCATCCTCAAGCATGCCGCGCAGACGTTGCTGGTCGGCGAGCGCTTCCAACGGGCTTTCGACAAGGCCGGCCTGCCCAAGGGGCTGTTCCAGAACCTGGTCATGAACCACGCCCAGACCGAGAAGCTGCTCGGCTCCGGCAAGATCGATCATGTCAACTTCACCGGCTCGGTCGGCGGCGGCCGCGCCATCGAGAAGGCCGCGGCCGGCACTTTCATGACGCTCGGCCTCGAGCTCGGCGGCAAGGACCCGGCCTATGTGCTGCCCGACGCCAAGATGGACCATGCGGTCGCCAACCTGGTCGATGGCGCTTTCTTCAATTCCGGCCAGTGCTGCTGCGGCATCGAGCGCGTCTATGTGCATGAGAAGGTCTATGACGAATTCGTCGAGGGCTTTGTCGCCGAGACCAGGAACTATGTCGTCGGCAATCCGCTGGAGCAGGCGACCACCATGGGGCCGATGGCGCAGGCGCGTTTCGCCGACCTGATCCGCGAGCAGAAGGCCGAGGCACTGCGCAAGGGCGCCAGGGCGCATATCGACATGAAGGTCGAGAACGACAGGGCCGGCTCGCCCTATCTGGCGCCGGAGGTGCTGACCGAAGTCGATCACCAGATGAGCGTCATGCGCGAGGAAAGTTTTGGGCCGATCGTCGGCATCATGAAGGTGCGCAACGACGAGGAGGCGATCGCGCTGATGAACGACAGCCCCTATGGGCTGACGGCCTCGATCTGGACCCGCGACACCGAGCGCGCGGTGGTGATCGGCGACCGCGTCGAAACCGGCACAGTGTTCATGAACCGCTGCGACTATCTCGACCCGGCGCTGGTCTGGACCGGCGTCAAGGACACCGGCAAGGGCGCAGCCCTTTCGGCCATCGGCTACGACAATCTGACCCGGCCAAAATCCTATCACCTGCGCGAAGCAATCTGACTTTTTGAAAGACAAGACATGTCCAAGCTGATCTCCAAATGGAACTACCCCACCACCGTCCGTTTCGGCGCCGGGCGTATCAAGGAACTGCCGGACGTACTGGCTGCCACGGGCATCAAGCGCCCTCTCTTCGTCACCGACCCGGGCCTGGCGAAACTTCCGGTCGTCGCCTCGACGCTGAAAATCCTCGACGACGCCAAGGTTCCCTATGGCGTTTTTTCGGAGGTGAAGCCGAACCCGGTCGAGTCCAACCTCACCGCCGGCATCGCCGTGTTCAAGAAGGGCAAGCATGACGGCGTCATCGCCTTCGGCGGCGGCTCGGCGCTCGACCTCGGCAAGCTGATCGCCTTCCAGGCCGGGCAGACACGGCCCGTATGGGATTTCGAGGACGTCGGCGACTGGTGGACCAGGGCCAACTCGGACGCGATCGCGCCAATCATCGCCGTGCCGACCACGGCGGGAACCGGCTCCGAGGTCGGCCGCGCCGGCGTCATCACCAATGAGGCGACCCACACCAAGAAGGTCATCTTCCATCCGAAGCTTCTGCCGGCGATCGTCATTGCCGATCCGGAGCTGTCGGTCGGCATGCCGGCCTTCATCACCGCCGGCACCGGCATGGACGCGCTGGCGCATTGCCTCGAGGCCTATTGCGCGCCGGGCTACCATCCGATGGCCGACGGCATCGCGGTGGAAGGCATCCGGCTGGTGTTCGAGAACCTGCCCAAGGCTTTCGCCAACGGCAAGGATCTGGTTGCCCGCGCTCATATGATGAGCGCCGCCGCCATGGGCGCCGCCGCCTTCCAGAAAGGGCTGGGTGCCATCCATTCGCTGTCGCATCCGATCGGCGCGCTCTACGACACCCATCACGGCATGACCAATGCCGTGTTCATGCCCTATGTGCTCGCCTTCAACAGGGAGAGCATCGAGGAGCGCATCGCCCGGCTCGCAGCCTATTGCGGTATCAAGGGCGGCTTCGACGGCTTCGCCAAGGCGATCATCAAATTGCGCAAGGAGCTCAAGGTGCCGCATGCGCTGCCCGGCCTGATCAAGGGCCTTGACATGGACAAGAAGCGAAAAGGCCTGATCGCCGACATGGCGGTGGTCGACCCCACCGCCGGCGGCAATCCGGTCAAGCTCACCAAGAAAGCGGCGCTGACGCTGCTCGAAAATGCGATCGCCGGCTCCGTCTGAGAGCCGGCTTTCAATGCCGAAGAGTTGAATGAAGGGGCGTTCCAGAGCGGGAGGGAGAGGGCAAAAGGCAAGGTGACTAACCATTAGCCGGAAAATTAAGTGCGGGCTAATTGCTACAGTCTGTTAAAAAGAGTTAACTTTTTTGGCCGCGGGCTCGGGTTTCAAAAAGCCTTCATCTGGCTGTCACACGAAAACGATACCCGCATCGCAGGCGCTTAAGCGCGCCAGTTCAACGGAGAGAACACATGTTCAAGTTCACGGGGAAAGTGCTTTCCCTCTCGGCCGCGACGCTCTTCGCGTCGACGGTGATTTCGTCCGCTGCTTCGATGGACGATCTCGTCAAGGCCGCGAAGGCTGAAGGCCAGCTCACTGTCATCGCGCTTCCGCATGACTGGTGCGGCTACGGGGCAGTGATCGACGCTTTCAAGGCTAAATATCCGGAAATCAAGGTCAACGAACTCAACCCGGACGCCGGTTCGGGCGACGAGGTCGAGGCGATCAAAGCCAACAAGGACAACAAGGGCCCGCAGGCGCCTGACGTGATCGACGTCGGCCTCTCCTTCGGCCCGACCGCCAAGAAAGACGGCCTGCTGATGCCTTACAAGGTGTCGACCTGGGACTCGATCCCGGACAGCGCCAAGGATGCCGACGGCGCCTGGACAGGCGACTACTACGGCGTGCTTTCCTTCGAAGTGAACAAGGATCTGGTCAAGGAATCGCCGGCCGATTGGGCCGACCTGCTGAAGCCGGAATTCGCCAACACCGTCGCGCTCGCCGGTGATCCGCGTGCTTCGAACCAGGCCATCCAGGGCGTCTATGCCGCCGGCCTTTCGACGGGTGCGGCCGCTGGCGAAGCCGCCGGCACCGCCGGTCTCGACTTCTTCAAGAAGCTCAATGCCGCCGGCAATTTCGTTCCGGTCGTCGGCAAGTCCGCGACGCTGGCGCAGGGCCAGACGCCGATCCTGATCACCTGGGACTACAACGCGCTCGCCGGCCGCGACACGCTGAAGGGCAACCCGCCGGTCGACGTCATCGTGCCGAAGACGGGCGTCGTCGCCGGTGTCTACGTGCAGGCGATCAGCGCCTTCGCGCCGCATCCGAATGCCGCCAAGCTGTGGTTGGAGTATCTCTACTCCGACGAAGGCCAGATCGGCTGGCTGAAGGGCTACTGCCACCCGATCCGCTTCAACGACCTCGCCAAGAACGGCAAGATCCCGGCGGACGTGCTGGCCAAGCTGCCGCCGGCCGAGTCCTATGCCGCGGCCGTGTTCCCGACGCTCGATGAGCAGGCCAAGGCCAAGGAAGTCATCAGCAAGAACTGGGACGCCACCGTCGGCGCCAACGTCAAGTAAGACTTGAAATGCACCGGGCGGCCAAACGGCCGCCCGGCTTTCTCTCGAAGACGGTGCCGGCGCATGACCGATCTCTCGCTTTCAAATCAGTCGATTGCCACCAAATCCGCGCCGCCAAGTCAGGCAACGGCCTTTCGGCTGCCGACGCAGTGGATTGGTGTCGCGCCTTTCTTCGTTTTTGTGCTGATGTTCCTGATCCTGCCGACGATCTATCTCGTCATCGGCGCGTTCGAGACCGGCGAAGGCGGGTTCACGCTGGACAACATCCTGCAGCTGGTGAGCGATCCTTCGATCAGCAATTCCTACTGGGTTTCGATCAAGATCAGCTTCTGGTCGGCCATCATCGGCGCGTTCGCCGGGCTCGCGATAGCGATCGCCATCGTGCGCGGCGGCCTGCCCAGCTGGGTCCGTTCCGCGACGCTGACCTTCTCCGGCGTTGCCTCCAATTTTGCCGGCTTGCCGCTGGCCTTCGCCTTCATCGCGACGCTCGGCCGCGTTGGCATCGTGACCGTGCTGCTGCGCGACATATTCAATCTGAACATCTATGCGATGGGGTTCAACTTCCTCACCACATGGGGCCTTATCGTGGTCTATCTGTTCTTCCAGATCCCACTGATGGTGGTCATCATCGTGCCGGCGATCGACGGCTTGAAGAAGGAATGGAACGAGGCAGCGGCCACGCTTGGCGCCACGCAGTGGCAGTACTGGCGGATGGTGGTGATACCGGTGTTGTTCCCAAGCTTCCTCGGCACCGTCATCCTGTTGTTCGCCAATGCCTTCGGCGCCATCGCGACGGCCTATGCGTTCTCCGGCCCGCAGCTCAACATCGTGCCCATCAAGCTCTACTCGCAGATCAACGGCGACGTGCTGCACAACCCGCAGCTCGGCTATGCGATCGCCTTCGGCATGATCGTCATCACCGGACTCGCCAATGTCTTCTACATCTGGTTCCGGACCCGTTCCGAGAGGTGGCTGAAATGAAGTCGGGCAAATTCTGGGCCTGGGTCGTCTTCGGTATAGGCACGGCCTATTTCTTCATTCCGCTGCTCGCGACATTCGAGTTTTCGATGCGCATGCGGCGCGGTGTCCATTCCTTCGACGCCTATCAGGTCGTGCTCGGCGACCCACGCTTCCAGGCGACGTTCCTGTATTCGGTCATCGCTGCGATCTTCACCATCGTCCTCGGTGTGCTGGTCGTGGTGCCGGCGGCCTACTGGATCCGCCTGCGCCTGCCTCAAATCAGGCCGATCGTCGAGTTCATCACACTGCTGCCTTTGGTCATTCCAGCGATCGTCATCGTGTTCGGCTATATCCGCATGTACGGCTCGAACTCGCCTCTGCCTTTCCTGTCCACCGACTTGGGCGCCAGCGCCCTGCTGGTGATTGGCTATGCGACGCTGGCGCTGCCTTATATGTACCGTGCCGTCGACACTGGCCTTCGCACCATCGATGTCAGGACATTGACCGAAGCAGCGCAGATTCTAGGCGCCGGCTGGACCACGATCATAACCCGCGTTATTCTGCCCAATGTACTGATCGCGGTGCTGTCGGGCGCGTTCCTGACCTTCGCCATCGTCATCGGCGAATTCACGATGGCGAGCCTGCTCAACCGTCCGGCGTTCGGGCCGTATCTGCAGAACATCGGCGCCAACCGCGCCTATGAGCCGGCAGCCCTTGCCATCATCGCCTTCGCGATTACCTGGGGCTGCATGTCGCTGATCCAGATCCTGTCCCGTTTCGCGCCGAAATCGGCGAACCGACCGAATTGACCTGAGAGAAAAGCCATGGCCGAGCCATTCCTGTCCATCCAGCATGTGCGAAAGTCCTACGGCGCCAACACCGTGGTGCAGGATTTCAACCTCGATGTAGAGCCCGGCGAGTTCGTCTCCTTCCTCGGCCCGTCCGGCTGCGGCAAGACGACGGTGCTGCGCATGGTCGCCGGTTTCGAGGAGCCCTCGGCCGGCAAGATCGTCGTCGCCGGCAAGGACATCACCCGGCTGAAGCCCAACCAGCGCAATGTCGGCATGGTGTTCCAGGCCTACGCGCTGTTCCCGAACCTGACCGTGGCGCAGAACATCGCCTTCGGCCTCAAGGTCGCCGGCATGCCCAGGGCGGATTGCGACAGGCGCGTCGCCGAGATGCTCGACATCATCAAGCTGCCGCAGATGGCCGACCGCTATCCCTACCAGTTGTCCGGCGGCCAGCAGCAGCGCATCGCGCTGGCGCGGGCGATTGCCCCGAAACCCAAACTGCTTCTGCTCGACGAGCCGCTGTCGGCGCTCGACGCCAAGGTGCGCGTGTCGCTGCGCGAGGAAATCCGTTCGATCCAGAAGAAGCTCGGCATCACCACCATCTTCGTCACGCATGACCAGGAAGAGGCGCTGTCGATCTCCGATCGCATCGCGGTGATGTATGGCGGCAAGGCCGAGCAGGTCGGCACGCCGTTCGAGATCTACAACCGACCGGCGACCAAGTTCGTCGCCAATTTCGTCGGCACGCTCAATGTGCTCGAAGGCAAGGTCACCGACGCCTCTACAGGCAAGGTGCAGGTCAACGCCCAGGAAGTCTCGCTCAAGGGCAAGCTCAACGGCTCGAAGTCTGGCGATACGCTGTCGCTGGCGTTGCGGCCGGAAGCGATTTCGCTGGCCCGCCAGCCCGGGCACGACACCAGCCTGTCGGGCGAGATCGCCGAAGTGCATTTCCTCGGCTCGGTCATCCGCGTGCGCGTCGGCATCGGCGGCAACACGGTGTCGCTCGACACCTTCAACAACTCGACGACTCCGCCGCCGGTCGTCGGCGACAAGGCGGATATCTCGTTTTCGTCAGGCGATATGCTGGTCCTGCACTAGAGAAAGAGTGAATAGCGAATAGTGAATGGTGAGTGGCAATCAGCGAAAAAGAGCACTTTACGTGCTCAAATCTTCTGATGATGCCCATTCACCATTCACCATTCACCATTCACCATTCACCATTCACCATTCACTTTTGCAGTGCCCAACGTCTGGTTCCATGGCTACGATGAGCCATGGCGCTTTTCGAGATCACCCTGATCCTGCTTCTCATTGCCGTTGCGCTGACGGCCGTATCGCGATGGCTTGAGGTGCCTTACCCCTCGCTGCTGGCGCTTGCCGGCGTCGGGATCGCCTTCGTGCCGGGCGCGCCGATGATCGAAATCGATCCGGAACTGGCGCTGGCGCTGTTCATCGCGCCGGTGCTGCTCGATGCTGCCTATGACACCTCGCTGCGCGACCTGAAGCGCTACCGGCTGTCGCTGGTTCTCCTGGCGCTCGGCGCCGTCGTCTTCACCACTGTGGTCGTTGCCTTTGTCGGCTGGAAGATGGCCGGGCTGCCGATCGCGGCGGCGATCGCGCTCGGCGCCATCGTAGCGCCGCCGGATGCGGTCGCCGCAAGTGCTGTGCTCAATCAGTTCAAGGTGCCGCACCGTCTGACCGCGATCCTGCAGGGCGAGAGCCTGCTCAACGACGCCACGGCGCTGTTGATCTACCGGATATCGGTTGCGGCCGCCATCGGCTCGCTCATGCTGAAGGACGCAGTGCCCGTCATCCTGCTTGCAACGGTCGGCAGCGTTGTCGCGGGCTACCTGTTCGGCCGGGTGTCGCTGCTCACGCTGACGCGCATCGAGGATGCGGCAAGCAGCACTGTCGTGCAGTTCGCCGGAACCTTCGCCGTCTGGATCATTGCCGACAAGCTCGGCCTTTCCGCCATCATCACCATCGTCGTCTATGCCATCACCATCGCGCGCACCGGGCCACGCCGCATGTCGGCGAGACGCCGCGTCAGCACCTATTCGGTCTGGGAATCGGCCGTGTTCGTGCTCAACGTGCTGGCCTTCGTGCTGATGGGCCTGCAGGCGCGGTCGATCGTCGGCCGACTCTCCGGCGACGGGCAGGGCGAGGCCTTTCTCTTCGCCGCAATTGTGCTGGCCGTCGTCATCGCGGCGCGTTTCGTCTGGGTGATGGGCTACGTCGCGGTCATACGCTGGCTTGCCCGCTTCGACAGCGATGAGCAGAAGCGGGATAGGCCGACATTCCGCGGCGCCGTGCTGGTCGGCTGGTGCGGCATGCGCGGTCTGGTGACGCTGGTGGTGGCAATTGCCTTGCCGGCCAATTTTCCCGGGCGTGATCCGATCGTGCTTGCCGCGTTCGCTGTCGTGCTTGGCACGCTGGTCCTGCAAGGGATGAGCCTGAAGCCGCTGCTGCGCTGGCTCAATTTCGACCGGGATACGACGATCGATCGCGAGGTGGCCGAGGCGCGCGTCGCCATCATGCAGGCCGCGCTCGACGTGCTGAACCGCAAGACATCCGCCGCTGCCGCCGTCGTGCGGGAGCAGTACGAGGCTCAACGCCGGATCGCCGAAAATCCCGAGGACGCGCAAGCCGCGACGGAATACGACCGGCTGCGCCTCTACGCCATCAAACGGCAGCGCGACAGGCTGGAGGAACTGCGCAGCAACGGCACGATCGGCGACGAAGCCTATCACCGGCTGGAAGAGGAGATCGACTGGTCGGAACTGGCGGCATCACCGGCCGGAAGCTTTCAGCCGCTGACGACCTATTAGAGCGGGCAGTTCGGTCGTCATTCGTTGGACTATCCGCTTGCCCTCGCGGTCCATTGCAACGCGGTGGGTGGAGCGCTACTGCGATCACCAGAAGTGAGCCGGTTAATCAATGAAGCTGATCAGCTACAACATCCAGTACGGCTACGGCAGCGACGGGCGCTACGATCTCACGCGAGCCGCCAGGCTGGTGGACGGCGCCGACATCATCGCGCTGCAGGAGGTCGAGCGGCATTGGCAGCGCAGCAATGAGGACGACCAGCCCGCGATCCTGTCCGGGCTGCTGCCCGACTATTACTGGGCCTATGGCCCCGCCTTCGACATGGATGCCAGCGAGAGGCGCGACGATCGCATCGTCAACCGCCGGCGGCAGTTCGGCACGATGATCCTGTCGAAGCTGCCGATCGTCTGGTCGAGGCTGCACACGCTGCCGCTGCGGCGCACGGCAAAGCCGCTCAACACCCGCAACGCGGCACTCGAATGCATGATCCGCACGCCGGCAGGGCCGGTGCGGGTGCTCTCGCTGCATCTTGCCCATGTCGCGGCGGAGGAGCGGCTGGAGCAGATCGATTATCTCAATGCCGAGCATCGCCGCGCGCCGTCCGATGGCGGCCCCTGGAGCGGCGTCGACGACGAGCCGCAGCGCAACTGGTCGAACGGCCAGGCGGAACCGGAAAATCCGCTGGCGGCGATCTGGCTGGGCGACTTCAACATGGAGCCGGGCAGCGCCGAATACCGGCGTGTCGTCGGCAATACGCCCTACCACCGGGGCGCCGCTTACATCGACGGGTTCGTCGATGCCGCGGCCGTCGCCGGCGAGGCCGGGCCGGACTTCCATACGCACGAAAAGATCATCGATGGCAGGCTGGCGAAACGACGGCTCGACCATTGCTTCGTCGGCGGCGGTTTGGCGGATCGCGTGCGCTCGATCCGGGCCGATATCGGCGAGGTCGCTTCGGATCATTTCCCGCTCAGGATCGACATCGATCTCGAAACGCCTTTCGGCTCGACAAGGTCTATGAAACCGGGGTCGATGAAACCGACATGACGCTGTTCGTCTTCCTGGCCGTGCTCTCGGCGGCGGCCATGCACGCGATCTGGAACGCGCTGGTCAAGGTGCATCTAGACCGCTTCCTGTCGATCACGCTGATGACGCTCGGCATGGGGTTCGCGGCGCTGGTGGTGCTGCCTTTCGTCGAGGTGCCGAAGGCCGAGGTCTGGCCGTTCATCCTCGCCTCGGTCTTGTTCCATATGGGCTATCGCACCTTCCTGGTCGGCGCCTACAAGGCAGGCGATTTCGCCCAGACCTATCCGCTTGCGCGCGGCACCGCGCCGCTGCTCTCGGCGCTCGGCGCCATCGTCGTGGTCGGCGAGGTGCCGGCACCGTTCGCCATCCTCGGCATCGTGCTTTTGTCGGCAGGCACGCTGGTCATGTCGTTTCGCGGCGGGGCGCATCTGGAGAAGCTCAATCTGCGCGCGGTCGGCTTTGCGCTCGGCACCTCGATCTTCATCGCCAGCTACACGCTCTCCGACGGCAGCGGCGCGCGGCTTGCGGCAACCGCGCAAAGCTACGCGGCCTGGCTCTTCGTCTGCGATGCGGCGTGGGCGCTCGTGCTTTGCATCGTCTTTCGCGGACCGCAGTCGCTTCCGATGCTGGCGCGCGACTGGAAGGCCGGGCTGTTCACCGGCACGCTCAGCGGCGCGGCCTACTGGATCGTGATGTGGGCTATGACCAAGGCGCCGATCGCCTCGGTGGCGTCGCTGCGCGAGACCTCGATCCTGTTCGCCATGCTGATCTCGGTGCTGGCGCTGGGCGAGAAGATGACGGCCTGGCGCGCAGCCGCGGCGCTCGGCATCATTGCCGGCGTCGCGGCGCTCAGACTCGGATAGGGCAGATCCCCGTCTCACTGAAGCGGCGATCCGCCCTATCCCTTTGTTTTTGAGCCAATTCAGACGGAGGCTCCGGCGATGTCGCCGAGCGTGACCGTTCACACTTTTCTCGGAATTGCTCCAACCTCATGGTCCAACACGGTCATCACCTGGCCGCGCTTTTCCGGGCTGAAGCGGATGACGATGATGATGCAGACGGCGACCACGCCGGCGAACAGCGCCAGCGCGTAGCCATAGCTGCTGCCGGGCGCCTCGGCGATGCCCGCCTGATACGGACCACCATAGGACGCCGCGAGATTGCCGGCCTGATAGATGAAGCCGGGTAAGGTCGCGCGCACCGCACCGGGTGAGAGCTCGTTGAGATGCACCGGGATGACGCCCCAGGCGCCTTGCACCGCGATCTGCATGACGAAGGCGCCGACCGCCAGCATGAAGGGCGTGGTCGAATAGGCCCATAGGGGGAGCGCCGGCAAGGCAATCAGGCAGGCGAGCGTGATGGCATTGACGCGGCCGATCCTTTCCGACAGGGCGCCGAAGGCCAGTCCGCCGACAATCGCGCCGATGTTGGCGACGATGGTGATCCAGCTCACCGTGTGCGGATCAAAGCCATGCTGTTTCTTTAGGAAGGTGGGATAGAGATCCTGCGTGCCATGGCTGAAGAAGTTGAAGAACATCATCAGCACCACGGCATAGAGCGCGATGCCCCAGTGCTTCCGCAGCGTTTCGAGCAATCCTGGCTTCACGTGCTGGCGAGCCTCGGCGAAGGCGGGCGATTCCGGCACATGCGAGCGGATGAAAAGCACGATCAGCGCCGGCAGAAAGCTCAAGAGGAACATGGCGCGCCAGCCGAAGGTGAAGTCGCCGATCTTCTGGCCATAGAGCAGCCCGTAGACCACCGCCGCCAGCAGGTAGCCGGCCGGATAACCGCATTGCAGGATGCCCGAGACCATGCCGCGAGCGCTCGGCGGAATGGATTCCATGGCAAGCGAGCTGCCCAGGCCCCACTCGCCGCCCATGGCGATGCCAAACAGGGCGCGCAGCGCCAGGAATATGCCGAGATTTGGCGAGAAGGCGGCCAAGGCGCCGATCACCGAATAGCTGACGATATTCAGCATCAGAATGGGCTTACGGCCGTATTTGTCGGCAAGCATGCCGAAGAAGAACGCACCGATGAAGCGCGTCGCCAGTGTTAGGAACAGCGCTTTGGAGACCGCCGGCACGTCTGTCTGGAATTCAGCGGCAATATCGGTCAGCAGGAAAGTCAAAAGGAAGAAATCGAAAGCATCAAGCGTCCAGCCGAGGAACGATGCGGTTACGGTTTTCTTCTGTTCGCTGGTGAGGTTCAAGGCGGTCCTCCTTTGCATCCCCCAAGGAACGATATGTTCCATAAGGTGCAAAAGAGAACGGGACAGCTGCCGGTTTTAAGTCGGCGAGCGGTCACATTTGCGTCACCTCTGGATCAGGATGAAACGTCATCCTGATCCAACTCTTTTGTGGAGCATGATCTTTCCCGAAAACCGATTCTCACTTTTCGGGATCATGCTCGAGGTCGATGACCATCAGCCCGTCAGTGCCGCCCTTGAGCGCGGCGACCAGGCGGGCGCCTGCCCGCTGATGCGCCTCGTGAACCAGATAGGCGTCACGGGCGGCGGCATCGTCAAAGTCGATGGTGAAGCCATGGTCGAAACCGCGCGCAAAGGGTTCGGGACTGACATTGGCGCTGAAATGCACCTTGCCCATGCCGTCGACGACGGTGCGCAGCGCTTCGAGATCGGCATGGATCGCCGCGCGCTCGGTTGCAGGAACGTCGTCGCGAAAGCGGACGAAGACGCAATGCCGGATCATCGTTGATGCCTCACGCCGCCTGGTTGCCCTTGAACACGGCCGGCGGCAGCGGCTCGCGGCCGAGGATGAGGTCGGCGCCTTTTTCACCGACCATGATGGTTGGCGCATTGGTGTTGGAGGAAGGCACGCGCGGCATCACCGAGGCGTCGCAGACGCGTAAGGCGTCGATGCCGCGCAGCCTGAGATCGGGCGTCACCACGGCCATCGCATCATGGCCCATGCGGCAGGTACCGACCGGGTGGTGGTCGGTCTTGGACGTGCGGCAAGCATAGTCGAAAAGGTCCGCGTCGCTTTGCAGGTTCGGCCCAGGCAGCACCTCGCGCAGCACATAGGGCTGCAACGCCTTCTGGCGCATGATCTCGCGGGCCAGCCTAAGCCCCTTGATCGACATGTCGCGGTCGTAAGGATCGGACCAGTAGTTGGGATCGATCAGCGGGTGGTCGGCCGGGTCGGCGCTCTTCAATCGCACCGTGCCGCGCGAGCGCGGGCGCAGGAAGGCCGAGTTCAACGTGACCCCCGGATTCTTCAGTTTTTCCACGCCGGCCTCGATGCCGGAGCCGAGACCGAGGTGGAACTGGATGTCGGGCGAGGCGGCCGTCGGGTCGGCGTACCAGAAGCCGCCGGTCTCGAACAGGCTCGAGGCGACCGGACCCTTCTTGAGCAAGAGGTATTGCAGCCCGGCCCAGAGGGTGCGGTGCAGCTTGGCATAATTGTCATAGGTGTGGTCGCCGGTGCATTCGGCGATCACGAACAGGTCGAGATGGTCCTGCATGTTGGAGCCGACGCCGGGCAGGTCATGCACCGGTGTCACGCCAACCGATTTCAGATGATCGGCCGGGCCGATGCCCGATTGCATGAGGAGCTTAGGCGAGCCGATCGCGCCCGACGAGACGATCACCTCGCGTCCGGCGCGCAGGATCGTCTTCTCGCCGCCGGGTCTGTCGACCACCTCGACGCCGATGGCGCGGCCGTTCTCGACGACGACCCGGGTGACCAGCACATCGGTCCTGACCGTCAGGTTCCTGCGGGCGCCGATCGGCTTCAGATAAGCGACGGAGGCCGATGAGCGCCGCGCATTCTTCTGGGTAAGCTGATAGTAGCCGACGCCTTCCTGGCTGGCGCCATTGAAGTCCGGATTGAACGGGATGCCCATTTCCTGGCCGGCGCGGAAATAAGCTTCGCAGATCGGCAGCGGCGAGATCGGGTTCGACACCCCGAGCGGACCCTGGTCGCCATGGAAATCGTTGGCGAAGCGCTGGTTGTTTTCGGCGCGCTTGAAATAGGGCAGCACGTCGCGATAGCCCCAGCCGGTCAGCCCCTCGTCCTTCTCCCAGGCATCGTAGTCGCGGGCGTTGCCGCGCGTATAGATCTGCGCGTTGATCGAAGAGCCGCCGCCGACCACCTTGGCCTGGGTGTACCAGAAGACGCGATCCTTCATGTTTCTCTGCGGCACGGTCGACCAGCCCCAGGAGGCGATGCCCTTGGTCATCTTGGCGAAGCCCGCCGGCATATGGATCAGCGGATGCCAGTCCTTGCCGCCGGCTTCGAGGAGCAGGACGGAATTGGACGGATCCTCGCTCAGCCGGTTGGCAAGAACGCAGCCGGCCGGACCGGCGCCAACAATGATGTAGTCAGCCATTGTTCCTCACAAGCGTGGCACCGAGAGCGCGCCATCGACATCGATGACCGACCCGGTCGAAAAGCCGAATTTGCCTGAGGCAAGTGCTGCGACGACGGTGCCGATGTCGCCGGCCTCGCCCCATCGCTTTGCCGGCACCATGCCGCCCTCGATCAGCGCGTCATATTTGGCGGAAACCCCTGATGTCATGTCGGTGCGGATGATGCCCGGCCGCACTTCGAACACGCCGATGTTCTCGGCGGCGAGCCGCAGCGCCAGGTTCTTCACCCACATCGAAAGACCGGCCTTGGAAATGCAGTAGTCCGCACGCTCCGGCGAGGCCATCGCTGCGCTGACCGAGGTGATGGTGATGATCGATCTGGCTGGGCCGGCAGGCGTCGCCAGCATGGCCTTGGCGACGGCCTGGCTTAGGAACACCGTGCCGCGCAGGTTGATGTTCAAGGCGCGGTCGAAATTCTCCGGCTTCAGCTCCAGCAGGTCGCCGCGCGCCACGGCCCCGACGCCGGCATTGTTGACCACGCAGTCGATGCGGCCGAAGGCGGCGATCGCGGCGTCGACCAGTCTTTGATGGGCGGCAAGGTCGGCAATATCGCATCGGGCATAGGCGAACTTCACGCCGCGTGCCGCGATATTCTCTGCCAGTCCGTGCGCAGGTTTCTCGGCAAGGTCGGCAACAAGGATGTCGAAGCCGGCATCGGCCAGCGCCTCGGCGCAGGCGAGCCCGATGCCGCGCGCGCCTCCCGTGACGATGGCTGCCGGGCGGCTCATGCGGCAAGCTCCGTCTTGCGGATGTGATCGGCGACGCGCAACGCTTGCGCTGCGATCGACAGTGCGGGATTGACCGCGGCCGATGTCGGCAGGAAGCCGCCATCGACGACGTAGAGGTTCCGGTGGTCATAGGCGCGGCAGAGCGGATCGAGCGGCGAGGTGGCCGGGTCGTTGCCCATCTTCACCGTGCCGCACTGATGCGAGGGTGTGCGCTTGTCGAAGGGGCGTGACAGCACGATCGGATAACCGCAGGCGCGAAGGTTCTCGCGCATGACCCTGGTCAGGCCTTCCAGCGACTGCATGTTGGAGCGCCGCCACTGCATGACGATGTCCTTGCCGTCGACCATGATGCGGCTTTCGGGGTCGGGCAGGTCCTCGCACATCAGGTACCAGTCGACGGCGTGGCCAGCCATGTAGTCGAGCACGAATTTCGGCATCGACTTCACATTGGCCTTCAGCATGTTGCCGTCGATCTTGCCGAGCAGCTGCACATTGCCGAGCGGCTTGCCGCCCTTGCCGTCCGACAGATAGTAATCGTTGAGCATCAGCGTCTTCTGGTAGACGCTGTCGTTGCGGCGGCGCGGGTCGATCGCCAGCATCGCGCTCGAATTGTGGTTCATGAAATTGCGCCCGACCTGGTCGGAGCTGTTGGCGAGGCCTTGGCCATTCGCCGACGGCGAGCGCAGCAGGATGGCGGCCGAGTTGATCGCGCCGGCGGACAGGATGACGAGCTTCGGCGACAGCGTCTTTCGCGCGCCGTTCTGGGTGTAGTGAATGGCGGCGATCGACCTGCCGTCCGGCGCGGTTTCCAGCCAGTCGACATGGGCGCTGGTTTCGAGCCGGATGTCTGGATCTTTCAGCGCCGCCGTCAGCGGGCCGGTCTGGGCGTCGATCTTGCCCTGGCCGGTGTTGGGGAATGCATCCCAGCCGGTCTTGCCTTCCTTCAGCCAGGTCTCGATGTCGACGCCGAGCGGCAGCGAAGCGGGATGCAGGCCGAGGCTTTTCAGCTCGGCGCGGGCGCGCGCGATCGGCGGCTCGTCCGGCACCGGCTTGAAGGGGTAGGGGATCGAATGGAACGGCTCGGTCGGGTCCTCGCCGAGTGAGCCGCGCACGCGAAACAACTGCTCGGCCTTCGAATACCATGGTTCGAATTCGTCATAGGAAAACGGCCACGCCGGCGAGACGCCGCCGAAATGCTCAAGCTCGGAAAAGTCCTCCTTGCGGTAGCGGATCAGCACCGCGCCGAAGAATTTCGAATTGCCGCCGACATAGTAATAGTTGCCGGGATTGAAGGCGGCGCCTCCGGCCTCGCGCCACATCTCCTTCGGCCGGTAGTGCTCTTCGACGAAGATCGAGCGCGTCGAGCGCGCATGCGGCGTCGCGGGCAGCGGCTCGCCGCGCTCCAGGATCAGGATCGAGGCGCCGCTGCCGGCCAAGCCGGAGGCGATCGTGGCGCCGCCGATGCCGGAGCCGATGATGACGATATCCGGGTTTGCCATGGTCTAAGGGTCTTTATTTTGATGCATGTCGTTGCCCCAAAACCGGAGCCACTTTTGGGCGACATGCATCAGAGGATGCGCTTCTCGGTCGCCGGGTCGAAGAACACGGCCTTGCTGAGGTTGAAGGCAAGCGGCGTGCTGGTGTTGGGCTGGATCCTTGCATCGGCGCGCAACCGGGCCACCACGCCCTTGCCGCCCAGATTGGTGACGGCGAAAGTGTCCGACCCCGCCGGCTCGACCACTTCGATGTGGCAGTCGGCTGTGGCGATCTCGGATCCGTTGCGCTCGGCGCCTTCCGGATCGGTCAGCGCTTCGGGGCGGACGCCGAAGATCACCGGCTTGTCCTTGAAGGCGGCAAGGCCGGCCGGCGCGCCGGGCACCGCCAGCGTGATCGGCTGGCGGGCTTCGCGTTCCAGCACCACCGACAGCCCGCTGCCATTAGCGTCGATCCTGGCGGGGATCAGGTTCATCGCCGGCGAGCCCATGAAGTCGGCGACGAAGATGTTGGTCGGGTTGTTGTAGATCTCGGCCGGCGTGCCGAACTGCTGCACCTCGCCGTCGCGCATCACGGCGATCTTGGTCGCCAGCGTCATCGCCTCGATCTGGTCGTGGGTGACATAGACGATCGTCGTGCCGGTGGTCGCGTGCAGGCGCTTGATCTCGATGCGCATGTCGACGCGCAGCTTGGCGTCGAGGTTGGAGAGCGGCTCGTCGAACAGGAAGAGCTTCGGGTCGCGCACCAGCGCCCGGCCCATGGCGACGCGCTGGCGCTGGCCGCCGGAAAGCTGGCTGGGCTTGCGACCGAGGAGGTGACCGATCTGCAGGATCTTGGCCACCTTGTCGATCGCCGCCTGACGCTCGGCGGCAGGCACGCCGCGCATCTCCATGCCGAAGGCGATGTTGCCGGCGACCGTCATGTTCGGATAGAGCGCGTAGCTCTGGAAGACCATGGCGATATCGCGCTTCGAAGGATGCAGATCGTTGATCGCCCGGCCTTCGACGCGGATCTCGCCCTCGGTGATGTTCTCGAGACCGGCAATGGTGTTGAGCAGCGTGGACTTGCCGCAGCCGGACGGGCCGACCAGCACGAGGAAGCCGCCCTTTTCGAGCTCGACATCGATGCCCTTCAGGATCTCGACATTCCCGAAGCGCTTCTTCAGCCCATCAATTTCCAGAAAAGCCATGATCGTTCCTTCAGAAAACAGGGTCAGCCCTTGACCGCGCCAGCCATCAGCCCGCGCACGAAATAACGGCCGGCGACGACATAGACGATCAAGGTGGGGAGCGCGGCAATCATCGCCGCCGCCATGTTGACGTTGTATTCGACGACGCCGGTCGAAGTGTTGACGACGTTGTTCAGCGCCACCGTCATCGGCATCACGTCGCCGGACCCGGCATAGGCGGAGGCGAACAGGAAGTCGTTCCAGATGTTGGTGAACTGGTAGATCACCGTCACCACGATGATCGGCAGCGAATTGGGCAGCATGATGCGCCGAAATATCTGGAAGAAGGAGGCGCCGTCGACCTGTGCCGCCTTGATCAACTCGGTGGGGAAGGCTTCGTAATAGTTGCGGAAGAAGAGTGTGGTGAAGCCAAGGCCGTAGACCACATGGACGAAGACGAGATTGACGGTCGAATTGCCGAGGCCGAAGTTGAAGCCGGTGGCGTTCTGCAGGGTGACACCGAAGCGGCCGAGGCTGCCGAGGATCGTTGCCATCGGCAACAGCACCGACTGGAACGGAATGAAGCAGGCAAACAGCATCATCGCGAAGACCAGCGTGTGGCCGCGGAAGCGCCATTTGGTCAGCACATAACCGTTCAAAGCGCCGAGCAGCGTCGAGATCAGCACCGCCGGCACGACCATCTTGATGGAGTTCCAGAAGTAGCCCTTCATGCCGACGCAAGTCAGGCCCGAGCAAACTTCGCTCCACGCCTTTATCCATGGCGCGAAGGTCGGCGCATGCGGCAGCGACAGCATGTTGCCGTTCTGGATCTCTTCCATGGTCTTGAACGAGGTGACCAGCATGACGAAGAGCGGCATCAGATAGAAGATCGCGAACAGCGCGAGCAGCCCGTAGATCACGATGCGGTTGAACGTTCTGGCGCGGACGCCGCTTGAGGCCTGGCGGGCGGGTGAAGCGACGGCGCTCATCGCGACTTCTCCCTGAGCTCGGAATAGAGATACGGAACGATGATGGCCGTGATGGTCATCAGCATGATCACCGCGCTTGCCGAGCCGACCGCCATTTCGTTGCGCTTGAAGGTGAACTCATACATGAAGTTGGAGGGCAGCCAGGCCGAGCCGCCGGGGCCGCCGCTGGTCAGCGCCACCACCAAGTCATAGGACTTGATGGCGAGGTGCGCGAGCACGATGAAGGCCGACAGAAACACGGGCCTGAGCAGCGGAATGACGATGCGGCGGTAGAGCTGGAAGGTGGATGCGCCGTCGATCTGCGCGGCCTTCATGATCTCGCCGTCGATGCCGCGAAGCCCGGCCAAAAACATCGCCATGATGAAGCCGGAAGCCTGCCAGACGCCGGCGATGACCACCGTGTAGATGACGAAATCCTTGTTCTTGATCCAGTCGAAGTGGAAGCTCGTCCAGCCCCATTGATGCAGCGTCTGCTCGAGGCCGAGGCCGGGGTCGAGGAACCATTTCCAGGCGACGCCGGTGACGATGAAGGAGAGCGCCATCGGGTAGAGATAGATCGGCCTCAAGACGCCTTCGCCGCGGATCTTCTGGTCGAGCAAGATGGCCAGGAACAGGCCGAGCGCCAGGCAGATGGCGATGTAGAGGAAACCGAAAATGCCCATGTTGGTGATCGAGGTGTACCAGCTCGACGGCGGGTCGCTTTCGAAGGTCCAGCGCCACAGCCGCTGATAGGCCCGGGCGCCGGTGATGTCGTAGGACGGGAAGGTCTTGGAGTTGGTGAAGGACAGATAGATCGTCCACAGGATGAAGCCGTAGACGAAGACGATCGTAGCCGCGAAGCTTGGCGCCAATACGATCTTCGGCAGCAGGTCCTGCAGCCGCGAACGGACCGACGCGCCAGGGCGGGCGTCGTGCTCCGGTGTCAGCTTGATCTGGGTCTCGGCGACTGTGCTCATCGGCTCATCCAGTACCGGTTGGTCGGAAACAGCCCAGCGCGAAATCGCACCAGGGTTTTGTCCCACACCTTTTGTCGACAGGAGACCTCCCCCGCCGAAGCGGGGGAGATTTGGTTCAAGTGAACCTTACTTGGCGTCGTCGATCGCCTTGACCAGTTCGGTCACGGCTTCGTCGGAGGTCTTGATCTGACCATGGACGAATTTCGACACGACATCCTTGTAGGCGTTGGCGACGGCCGGCGGGGCGCCATAGCCCTGGGCCAGCGAGCCGAACAGCGTGCCGCCGTCATTGGCCTTCTTCAGGTCTGCGATGCCCTTCTTGCCGCAGGCGTCGAAGTCGGTGTCAGGCACGTCGGTGCGGGCCGGGACCGAACCCTTCACCACGTTGAAGGCCGACTGGAAGCTCTTCGACAGGGTGGCGGTGGCCAGAGCGATCTGGGCGGCCTTGCGGTCGTCCGGAACGTTGAACATGCCGAACATGTCGGAGTTGTAGATCACCGAGCCGTCGGTGCCCGGGAAGCGGTAGCAAAGGAAGTCGGTGCCCGGGGTCTTCTTGGCGGCGTGGAACTCGCCCTTGGCCCAGTCGCCCATGACCTGAACCAGCGCGTCGCCCTTGATGACCATGGCGGTGGCAAGGTTCCAGTCGCGGCCCGAGAAGTTCGGGTCGACATATTTGACGAGCTTGGCGAGGTTGTCGAACGACTTCTTCATCGTATCGGACTTGAGCGACTCCTCATCGAGATCGTTCATCGCCTTCTTGTAAAATTCCGGCCCGCCGGTCGACAGCACGACGGAGTCGAACATGGTGGCTTCCTGCCAGTTCTGGCCACCCAGAGCGAGCGGGGTGACGCCGGCAGCCTTGGCCTTGTCGAGCAGGGCGATGAAGTCGTCGAAGGTCTTAGGCTCGGTGCCGCCGATCTTGTCCATCACCGCCTTGTTGATCCACAGCCAGTTGACCGAGTGGACGTTGACCGGAGCCGCGACCCACTTGCCATCATAGACGGAGAACTTCTGCAGCGCCGCCGGAACCGACTTGTCCCAGCCTTCCTTCTTGGCGGTCTCGGTCAGGTCGCCCATGACGCCGGCGGCGGCATAGTCGAGCACGGTGTAGCCAAGCATCTGCGATGCGGTCGGATAGTTGCCGGCCGCGACCATAGCCTTCAGCGCGGTCATGGCGGCGTCGCCGCCGCCGCCGGCTACCGGCACGTCCTTCCAGGAATAACCTTCCTTGGCCAGATCCTGCTTCAGCACGTTCAGAGCAGCCGCTTCGCCGCCCGACGTCCACCAATGCAGCATCTGCACTTCCTTGACGTCCGCGGCATGCGCCGAGAACGCAAAGCTCGTCGCAAGAGCCGTTCCGATAAGCAGTTTGCGCAACATGTACTACCTCCCTTGTTGCATGCACATAACCGGCGGGTGTCCGCCGGGGTCTCCCAACTCAGCCGACCCACCAACCGGTGCGCCGGCCGCGATGAAACTGGATTGTCTTTTCCTCGGTATAATCCTCGACGGCGCGTTTGCCGAGTTCACGTCCCAGACCGGACTGCTTGTAGCCGCCGAAGGGCAGTTCGGGATAACCTTCCATGAACGTATTCACCCAAACCGTCCCCGAACGCACACCGCGCGCCACCGACATGCACGTGTCGACGCCGGCGCTCCATACCCCTGCAGACAGACCATAGGGCGTGTTGTTGGCAATGCGCAATGCCTTTTCAATCGTTTCAAAAGTGAGCACGGACAGCACCGGTCCGAACACTTCCTCGCGCGCGATCGCCATATCCTCTGTAACGTTACTGATGATGGTCGGATCGAGATATTGGCCGGCATTGGAGGCAAGCCTGGCGCCGCCGGCGAAAACGTTGCCGCCGTCGGTTTCCGCCGCCGTCACATAGCCGGCTACCTTTTCCATGTGGTCGGCCGAGATCATCGCGCCGACCTTGGTGCGATCGTCGAGTGGATCGCCGACGCGGACCTTCCGGGACAGCGCCTTGACCGCGTTGAGGAAGTCGTCGGCGATCGCCTCATGCACGATCAGGCGGCTGCCGGCATTGCAGCATTCGCCGGCGTTGAAGAAGCCGCCGAACACCGCGGCATCCGCCGCCGCCTCGAGGTCGGCGTCGGGAAAGACGATCTGGCCGTTCTTGCCGCCGAGTTCCATCGAGACCTTCTTCAAGGAATCGGAAGCGGCGGCCATGGTCGTCTTGCCAACACGGGTCGAGCCGGTGAAGGAGACCATCTCGACCAGCGGATGGCTGACCATCGGCGCGCCGACATCGGCGCCGAAGCCGGCGAGGATGTTGACGACGCCGGCCGGCAATCCAGCCTCGAGCAGGATGTCGCCGAGCACGAAGGTCGAGGCCGACGTCATCTCGCTCGGCTTCACCACCGCCGTGCAGCCGGCGGCGAGCGCGAAAGGCAGTTTCTGGCTGACGATCAGGAAGGGGAAATTCCACGGCGTGATGATCGAGACGACGCCGATTGGCTCGCGCAGCACGACGCCGAGCATATCGTCGCCCAGATTGGCATAGCTTTCGCCATGCAGCGTGCGGGCAAGCGAAGCGGCATAGCGCCAGATGTCGACCGCGCCGCCGATCTCGCCGCGCGCCTGGGCGATCGGCTTGCCCGATTCCAGCGCGTCGAGGCGGGCGATCTCTTCCAGCCGGGTCTCGATCAGGTCGGCGGCCTTCAGCAGAACCGCCGCGCGCTCCGATGCCTTCATGCGCGGCCACGGGCCGGTCTCGAACGCCTTGTGCGCGGCCTGCACCGCCGCCTCGACGTCCGCAGCGCTGGCCTGGGCATAGCGCGAGACGACAAAACCGTGGCCGGGGCTGGCGCGCTCGATGCTGCGGCCGTCGCGGGCTTCGACATGCTTGCCGTCGATCAAAAGCTTGTAGGCCTTCGGAGCCTGGGACGCCTCGACCGGCACGGAGATGTTGAGCGGTGCGTTCATCGTTTCTTCTCTAGGATCTCGAAAAGGCCGGCTTCTGCTTGGCCTTGAAGGCGTCGACACCGGCTTTGAGGTCGCCGGTCAGCGCAATGAAGCCGCTGGCCAGCGCCTCGGTCGCGGCGGCGTTTTCCTCGCCTTCGGCAACGCCGATCATCAGCTTGGCGGCCTCGGTCGCCAGCGGGCCGCGTTCGGCAATTTTTTCGGCCCACACCTTGGCTTCGTCAAAAGCCTTGCCGGTTTCGACCAGCCGGTCGACGATGCCGTGCGCGAATGCGTCTTTTGCCGGGAAAACCTCGCCGCCAATCGCCATGCGTCGCACGATTTGCGCGCCGAAGCGGCGCACGGCGCGCTGCGTGCCGGACCATCCAGGCACGACGCCGATCGAGGTTTCCGGGAAGCCGAGCTTCACCTGGGTTTCGGCGACGCGGAAATCACAGGCTGCGGCCAGTTCCAGTCCGCCGCCCAAAGCATGACCAGACAGCACGGCGATGGTTGGTTGTCTGAGCCGGGCCAGTCGGTCGAAGACGCGATGGCCGTAGCGCACCCATTGCATCTGGAAATCGGCGGCGCTCATCGCACCCCAGGCCTCGACGTCACCGCCGGCGCAAAAGCCCTTGCCTTCGCCGCGGAGAAGCACGACGCGGACGCCCTCGGCCAGCTCCGCCTCGTCGAGCGCTGTCTCCAGCACGCGCAGCATCGGGATGTCGAGCGCATTGAATTTCTCCGGCCGGCGCAATGTGACGACGCCGATGGCGCCGTCCTGCTCGAAAGTGACGAGACGCTCAGCCATGCGTGCCTCCGAGCGAGGCGCCGCCGTTGAGCGACAGGCCGATCGGCCTGTCCTGGTAAAGCGACGCATGCGTGATCTTGAGGTCGTTGGCGACGCCAAGCGGGATCTCTGCCTGCGCCAGCACGTCACGTTCGAGGTCGATGCCGCGCGCGAGCTCCGTCACCATCAGCCCGTCCGGTGTCAGCTTCATCACACAGCGCTCGGTGACATAGGTGATGTCCTGTCCCTGGGCGACAGCGCGTTTTCCCGAGAAGGAGATGTGCTCCACCTCCTCGACCACCTTCTTCACCTTGCCTTCCTGGTCGATGCGGATGGCGCCGTTCGCCAGCGAAAGCTTGGCGCCGGCATTGAAGAAGCCGGAGAAGACGATCTTCTTCGCCCGCGACGTGATGTCGACGAAGCCGCCCGCGCCGGCCGTCACATGCGGCCGCGCCGAAAGCTTCGACACGTTGACCGAGCCATGGCGGTCGATCTGCAGGAAGGAGAGCAGCGAGGCGTCGAAGCCGCCGGCCTGGAAGTAGATGAACTGGTGTGGCGAGGGCATGATCGCCTCGGCGTTCGAGGCGCAGCCGAACTTGAAGTCGAGCAGCGGCACGCCGCCGACCGCGCCCTGCTCGATCACCCAGGTGACCTTGCCGTGCTGGCCTTCCTCGAGAAGGATGCGCGGCACGTTGGCGGAGATGCCGAAGCCGATGTTGACGGCCATGCCGTCGCGCAATTCCATGGCGACGCGGCGCGCGATGACCTTCTGGACGTTCATCTCCGGCGTGCGGAAGCTCGACAGCGGCCGGAAGATCTCGCCCGAGATCGCCGGGTCGTAAGGTGTCTGCGTCGTCTGCAACTGGTCGGGCGCCACCACGATATGGTCGACCAGGACGCCCGGAACGCGCACATCATGCGGCTTCAGCGTGCCCTTCTCGACGACGCGCTTTACCTGCGCGATGACAATGCCGCCATTGTTGCGGGCCGCCAGCGCCTGCTCCAGGCCGCCGAGATAGGCGCCTTCGTGCTCATAGGTCAGGTTGCCGCGCTCGTCGGCCGTGGTGGCGCGGATGATCGAGATGTTCGGCACGATGGCGCGGAAATAGAGCCATTCCTCGCCGTCGAACTGCTGTACCGAAACGATCGGCTCACTGGCCGCCGCGTTCATGGCACAGCCCTGGTGGCGCGGGTCGGCGAAGGTGTCGAGGCCGACCTTGGTCAGCACGCCCGGCCGCTTGGCGGCGGCCTCGCGATGCATGTCGAACAGGATGCCCGAAGGCACGTTGTAGGCGGCGACGGAATTGTCGCCGATCATCTTCCAGATCCGTGGCGGCTCGGCGGAGGAGGGGCCGGACGGGTAGGAGCCGCAGAGCGTGCGCTTCAACAGTCCCGGCTTGGCGAGATGGTCGATGCCCTTGATGCCGTACATGTCGCCGGCGGCGATCGGATGCAGCGTGGTGATCGCCTTCGGATGGCCTTGGGTGTCGAAACGCTCGCCAATCGCGGCAAGCACGGCGTCCGGGCAGCCGAGGCCGCTCGACGACGACACCGAGACGACCATGCCGTCCTTGATCAGGCTGGCGGCATGCGCCGCGGAAACGACCTTGCTCAATTTCCGCTCCCGAGTTTCGGATCGATTGAAACAGTCTTGCCGGTCTTCGCCGACTGCAAAGCCGCCTCGGCAGAGGCCAGCGACCAGATGCCGTCCTCGCCGGTGGCGGAGGGCTGGCCCTCGCCACGGATCGCGGCGTGGAACCGGCGCACCGAGCGGGTGTAAAGGTCCTCGCGATCGAAATTCAGCTCTTCCTCGCCCTTCGCGCTGCGCAGCAGCACCGAGCCGACTGGCTTCTGCGTCATCACATCGGTGGCGACCAGCGATCCTTCCGATCCGTGCACCTCGAAGCCGGTGCCGGCGAACTTGGTCGTGAAGCCCTCATGCGACTGTGCAATGACGCCGGACTTGAAGCGCCAGATGCACATGGCGCCGTCCTCCAGCCCGCCGCCGGCCATGCCGGCCGACTGCGTGAAGGCCGATATCTCGACCGGATCGTCGCCGAGCACGAAGCGCAGCGTGTCGGCATCGTGCACGGTGATATCGAGCACCACGCCGCCGCCGGCGTCCGGCCTGGTGATGCGCCAGCCCTGAAGGTTCTCCGGCAGGAAAACCGAGTGGAAGACGCGCGCCGCGACCGGCTTGCCGATGCGGCCGGCGGCAATCGCCTCGCGCATGGCACGGTGGGCGCCGGCATTGCGCAAATGATGATTGGTGCCGAAGACGATGCCAGCAGCTTTCGCCGCGGCGACCATCTTCCTTGCATCGGCGCTGGTCAGCGCCAGCGGCTTTTCGCACAGCACATGCTTGCCCGCCTTGATCGCGGCAAGCCCCTGTTCGAGGTGCAATTCATTGGTGGTCGAGATGTAGACGGCGTCGATATCCGTGCCGAGCAGCGCATCGAGGGTCGAGACGGCGGCCGGAATGCCGTTCTCGTGGGCATAGGCCTTTGCGCGCTCGGCGTTCGAGCTCATGACGGCAGCGACCTCGCCATCGGCCTGCGCGCGGATGGCATCGATCATGAACTGTCTGGCGATCGTGCTGGCGCCGATCAGTCCCCATCGCACGCTCATGCCGCGTCTCCCACTTGGCTGTTGCGGTCCGGTCCGCAGCTTTCCCGCACGACCAGGCTGACGGCGCCGGTATGGTCCTCGGCGCGCGTGGTGCGAGACTGGATCATCTTCAGCATGACATGGGCCGCGCGCTCGCCGAGGCCCGCTGTGTCGACGGCAACGCTGGTCAGCGCCGGACTATAGTGCTCGGCCTCGGTGACGTCGTCGAAGCCGACGACGGCAAAGTCCACTCCCGCTTCCAGATTGCGCCGGCGCAGCGCCAGCATGACGCCGAAGGCAACCGCGTCGTTGAAGCAGAGTGCGGCCGTCGGCGGTTCGGCCGCGGCAAGCGCCGTCTCCAGGCAAGCCATGCCGCCCTTGCGGCTGGTCTCGCCCTCGACGATCAGCCGATCGGAGGCCGGGATGCCAAGCGTCTTGCAGGCTTCGAGGAAACCGCCCAGGCGCTCGTGATAGACGACGAGGTCGGATGAGCCGCCGAAGAAGGCCAGGCGGCGATGGCCCCTGTGGATCAGATGCTCGGTGGCAAGCACCGCGCCGCGATGATTGTCCGGCGCGATCACCGGGATGCGGCTGTCGGGCAGGCGGCGCATGGCAAAGACGATCGGCACGCCGGCCGTCTCGATGCGGCGGAAGGCGCCCGGCGTGGTGCCGCGCGCCGGCGAGACGATGAGGCCAGCCACGCCCTGCTCCATCAGCGACTTCAGCACCTCTTCCTGGCGCACCGGGTTCTCGGCCGTGTTGGCGATGAAGGGCACGATGCCTGCCGCCTGGAAGACGCGTTCCATGCCGACGGCAAGCTCGGCGAAGAACGGGTTGGTGAGATCGTTGATCACCATGCCGATGACGTTGGAATGGGCCTTGCGCAGATTGGCGGCGCCGCGGTTGTAGACATAGCCGACATCCTCGATCGCCTTGCGCACCTTGACCGCGGTTTCAGGCCGGATCAGCCCGCTGCCCTGTAGCACGAGCGATACCGTCGATTTGGACACGCCGGCCTCGCGGGCGATGTCCAGGATCGTCGCCTTGGCCCGGCTGGCCATCCTCGTCATGTCCTCCAATTTTCGAGCAACTTTATTGGAACGTTCTAATCATTGATCCAAATCAGAGTCAATCGTGATTCCGGCCGGGATTCGAAAAATTGATTGAAGCGGTTCAAAACTCCAATGAATGCAAGGGTTACTCGATGGAGACGATATGCTCGGTCGGCCTGAGCGCCTTGGATCATAAAGCTTCTTGATTTATTGGAACGTTCCATTTATAGCGACCGCAACGGGAGAGGTTCCATGGACATCATCTTGCCTGCGGCAAACGGCGACCGGGTCAGCTACCGGCTCGTCGGCAAACCAGTCGAAGCGATCAAGGGCGCGCGTTTTTCGCGCGTCGCCTATGCCGCCGCCCATGTCGTTGCCGACCCCATCGCCATGACCAATCCGTGGTCGCGGCCGGCGGTCGACTGGGACAGGACGATGGCGTTCCGCCACCATCTGTGGCGGCTCGGCTTCCGCATCGCCGAGGCCATGGACACGTCCCAGCGCGGCATGGGTTTCGACTGGGCGAGCGCGAAGGAACTGATCCGGCGTTCGATCGCGGAGGCTAAAACGGTGCCGGGCGCCGACCTCGCATCGGGAGCTGGGACCGATCACCTGGCGCCGGCTGCGGCCAAGACGCTCGACGACGTCATCCGCGCCTATGAAGAACAATTCGCCTTCATCGAAGGCGAGGGTGGCAAGGCGATCATGATGGCGAGCCGCGCGCTGGCGGCGGTGGCAAAAGGTCCCGACGATTATGCCCGCGTCTATGACCGGATGCTCTCCCAGGCATCGGGCAAGGTCATCCTGCACTGGCTGGGCGACATGTTCGATCCGGCGCTCAAGGGCTACTGGGGCAGCAACGATTTCGGCGCGGCGCTGGACACGGTCGTGGCCATCATCGAGCGGCACGCCGACAAGGTCGAAGGCATCAAGATATCGCTGCTCGATGCGGAGAAGGAGGTGCTGCTGCGCGACCGACTGCCCGACGGGGTGATGATGTTCACCGGCGACGACTTCAACTACCCCGAGCTGATCGTCGGCGACGGCAGGAAACACTCGCACGCGCTGCTCGGCATCTTCGACGCCATCGCCCCCGTGGCGAACGCCGCACTGGCGAAACTGGCGGAAGGCAACAGGGCCGGCTACGACGTGCTGATGGCGCCGACAGTGCCGCTGTCGCGCAAGATCTTCGAGGCGCCGACGGAATACTACAAGGCGGGCATCGTGTTCATGGCCTGGCTGAACGGACATCAGAACCACTTCACCATGGTGGGCGGCATGCAGTCGGCGCGCGGCATATGCCATTACGCGGATGTCTTCCGCCTCTCCGACCAGGCCGGTCTGCTGGCCGACCCCGAGCTGGCCGTCGCCAGGATGAAGACCCTGCTGGCGATGGCCGGCATCTGAGGTCATCCCCCGCGCGGGGGATTTGCGTTCCGCCGGTAAATCGTATTCGCTTGCCGAAAACGGGCGCGGACGAATACGGCAATGGCGGAGGCTGCCGGATGGATCAGACCTTCGATCTCAAGGGAAAGCGCATTTTCGTCGCCGGCCATCGCGGCATGGTCGGCTCGGCGCTGGTGCGCCGCCTGGCGGGCGAGGATTGCGAGATCGTGACGGTGGCGCGAAGCGAGCTCGACCTTCTCGACCAGGCCGGCGTGCGCCGCTGGATGGAGGACCGGCGGCCGGACGCGGTGATCATGGCGGCCGCCAAGGTCGGCGGCATCCTGGCCAACAACAGCTTCCCGGTGGATTTCCTTTACGAAAACCTCGTCGTGCAGACCAACGTCATCGAGGCTGCCTTCCGCAGCGGGGTGCGGAAGCTCCTGTTCCTGGGCTCGTCCTGCATCTACCCAAAGCTCGCGCCGCAGCCGATCCCGGAAGACGCGCTGCTCACCGGCCCGCTCGAACCCACCAACGAATGGTACGCCGTCGCCAAGATAGCCGGCTTGAAACTTTGCCAGGCCTACCGGCGGCAATATGGCGTCAACTACATCTCGGCCATGCCGACCAATCTCTACGGTCCGGGCGACAATTTCGACCTCGACAGCAGCCATGTCGTGCCGGCGCTGATGCGCAAGGCGCATGAGGCGAAGCTCACCGGTCAAAAGACCCTGCAGGTGTGGGGATCGGGCCGTCCGATGCGGGAGTTCCTGCATGTCGACGACGCGGCCGATGCCTTTGTCTGGCTTTTGAAGAATTATTCCGGCGATGGCCATGTCAATGTCGGGAGCGGCGAGGACGTCACCATCGCCGAGCTTGCCGGCGCCGTCGTATCGGTCGTCGGCGCCGGCGCCACGATCGTGTTCGATCCGACGAAGCCGGACGGCACGCCGCGCAAGCTGATGGATGTGTCGCGCCTGTTCGCGACCGGCTGGCGGCCGAAATACGCGCTGCGCGACGGACTGAAGCAGACCTATGCCTGGTTCCTCGAACATGTCGAGAAGGGCGACATCCGTCTTGGCTCGGCATGATCCCCGATCGAAGCTCATAGCGGCGACAAGGGACGACGGTCTGGGCGGCCGCCTTCTGGCCATGGTCAATGCGAAGTCGCTTGCCGACACGCTTGGCTATCGCTTCGGCTTGCTTCTCCGCGGAGCCTCGGCTTTGGTTCTCATCTTGCAAAATGATCGGTCCGAAAAGGACGCGATCCGTCAACGCGACTGTGACTACAGGTGAGCATATGGAAGTTTCCGGCTTGAAGGGGCGGGTGGCGGTCATCACCGCGGCCGGTCAAAACATCGGCAAGGCCGCCGCCCTGGCGTTCGCTCGAGCCGGGGCGCACATCGTCATAACTGGCGGCAGCGACGCGGCCAAGATCGAGGCCGTCGCGGACGAGGCTCGATCCCTCGGTGTCGAGGCGCTGGCATCTATCTGCGACGGCACCGACGAGATCGCCATGAACGCTCTGGTCGAGAGGGCAGCCGCGGAGCTCGGCGGCGTCGACATCGCGGTATCCTGCGTGGGGATAAGACCGCATCAGCGCATCGACGAGATTACCGTTCAGGACTGGCAGAAAGTGATCGACACCAACCTTGGGTCGGCATTCATCCTAACCCAGGCGGTGCTGCCGCACATGCGCCGAAAAAAGTTCGGGCGCCTGCTTTACATGGCCGGCACGGACGCTCTTTTCCCGCTGGCAAACAGGGCGCATGTCGTTGCCGCCAAGCACGGCATGCACGGGCTGGCGAAGGCCGTGGCGCTGGAATGCGGGCCGGACGGCGTGACCGCCAACAGCATTGCCCCCGGATGGCTGGACACCGACAGGAACGCAGCGTGGTACCCCGACCTCGCGGAAACCTACGAGCATGTTAAGGCGACCGTGCCGCTAAGGGCGCTGGGGACAGCCGAGGACGTCGCCAATGCCTGCCTCTATCTCGCATCGGATATGGGCAAGTTCGTCACCGGCCATTTGTTGCACATCAACGGCGGCGAGTTCATGGTGTAGGCCTGCAATCATCAGGGAGCGCTTCAGCGTGAAGGGATACTGGCTCATCGTCGGAACCGAAATCTCGGACCAGGAGGCGCAGGCCGAATATGGCCGGCTCTGGAAGCCGATCGGCGAAAAATACCAGGCACGCACCAACACGACGAAGCAACCGCCTCTGCTCGTCGAGGCGCGCGATGCCAAGCGCATGGTCCTGGTGGAATTTCCGTCGCTGGAGATCGCCAAGGCCTGCTATGCCGACCCGGCCTATGAGGAAGCCATGCGCTTCGCGCTCAAGGCGTCGAATCGCGTGCTGGTGATGTTCGAAGGGGATCTCGGGTAGCAGCTTTAAACGGTGCTGCCCGGGGGCGGTGCCAAACCAAGTGGCTGAGTTATTGAAAGGATGGTGGGCGTGACAAGGATTGAACTTGTGACCCCTGCAATGTCAATGCAGTGCTCTCCCGCTGAGCTACACGCCCATCCGACGCCGCGCATACACCACTTTTGATCCGGCGCGTCAATAGCGGGAATGTGGAAAGACGGCTTCCGTTTGTCGCATCGGCGAAGTGCTTGCCGACGCAGGCCTCGATGCACCCTAAGGACGGCTCAGGCCGCCTGCAGCATCTTCTCGACCTCGTTGACGAGATCGCGCAGGTGGAAGGGCTTCGACAGCACCTTGGCGTCCTTGGGTGCCTTGGAATCAGGATTGAGGGCGACCGCGGCAAAGCCGGTGATGAACATCACCTTGAGGTCCGGGTCGATCTCGGTGGCGCGGCGGGCGAGCTCTATGCCGTCCATTTCCGGCATGACAATGTCGGTCAAAAGCAGCGAGAACGGCTCCTCGCGCAGCCGCTCATAGGCGCTGGCGCCATTGTCGAAATCGCTTACCTGGTAGCCGGCGCGTTCCAGCGCCTTGACGAGGAAGCGGCGCATATCGTCATCGTCTTCCGCCAGCAGAATGCGTGCCATCATGTCCCGTCCGAATCACCCGCCCCAAGCCTGCCGCCGGGCAAGGCCGTTAACCATCCTGTATATGAGATGGAGCCGGTAAACATCAAGTGAATGAAGGGCATGCGACATGCGGTTTAGGGCGCGGTTTCGCCGCCTGAAATGCTGGACATGCCAGGCGCAAGGTGGCAGTTTTACGTCATGACGCAGTGCTTCATCCTGGTTCGTACAAATTGAAGACGGCAGCCGAGGATTTTTCGGTCGTTCCACCCTTCGAAATCCGATCGGGCGCCGAACAGCGCGTCCCTTTCCTGTTCAACTCACCGCATAGCGGCCGCCACTATCCGGACCGGTTCCTGGCCATGGCGCGGCTCGACCGCAATGCCATCCGCCGGTCGGAGGACTGCTATGTCGAGGAGCTTTTCGGCGGCGCAGTGCCGCTCGGCGCACCGCTGCTGACGGCGAACTTTCCGCGCGCTTATCTCGACGTCAACCGCGAGCCGTGGGAGCTCGACCCGCGCATGTTCGCGGAGCCGGTGCCGTCCTTCTGCAACATCCGCTCGGCGCGCGTCGCCGGCGGGCTCGGCACGGTGCCGAAGCTGGTCGGCGAGGGGCTCGATATCTATCCGGGGCGGCTGCCGCTGGCCGAGGCAGTGGGACGCATCGAAGCGGTGTACAAGCCCTATCACGAGACGCTGAAGCGGCTCCTGACCAGGACGCATGCCAGGTTCGGCTATGCCGTGCTGATCGACTGCCACTCGATGCCGGCCAGCATACGCGTCGGCGACAATGGCGTGCGGCCCGACTTCATCATCGGCGACCGGTTCGGCATCTCGGCCTCGCCGGCGCTGACCGAAATGGCGATCAGCCTGCTTGTCGGCATGGGCTACACGGTCGCGCACAACAAGCCCTATGCCGGCGGCTTCATCACCGAGCATTACGGCAGACCGGCACGGCATCTGCATGCGCTCCAGATCGAGGTCAATCGCGGGCTTTACATGGACGAGCGGACGTTCCAGAAATCGGCCGGCTTCGACACCTTGGCCCGCGACCTGACCCGTTTCTCGGCCGACCTGATGTCGATGCCCGACCATCATTTCGTCGATTTGCCGCTGGCGGCGGAATGACGGCGCGGTCGGCGCGCCGAGTTCTTTGTAAACGCAATTCCGGACGGAAAACCGCCTCACACTTTTCCTGGAATTGCTCGAAAAAAAGACCGCATCGTTTTCACGACACGGTCGAAGTCTAGGGAGGAAACGCCCAAGGAGGGCATGGACAGGAAAACCTGTCCGATGGCAAAATTATTGTGCGCCGCACAAATGTCAATCGACAGTTGGCTTTTTTAATTCAATATGATGTGGAAATTCCGCTTCGGCGGCTCAAATGTGACATTCAGGCAACAGAAAACGGGCGTCTGACCGGTCTTCAGCGCGCCTGTTTGGCGAGAAAGAGTGGCCGTCAAAGGCCGCGATGGGGAGAGCGACTTGGATATCAGCATCGATTTCATGCGGCGCATCGCACATGCCGCCGCCGCCGAAACCTTGCCGCGCTTCCGCAGCCAGGGGGCGGTCGCCAACAAGGAGGCGGGGAGCTTCGATCCGGTAACGGAGGCCGATCGCGAGGCCGAGCGCGCGATCCGGGCACTGATTTCCGCCGAATATCCCCAGCACGGCATTCTCGGCGAGGAGCATGGCAGCCAGAACCTCGCCAGCCGGCATGTCTGGGTGATCGATCCGATCGACGGCACCCGCGCCTTCATCTCCGGCGTCCCGGTGTGGGGAACGCTGGTCGGGCTGACCGTCGACGGCGATGCGGTCGCCGGCATGATGTCGCAACCTTTCACCGGCGAGTTGTTCTATGCCAACGCGTCCGGTTCGCACTACGAAGGACCGGGCGGCCCGCGCAGGCTCGCCACCCGCAAGACGACCGACCTTGCGCAAGCGACGCTGTTCACGACCACGCCGGCCCTGTTCAAGGGCGATGCGCGCAAGCGCTACGACCAGTTCGAGACAAAGGTGCAACTCGCCCGCTACGGCACCGACTGCTACGCCTTCGCCATGCTGGCGGCGGGCAGCATCGACATCGTCGCCGATCCGGGCCTGAAGCCCTACGACATCGTTGCGCTGATCCCGATCATCGAGAAGGCCGGCGGCGTCATCACCACTTTCGAAGGCGGACCGGCGGAGAAGGGCGGCGACATAGTGGCGGCGGCGACGCCCGAGCTTCACGCTGCGGCGATGGCGGCGCTGCGCGGCTGATGCGCTCAGCGGCGTGGGCTGGCCGCCGCAGGATTTCGACCGCGATCAGGGACCGTCGCCGGTGCCTGGAATGAAGGCGTCGAAAGCGGCCAGGAGCTGCTCGCGATAGATGTCCTTCTCCTGCAGGATTTCGTGCTCGGCGCCGTCGATCATCAACAGCGAGCCGACGCGCAGTTTCCTGGCATAGGCCTCCACCGCCCTGGTCGAGACCACCCGGTCGGCGCCGGCGGCGACGATCAGCATCGGCACCTTGACCCTTGCCATGAAATCCGGATGGCTAACGGCTTCCGCAGCCGCGGCGGCGGCCTTGAGCCAGCGGATCGTCGGGCCGCCGAGCGCGAGATGCGGCCAGGCCTCGTAGATGCCGACATTGCGCCGATAGCGCGCGGGATCCGAGGTCACCTTGTTCAGCTCGAAAGGCGGCGGCACTTTCGGCCGCGGGCCGAGCGCGGCATAGAGCCAGCCAAGACCCAGCGCGCAGAAGATCGCGCAGATGCGGCGCACCGTGCTTATCGAAACAGGCAGGTCGGGCACGGCGAGGAAGGGCGTCAGCAGCACCATGCGGCGCACGCGGTTGACCATCGACGGCGAGGCAAGCAGCGCAATCACCGCGCCCGTGGAGTGGGCGAGGATGTAATAGGGGCCGCGGCAGTCAGGCAGCACGATCTCCTCGAAGAACTGCTCGAGGTCGCGCGTATAGTCGCGGAAGCTGCGGACATAGCCGCGCTGGCGGTTGCGCAGCAGGCGGCTGGAATCGCCCTGGCCGCGCCAGTCGAGCACAGCGACGCCGAAGCCGCGGTCGGCGAGATCGCGAATGGTCTCGAAATATTTCTCGATGCATTCGTTGCGGCCGGTCAGCAGAACCACCGTGCCCTGCAGCGGACGGGCGACAGCGGCAAAGACGCCGTAGCGGATCTTCTTGCCGTCACGCGTGGTGAAGAAGCCGCCCGCGGCATTCTGCGGCGCGGGATTGTCCTCGGTCAGATGGAAAAGATACGTCATTCGGCGCGTCGTTGGTTGACCTTTGCCCGGACGGGCGAGGCGTCGGCCATGGTGATAGACGGCCAGGCGGCAAAAGCAAAGGCGTTGCGAGGATTTACGCGGCCGCCTTGAAATGGGAAGGCCGGAAGTGCCTGCGGCGCACTTCCGGCCTCTGTCGATCCGGGAGGAAGGGACGTTGCACCCGGTTCGGCCTCGTCGCGGCACGGGAAAGGAGGCGCCGCTTGTCTCTTTGTCGTGACGCAATTCCTGGCGGAAACCGCTTCGCGTTTTTCCCGGAACTGCTCGACCTTGGCTGAAGCTTAGCGACGCGTGGCTGAACGGATGCCGAAGCCTGGGTTCATCCGCCGTTCATCAACATGGCGGTTTTGCGCCGGTCAAAAGCCTTGAAATGGCTTTTTGCGCTTCCCAAATGAAGGTTGCGGCCGCTGATGTCGGGGCCGCTGGCCTATCCGGAACGCCTTTCGAGGGTTTCGCACCGGGTCATACGCAAACCATGTTGCTCAAAGGAGAACACCTCATGCGTCACGTTGATTTTTCCCCGCTCTATCGCTCGACCGTCGGCTTCGACCGGCTCTTCACCATGCTCGATTCGCTCGGCCAGCCCGAGACCGCGCAGACCTATCCGCCCTATAACATCGAGCGCACCGGCGAGAACGCCTACCGCATCTCGATGGCCGTTGCCGGCTTCTCGGAAGACGAGATTTCGATCGAAGCCCACCGCAACGTGCTCACCGTCAAGGGCGAGCGCAAGGAAGAGGGCGATGGCGAGGGTTCCGAGCTGCTCTATCGCGGCATCGCCTCGCGCGCTTTCGAGCGCCGCTTCCAGCTCGCCGACCATGTCGAGGTCGAAGGCGCGACGCTGAAGAACGGCCTGCTCTTCGTCGACCTCAAGCGCAACATTCCCGAGGAGCTGAAGCCGCGCAAGATCGCGATCACCCAGTCTTCGGACAAGGCCAAGCAGATCGAGGCCAAAGCCGCCGCGTAATCGGCCGGCTCCACCCTGGACGACGTCTCCCTCCCGAGACGGAAGCGGCGCCGAGAGGCGCCGCCAGACCGCTGACAAACCCCGTCGATTTTCGGCGGGGTTTTGTTTTGTGGATAGATTGCGCTCGGCAAATAGATGTCAGGAGGCTGCCGCGGCGGATTGGCCTCATGCGAGGCTTGGTTTGGGTTTTGGCCAGAGGCTGATTGCGATCT